>JAPKZA010000174.1 GCA_026394015.1 Acidobacteriota bacterium
CCCACGGGCAATCTTCTTGGACAGGAGACAGTAACCCGAAAAACTAGACCTCAACTTTCCGAACTCAATTCCAACGGCTTAAGACCCATGTTTACAACACGTGTCGCCCGTTCTCGAGTTGTTTCGGACAGCAGTGATTTGACCAGAACAATGTTCGAGTGGGATCCGGATACTATCTTGATGCCGCTGGGGCGCTTAAGTCGCCGGCGGGCTTGGTCGCTTCGGGAGGTGGGAATCTGGTGGCGTCCGGCGGGGGAAACCTGGTGGCGTCGGGAGGCGGGAACGTTGTGGCACTGCCCGATTTTCGGTTGCAATCCGCACCGGATAGGATTGTGCGGGGCTTGGGGGGTGACGGTCATTTGATCGACTCGCGCGGGCTTCGGGTTCTTCCGGCGGGGAATGCGAATCGGATTCAATACGGCGTCCTGATCGGCGGGGCGGGAGGGGCGCTGGTGGCTTCGGGCGGCGGGAACATCGTGCAAACGGCGGTGGGTGGACCGATGTCGATTATCACGATGGACCCGGCGCATCTTCAGCAGGTGCTGGCGGGGCGGGCGGCGGTGGGGAGCATCGTCGCCTCGGGGATTATCGGTCCGCCCCGTACTGCTCCGATGCAGGTATTGAGCGTGGGCGGGCCGGTTACGGTTACTCAGTTTTCACCGGCCGCGTCGACTTGGGCCAACCGGAGCGGATTGGTGGTGCAATGGAACTTCGCTGGGGCGGCACCCGCGGACCAGAGGGTGATCGTTCAGTATCAGGTGGGGGGACGGAGCTACATGGGGTGTCCGGCGATGCCGATTTCGAATCGGAGTTGCCAGATTCCGGGAGCGGACTTTGCCCCGTTACTACGGACGACGACGGCAGGGACCTTATCCCTTCTCGACGGAGCGACGCAGCGTTTGCTGATGACGGCTCCGATGACGATTCGGATTCCATAAGCCGATGCGACTGATGCTGCTGTTGGTTGCCGGAGTGAGCTCTAGCTGGGCCCAGAACGAACCGGTTCCGGGCCCGGTTGAATGGGAGGACCTGCATCGGAAGACGGCGGCGTTGATCGAACTTTCCGTTGAGAAGGGCGAGTTGCTGCAAGCGAGCGTGTTCGCGTCCTTGCAGAGCGGGTACTACCGCAGTTTGGAGCACGACCATCGGGCGGCGTTCGCGGCCTCTGAGCGGGCGTTGGCGTTGCATCGGCAGTCGGGAGTGATCGAGAATTTGGAGATCAGCTTGGCGGCGGTGGGACGGGACTGGATGGCGCTTGGGGAGCCGGCGACGGCCCTGCGGTGGTTTCGAGACGCGAGAGGCCAGCAGACGGACCCGGGGTCGAAAAGCGCAGGGCGCAACGCGCGGGACATTGTGTTGGCTGAACTGGCGATGGGTAACCTATTGGGGGCACGGGAGGAGGCCGACAGAATGTTGCCTTTGCCGACAGCGTATCGTGGCGGGGCCTTTTTGGCGCAGAGCGATGTGCTGTTCGCCGAGCAGCGGTACGGGCAGGGACTCGATGCGTTGGGACTAGCGAAGTTAGCCGGGGTAGACGAGTGGGAGTTAGCCTCGCAGCTACTCAGTTGCGTGTTGGTGGCAATGCGGTCTCTGGGTTACGAGGAAGCCATGGACTTAGCGCGTCGAATGGAAGCCGAGTTCCCGGGACTGCCGGTTTCGATCCGGGCATTTGCCCGGAAGGCGATTACGGTGCGGCGGCGACTCGCGGGGGATATCGACGGGGTATTACGCGAGCAAGTGGCGGAGTTAGACTCCGCGCGGAAGGCGAAGAACGCCCCGGCGCAGCGGGAACTACTGCGGGGGATAGCCACCACTTATCGGGCGTCGAATAGCATTTCGAACGAAATTGCCGCGCTGGAGGAGGCGCTGTCGGTTGAGGGGGGATCGTCGGATTTCAGCACGCTGAACCGGTTGGGGGAGGCGTACTTGTTGACGAACGAGATGGGGAAGGCGGGGCGGGTATTCAACGAGGTGCTGACGGCCAAAGGGCGAAGGCCGACGGCGCAGGAGTACGGGGAGGCGGTACTGGGGCAGGCTGGGGTGGCGGCGCTAGACGACGAAGTCGAAGGCGCGCGGGAGATCCTGCGAAAGGCTCTGGCCGGAGCGGTGCCAGGGGCGAGATTTTCCCGGGTGGACGTATTGCTGCAGATGGCGCGGCTGGAGCGTTCGGCGAGCTGGTATGAGCAGGCGGTGGCGGCGGTGCGGAAGGAGGTGTTGGAGGTGGTGATCCGGATTGAGTTCGCCCATTTTCTGACGACCTCCGCGACGGGGGTACCCGATGCTTTAGCGCAGCTCGAAGTGGCCCAACGGTTGGCGACGAATTTGAATTTGGCGGGGAGTCTTTGGCGGATTGCCTACGAGAGGGGGATTGCGGCGGAGGTTACGGGTGAAGCCGGACGGGCGCGGGCGCTCTATGCAAAAGCCTTGGAGATGGTCGAAGCTTCGCGGGCAGGCTTAACGGAGCAGGGACAACAGGTCGCGATGTTGGACGAAGAGCCGGTTCAGGACCTCTATCGACGGGCCTTGGGGTTGTGGACCGGCCCATCGGCGTACGACTTGGCAGAACGCGGCAAGGCGCGCGGATTTCTGGACGGGGTGCGGGGGAAGCGCTTTCGAGGGGGCTTAGAGGTGGCCGAATTGGACGCGATCGAACAACGGATGGCGGCGCTGCGCGTTGAATCCTTGCCGGAGCATCAGAACTTATTGCGGAGCGCGGGGCGGGAGCCGGCGGTGTTGCAGATCGAGATGAAAAAGCTGGCGTCTCAGTTTACGCTGGCATATGAACGGGCTTCGCTGTTACGGTCGCGGTCGGCTCAGTCGCTGACGACCCGGCCGATGCCGCTGGCCCGGTTACAGACGCGTTTGCCGCAAGGTACGGCGTTGATTGAATACGCTGCTCTAAACGACGGGCTGCTGGTATTTGTGATTACCCATCAGGCTATTCGCCAGATCCGATTACCGATTCGCCCGGGAGAATTGCGGCAGAAGATTCAGCGGCTGCGGAGGGAACTGGCGGATCCGACTTCGGAGCCGGAGCTGCAATCGGTTTCGACGATGATTTGGACTCCGGTAGAGCGGATCCTGCCTGGTGGCATTGCCCATTTGATCGTGGTGGCGACCGGGCCGTTGCACTACCTTCCCTTTCAGGTGCTCCCGGGGGCAACGGGCGAACCGCTGGTGGCGAAGTACACGATTCGCTATTTACCGAGCGCATCGGCGATTGAGTTCCTGGCAGACAGCGCGAAACCAGGGGGGACCGTGTTTTTGGGGGCGATCGGGAACCTGTCGGTTGAAGGCTGGGCCGGGTTGCCGGGCACGCTAGGGGAGACGAAGAAGATTGCCGAAAGCTACCCGGGAGCAAGGCGCGCCACCGGGCAGGCGTTCACGCCTGATGCGGCCCGAGCGGACTTGGTCGACTCCGACGTTGTCCACTTTGCAACCCACGGTTTGTTTGACGAACACGCCCCGCTGTTCAGCGGGCTGCTGACGGCTCCGGCGGCGGGGCAGAGGTCGCGACTGTCCCTTTACGAATTGCCCGAGATGAAGCTTCGCGCCAAGCTCATCATTCTTAGTGCCTGCGAGACAGGGCTGGGCAAGGTGACGGGCGGGGACGAAGTGGCTGGACTTACTCGAACGTTTCTCATGGCGGGCGCAGAGACGGTGGTGTCGAGTTTATGGAGAGTCAGTGACGATGCCACGGTGCTATTGATGAGCGGTTTCCACGCCCGATTAATGAAGGGGCAACGGACGGCGGGGGCGATGCGGGAGGCGGCCTTGGTGGTGCGCGCCCAGTTTGCCCATCCTTTTTTCTGGGCACCGTTTGTGGTGACCGGTGCTTACTAATTATTCCCGAAGGAGATTCTTATGAAACTATTCCTGATGTTACCCCTGACCACGGTGTGGTTACTGGTGGCAGAGACTTTGCGCATTCCGATTGACGTTGAGCAGCAACGACGAATCGGCGAGGAGCTAGAGACGGCGGCAGCGGACGGCAATTTTGCTACCGTGTTGCTTTATGGTCGGCGGTCGCTGGAGCTTTATCCAAACGACCCGATGGTGCAGGGGCCGATCTATTGGGTGATGGCAGAGGCAGCGCAAAAGTCGGGTGACGCCTTGCAGGCGGTTGAGTTGGCGAAGATCGCGACGATCCTGGATTCGACGCTTCCGGTGCGGACGACGAAGGCGTTGGGCACGGCGGCACCGACGACTCGGGGCGAGAAGGCCGACCGATTCAGCGTGGCGCTGACGATTTTGGCGCAGGGAGTGCAGAGTTATCAGCAGGTGCGAATGCAGGTTCAGCAGCAGCGGATGCAGCGTCAGATGCAACAGATGCAACAACAGGGGGTGCCGCCGCCGGCGGTCTATCCGCAACAGCCGGTGGCCTATCCGCAACAGCCCGCGGCATATCCGCAACAGCCGGTGGCCTATCCGCCAACTTACCCGCAGCAGACTGGTTCGGCGGTCATGTACCCAACTGCACCGGTTGGTGACCCGATGTATCTGCCGAATCCGGGGCCGCCACAGCCGATGCCGGGGTGGCCGCCGCAGAGCCAACAGCAGCAGCCTGCTCCGCCGGTTGGCTCCTACCCGTCAGGGCCGGCCCCGTATGCGGCACCGGTGGGTTACGCGCCTCCTCCGGTTCCGGTGCGAGGGGAGAAAGCCGTCGTCTATTCGTTGATCCACGACCACTCGGTGATTGGAGATAGCGCCTATTTCGAACATTCGTGCGGGGTGTTGGTTTCCGTGAGTGGATCGAACCTAATCGTTACGGCGTCGGGAGGCGAGGCTCCACGCGTGATCCCAGGAGGGGAGATTCGGGAGATTCGCGTGAATACCGCGATGGGGCGGAACGAGGGCATATTCCACATCGCGACCAAGCAGGGGTTGTACTTGAGTCTGGTGCCGAAGTCGCTGAGTCGGGAGGACGCCCGGGCTACGGTGCAGGATTTGCGGAACCGGCTGGGCCTCATCGATTAGAGATCTGCCATAATCGCGGGGAGATATGCTTCGTCGAACCTTCCTCTTCTCCCCGTCACTCCTTCCGCTGGCCGCGCAAGAGAAGCCCAAGCGCAAATTAGACGTGCCGTATGTGCCATCGACCGAGGCGGCGGTCAAAGAGATGCTGAAGATGGCTAAGATCCAAAAGGGCGACGTGCTTTATGACCTGGGCTGTGGCGATGGGCGGATCGTGATCGCCGCCGCCAAAGCGCATGGCATTCGGGGCGTGGGGATCGACATTGATCCGCAACGGATCAAGGAAGCCCGGGAGAACGCGCGGACGGCCGGCGTCTCGTCGCTTGTCCGGTTCGAAGAGAAGGACCTTTTTCAGGCTGATTTTCGAGAGGCCACCGTGGTGACGCTGTTTCTGCTGCCGAGCGTGAACATGAAACTGCGGCCGAAGTTACTGGCCGATTTGAAGCCGGGGACGCGGGTAGTTTCCAACACCTTCGACTTAGGCGACTGGAAGGCCGAGAAACAAGTCAATCTGGATACTTACGACGAGGCTGAGTTTTCCGGACTGAGTCAGACGTTCTATCTTTGGACGATTCCAGAAAAGCGTTGATAGACGGCGGCGAACTCGGTTCGGAGCGACTCCGGGGCTTGGGATAAGCCGGAGACAACGGCGTGGGCGAAGTCGAAATACTCTCGCTTTCGCTGTTCGTCCCAATCGGCGGGCGGGCTGGAGAGGATCGACCGCAGGTTCGAGATCTTGTCGGCGGTTTTGATGGCTTGCGCGCCCACGGATTTGTGGGGGGCACGTTCCACCTGAAGCCGCTTGCGCTCGGCTTTGGGGAGGGATTTATCATCCGTGAGTTCAAGGACGAGGCTCGTGACGACGGGGCCGAATTCGGCTTCCAGATCGGCAGCGGAGGTCTCAGTGTCCTCGACCGTATCGTGCAGCAGGGCGGCGGCGACGACGTCGGAGTCAAGACCGGCCTCGGCGACCAGATGGGCGACTTCGAGAACGTGATTGACGTAGGGCTCGGCGGCCTCGCCTTTTCGGCGCTGGGCGGAATGCTTGACGGCGGCGAACTGGGCGGCGCGAATGATCTTTAACATGTCGCTTTGCATGCTTACTCCGGGTTGGTTAACCAGCGTTGGGCCAAGGCGGCTGGGTCGCCGGTGAGGTCGAGCGTTTCCCGACCGGACTCGACCCCGTCGACGGAGAAGACCGCGGCGATGCCATGGGCCGTGGGGATGAGTTCCAAGCGTTTGGTTTTGGCGTCGAGACGGAGGGTCTCACCGAGCCAGGTGAACTGGACGAGGACGCGTTGGCCGTGGCCGACGGTGCGGCATTGGGTCAGGAATTCCGAGGTGAAGGCGGACTTTTTGAGGGCCTCGGCGTGAGGGGTGCGGAGGACGGCAGCGGCGCGGTCGGCGTCGCGTTGCTCCTGTTCGCGCTTCAGTTTTTCGGGATCTTTCTCTTCCCTGCCCTCCAGCGCCTTGAGGTTGTTTTCTAAGCTATCGAGGAAACTCATTCTTCTTCGGTGCCGCCCTTGGCTACCTGGAAATGGCTCAAGGAGTCGGCGTATTGGGAGATGCCTTTGTAGAGCGCTTCGGCGATCTTCTGGCGGACATCGGGCTTGCGGAGCTCTTTTTCGTCCCGGGCGTTGCTCAGGAAGCCGATTTCGGTGAGGATGCTGGGCATGTTGGCACCGATCAGGACCACGAACGGGGCGCGTTTGACGCCGCGATTGCGGACGTTGGCGGCGGGGTTGTACCAGCTTTTATAAAGCGCGCCGTTGACGCGGGAGGCGAACTCGCGGGACTCGTCGATTTTGTCTTTGAGGGCGATTTTCTGGAGAAGATCGCGGAGTTCGAAGACGCCGCGTTCGGAGGTGGCGTTTTCGCGGGCGGCGGTTTCGAGGGCCGTCTTCGAGGTGGTGAAGCTGAGGAAGTAGGTTTCGACGCCGGAGACGGCTTTGATGGGCGAACTGTTGGCGTGGATGGAGAGAAACAGGTCGGCTTGGCTTTCGTTGGCCATTTTGGTGCGCTGTTCGAGAGGGATGAAGCGATCGTCCTTGCGGGTGTAGATGACTTCGGCGCCGAGGCCTTCTTCGAGGAGCGTGCCGAGGCGGAGGCCGATATCGAGGACGACCTCTTTTTCGGTGAGGCCAGTAGGGCCGGCGGTGCCTTGATCGTGGCCACCGTGGCCGGGGTCGAGGACGATACGGCGAATTTTGAGGCCGAGGGCGCGGGTGAGGGAGGCGACGGCGGCATCGGCCGGGGCCGCGGCGCGAGGGGCGCGGGAATTGACGGAAGGTGGCGGTGGAGGTGGCGGGGTGGCGCCGGCGACTTCGGCAACGCGGGATTTGGTGCGGAGCGGGGGGTATTGGGGCGAGGCGAGGGCGATGGAGTTGCGGGCGAAGGGGGTGGCGAGCACTGGCGGCATGGTCCAGATTTCGGGGGATGAAGCGAATGCCGGCTTGGGGCTCCATTGACGAACCGGAGCTTTGGAGGAGACGACGGGTGCGGCGACTAAGGGTTTGGCGGGCGGGGCGGGGGCGCCGGGTTGGCGGAGCTCGATGATGAGCCGGGTGGGGTTAGAGAGAATTTCGGTGGAAAGCTGAGCGTTGGCGGCGAGGTCCAGGACCAAACGGGCAACGCCGCGCTTGGCTTCGCCGACGCGGATTTGGCGGAGCTGAGGGTCGCCGACGGGGATGGTGGCGGAGAGGCGGCCGCCGACTTGGGGGCGGGTGTTCGGGAAGTCAAAGAATACGCGGTCCGGGTTGCTGAGGCGGTTTTGGAGGAAAACGGGTTCGGCGGAGAGGTTAATGGCGATGCGGGTGACGGGGCCCTGGGACCAGAAGCGAACGTCGGAGAGGACGGTTGGCTGTGCGAACGCAGATCCCACTAGCAGGGTGAGGGCGAGCAGCGAGTTGGCGAGGCGGCAGTTCACTTGGTGCGCAAATGGATTCTCCCCTCGGTATCGGTAAAGACCTCAATCGGCCGGTGTTCGGGCGGCTTTGGGACTTCCGACTGGGGGGAGGCAGTGGCGGTCTGAGTACGGTTGACGGCCGAGGCTTTGCGAGCTTCGCCGTATTTTTTCCCTACGCGGTAGACGTAATCCTGGGTTTCCCGGTAGGGCGGGATCCAGCCATATTTATTGACCGCACCGGCTCCGGCGTTGTAGGCGGCCAAGGCGAGACGGTCGTCTTTATATTTGTCCTGCAGATCGCGTAAATGTCTCACTCCGGCGCGAATATTTTCTTCGGCGTCGAAGGAGTTTCGGACGCCGAGGTCGCGGGCGGTGCCGGGCATCAGCTGCATGAGCCCCTGCGCGCCGGCCGGAGAGATGGCGCGGGCGTTGTAATTGGATTCGACCGAGATAACGGCGTGAACGAGGAGGGGATCGACTTTATAGTGGGCCGACGCGGCCTGAACGATTTGGTCGATGCGATTCTCAGCCGACACCGGGGCGGGGGCCGGAGCGGCGGACAGGCCGACTTCTATGGGCGCAATGACTTTGGGGGTGACGGTGACGGCACTGCGGATGAGTTGCCCGGTGCGGCGGTCGGCTTTGACCTCGTAACGCACGGTGCCGCTGTCGGCGGCCGAGAAGCAGACCGTGGCGGTGAGCAAAAAACAAACTGTGGAAATCTTGTTCAAAACAAATCTCGTACGCAATGATCGTACACTCCGTTGGGAAGTGCAATCGGAGATATTCCCGATGCTATGATTCTCTCATGGAAAACTGCCGTGGATTTGTCCTTGCCGGTGGCCGGAGCCGCCGTATGGGGCAAGACAAAGCTCGGCTGGTGTGGGAAGGGGTACCGCTGGTGGTTCACCAGTTGGGACGGCTGGAAGGGTTGATGGCCGGGGCGGTGGTGATTGGTGGAGATTATAGTGACTTGGGGTTGCCGGCGGTGGTGGACGAGCACCCGGGAGAGGGCCCGTTGGGTGGGATTCTGACCGCGCTGGGGCAGAGCCGTTCGGCTCTGATTTTGGCGGTGGATATGCCCAGGGTTACGACGGCGACGTTGCGGGCGCTGTTGCAGAGGACAGGGGGGGATGCCGTGGTACCGCGTCATCCGGATGGACGGATGCAGCCGTTGGCAGCGTTGTACCGCGCTTCGGCGCGGGCGAAGTTGCAGGCGGCGTTTGACGGGGGCGTTCGCCGGGTGGTGGAGGCGATCGGAGCCCTCGAGATCGAGTGGTACGATACGGCGGCGGACGAGTTCCGGGCGATGAACACGCCGGCTGAGTATGAGGAGGCGTTGCACCGCTAAATGAGCACGGCAGGCGAGTTCCCCCACTACATCGAATTTCGTCACGTCTATAAGACGTTTGATCGGCCCATTTTAGTCGACTTCAATTTTCACGTGGATGCCGGACAGACGGTGGCGATCGTGGGGCGGTCGGGGGTGGGCAAGAGCGTGAGCCTGGGTCACATTATGGGATTCCTCAAGCCGGACTCGGGGCAGGTGATCGTGGCGCATGAGGACACGACGAATTTTGAAGAAGTGGACCTGCGGCGGATTCGGAAGAAAGTGACGATGGTGTTTCAGTCCGGGGCGTTGTTCGACTCGTTAACGGTGGGCGAGAACATTGAGTTTTCTCTAGAATTGCGCGACGACTATAACGCGCAGAACAAGGAAGACGTCGTGCAGGGTCTGCTGGACCTGGTCGATTTGGGGGAGTATCGGGACGCTTTTCCTTCGGATCTATCGACGGGGCATCGGCGGGCGGTGGCAATTGCGCGGGCTTTGGCGGCGCAGCCGGAATGCATTCTGTACGATGAGCCGACGACGATGGTGGACCCGATTATGAGTGACCACTTGGGGAACCTGATGCTGCGGCTGAAGACGCAGTTGCAGTTGACCTCGATTGTGGTGACGCATGATTTGGATTTGATGCGGAAGGTGGCGGACAACGTGATTTTCCTGTTCGACAGCCACATCATCTACTTCGGGCCGGTGAAGGATTTGGAGAAGTCGGAGCATCCGCATATCAAAGAGTTTTTAGCGATGGATCGAGTCGAGATCGCTTAGATACAATAGGGGCGTCGCCCATGTCGAAACTAATCATCTCTTTCGGCGAGATCATGCTCCGTCTCGCCCCTCCGAACTTTGAACGGTTCCTCCAGTCACCGCAGTTCCTGGCCACTTTTGGCGGGGGCGAGGCCAACGTGGCCGTGGCGGTATCCGGCTTCGGATTGCCGACGCGGTACCTGACCGTATTGCCGGCGAATAACGCGCTGAGCGATTCGTTTATCGGCGAAATGCGCCGTTTTGACGTGGACCCGAGCCACATTGTGCGCGGCAAGGGCCGCTTCGGGATCTACTTCGTTGAGACGGGGGCGAATCAGCGGCCGTCAAAGGTTTTGTACGACCGGGAAGGGTCGGCGATTGCGCTGGCGCAGCCGGGGGCGATCGACTGGTCGACCGCGCTGGCGGGCGGAACGTGGTTCCACATCACGGGCATCACGCCGGCGATTTCGGCTTCCGCCGCGGCGCTGGCGATCGAGAGTGTTAAGGCGGCCCGGGCGGCGGGACTGAAGGTTTCGTGCGATTTGAATTTCCGCAAGAACCTTTGGAAGTGGGGCAAGACGGCGGTGGAGTTTATGCCGGAGCTGTTCCAGTACGTCGATGTGGGGATTGCGAACGAAGAAGATTGCCAGATGACGCTGGGCATCAAGACCGAGGCCGATGTGCATTCGGGCGAGTTGGATTTGGCGCAGTACGAAAAGCTTTCGAACGCAGTTCTGGCGGCGTATCCGCAACTGGAGATGATCGCGATTACGCTGCGGGAATCGCATAGCGCGAGCTATAACGGCTGGTCGGCGTGCCTGAACAATCGGAAGGAGTTTATGCACTCGCAGCACTACGAGATCCGCAACATTGTGGACCGGGTGGGCGGGGGCGACTGCTTCGCGGGCGGCTTGGTTTATGGGCTGAACGCGTTGGGTTCGCATCAGGAAGCGCTGGAGTTTGCCGTGGCGTCTTCTTGCCTGAAGCACTCGA
The DNA here is from genome assembly GCA_026394015.1 of Acidobacteriota bacterium. Taxonomy (GTDB): domain Bacteria; phylum Acidobacteriota; class Terriglobia; order Bryobacterales; family Bryobacteraceae. The sequence goes on from JAPKZA010000174.1 coordinate 10,965, forward strand.
TTCCTGGCGATTTCAATCGGTTTTCGGCGGAAGAGGTTCATGGGTTGATCAAGGGCGGAGGGTCGGGTCGTGTGCAACGTTAGAGTGCTCTTGCTATTGGCGGCGGTGACGCTGCGGGCGGAGACGTTCGTTTCGAAGGTAGACGGGTCGGAGCAGCCTTACCGGGTGCATCTGCCGGCTAACTACGATGCGTCGAAGCCGATGCGGTTGGACGTGGTGCTGCACGGGAAGAACGCGAAGCTGACGCCGACGACGTTTTTCGCGGCGAAGCCGCACGTGGTGACGGATCGGATTGAACTGGAAGTTTACGGTCGGGGCAATAACGCGTATCGATGGGCCGGTGAGACGGACGTATTCGAGGCGATTGCAGCGGTGCAGGCCAAGTACAAGATTGACCCGGATCGGATTGTGCTGCGCGGGTTTTCGATGGGCGGGGCCGGGACGTGGCATTTAGGTTTGCACCATCC
>JAPKZA010000350.1 GCA_026394015.1 Acidobacteriota bacterium
CGAAACGCCACCAGCCGCTCCCGGGTCATCGGCTGGCCGTCCGGGCCAGGCGGCAGATTGCGCATCGCTGCCGTCGGCAGGCCAAACACCCCCGACGGAGCAGGATCCATCGCCATCGCTTCCGCCGCCAAAGCGGCATCATCGTAGCGGCGTCCCCGAGCAAGCGTATGCAGCCCGACCTCGCGCGCCGGGTCGGAGATCACAATCTTCCCCTTCAGTTTGCCCTTCCATTTTTCAAGATCCGCGTCGGTCCGCAACGTGGCCATGACGACCTCGGCCGTCACCGGCCCGTTCGTCCCGCCGGTCCATGCGTTCGGGTAGCCGATCAACGGCGAATACGTCGGATCCACCAGTTGGGCGGAGAACTTCGAATACGCCCAGCCTCGGCCAAACCCGCCCCATTTTTCGAACTTCACGTCCTTCACCCCGAACGATTCCAGACGCTTCTTTACCCATTCGGCGGCCTTATCATAGCCCGGCGAAGCGGTCAGCCGCGGGCCGTTCACGTCGGTCAGGTAGAAGAGGTGATCCATCACCTGGGAGTTTTCAATCGCCTCTCCCTTGATGCGATGAATCCCCATCAGGTCGACCTTCTCATTCGAAAGGAGAACGACCTTATCTTGCGCCAACGATCCCGCGGCGATGGCCGCGCTGAATGCCAGAATTCGGGTGACGGTAATCACGATCTACAAAGGATAGCAACGGCCCGAGGCCGCTACAATATAAACGTTGCAGATCACGATCTCAAAAGAGAATTATCTGAAGGCGATCGCCGAGGCTGAAGCCGACGGCGAATTCGTCATCGCGGCCACGTTGGCCCGCTGGCTCGACGTGTCTCCCCCGGCGGTGACGATGGCGATCCGGCGGCTAAAACGAGACGGCTGCATTGTTGTCGATGCGGAGGGCCGAATCGGCCTAACCCCCGCCGGCCGCGAAATCGCCAACCGCCTGCTGCGCCGTCACTATTTGATTGAGCGGATGCTAGCCGAAATCTTCGGCATGGAGTGGTACCGCGTTCACGACGAGGCCGAGCAGTTGGAGCACGCCGTCTCCGCTGAGTTCGAATGCAAATTGGCCGAAAAGTTGGGGGCCGATGCCGAATGTCCCCACGGCCATGGACTCCGACTCGAAACGCAGGAGCAGCGCCGAGCGCGCGGCCTCATGCCGCTCGATGAGCTCGAGAAAGGCGAATCCGCCACCGTCATCAGCGTCTTCGAACGGGATCGCAAGTTGCTCGAATATCTCGACGCGCTCGGCATTCGTCCTTCGGCTCCGGTACGATTGCTCGCCCGCAACTACGACGCCACGGTCACGCTGCGCATCGGCGACCGCGACGTGCCCTTAGGCAAAGCCGCGGCGGGCCGCGTTTGGGTTCAGCCTAACGATTTAAAGTAAGCGATGGTCTCGCTCAGGCCATCTTCGAGAGACACCACGGGCTCCCAACCCAGCACCCGTTTGGCTTTGCTGATATCGGGCCGACGACGCTTGGGATCATCTTCCGGCAAGGGCTCAAAGACAATCGGCGAACCGGTCCCCGTCAATCGTTGAATTCGTTCCGCGAATTCGAGCATCGTCATCTCAGCCGGGTTACCGACATTGACCGGATAGATCTCATCGCTTTGCGACAACCGATAGAGGCCTTCGACGAGATCACTGACGTAGCAGAAACTGCGCGTCTGGGACCCATCGCCGAATACCGTAATCGGCTGCCCGCTCAACGCCTGTTCGAGAAACGCCGGCACCACACGCCCATCCCGCAGTTGCATCCGCGGACCGTAGGTATTGAAGATCCGGGCTATATTCGTCCGCAGGCCGTAGTGACGATGATAGGCCATCGTCATCGCCTCGGCGAACCGTTTGCTCTCGTCGTAGCAACTGCGCGGGCCGACAGGGTTTACGTTGCCCCAGTAGCTTTCGGTCTGCGGATGTTCGAGCGGGTCGCCGTAGCACTCCGAAGTCGAGGTAACCAGATAGCGCGCATTCGATGCCCGCGCCAACTCCAGCAAGTTCCGCGACCCGATCGAACCCACGTCGAGGGTCGCAATCGGATGGGCGTAGTAATCCTTCGGGCTGGCCGGCGACGCGGCGTGAATCACGCAATCAAACGTCCCCAAATCCGGCAGCGGCTGACAGACATCGTGTTCGACAAAAGAAAAGCGAGGGTGAGTGTTCAGGTGGGCGACGTTGCGAGAATGCCCGGTTAAAAAATTATCGACGCCGACCACATCGTGGCCGTCGGCCAGAATGCGATCACAAAGGTGAGAGGGAACGAACCCGGCTGCGCCGGAGACAAAAAATCGCAAGAATACTCCCACTTCGTTAGTGTAGCGTAGTCATATGTCTCCCTTGTCGACCGCCGAATCAGCGGTGTTTGTTGTCCTGCTCGCCGTAGCGCTTTTTGGCTTCGGTCGTCGTCTGTCGGTTGTTGTCTCGCTCCTGCGCCAGGCCAAGCCAGACGCTGACTTCCGGCTCCACCCGATCTCCCGCCGGGTCTGGGACTTCTTCTGGGAGGTCATCTGCCAAGCCAAGGTGATTCAACAGCGCCCGCTTCCGGGCCTGCTCCACGCCTTCGTCTTCTGGGGATTTTGCGCCTTCGGCGTCGTCACGCTGAACCATTTCGCCATCGGCGTCGGCTGGCCGCTGTTTTCGGTCCACGGCAACCCGATCGGTTGGCTCGCCGCCGCCTTCGCCGTCGTCACCGCCATCTCCATCGCCGGCCTCGCCATCCGCCGTCTCGTCTGGCGCCCCCAATGGCTCGGCGAAGTCTCCTGGGAGTCGGGTTTCATCGCCCTTTTGATCTTCGTCCTGATGATCACCTACCTCGCCGACTTCCAACTCGCCCCGGCCGCGCCAGTTTTCAACCTAATCTGGTGGACCCATACTCTCGCCCTGTTGATTTTCCTCCCGCTCATCCCCCACACAAAGCACCTCCATCTCGTGCTCAGCCCCGCCACCATCTTCTTATCCCGGGGCGGTTTCTCCGCCATCCCTCCCCTCGCCAGCGATGAAGATTTCGGCCTCGTCACGGGCAAGGACGTCACCAAACTCACCGTCCTCCAGTCGTTCTCCTGCGTCGAATGCGGCCGCTGTACCGAGCACTGCCCCGCCGCCAACACCGGCAAACTCCTAAACCCGAAGGAGATCATCCTCGGCATGCGCGACTATCTCAACGAGTTCGGCGTCGCCAGCGAACAGCCTCTCCTCGGCCTCCACATCTCCACCGAAGCCGCTTTCCAATGCACCACCTGCGGGGCCTGCGAGTATCAATGCCCGGTCGGCATCGAGCATCTTCCCGTCATCATTGGTCTCCGCCGCGGTGCCGTCAACACCGGCACGTGGGAAGACGAACACGGCACCAAGCTGTTTCTGAATCTCGAACGTTACGGCAACCCCATGGGCTTCCCTGCCCTGCAACGCGACCGCTTCGTCAAATCCGCCGAGCTGCCCATCTACGATGGCTCGCAGGAGTATCTGCTCTGGCTCGGCTGCATGGGCAGCTACGACCCCGCCGGACGCGAAATCGTCACCTCGCTCGTTCAGGTGCTCCGTCACCACAACATCACTTTCGGCGTGCTGAAGAAAGAACGCTGCTCCGGAGACTCCGCGCGCCGCCTCGGCAACGACCTCGTTTTCCAGACCCTGGCCAATCAAAACATCGAAGCCATCCAGGCCGTCGACGCGAAGAAGATGCTCTCCATCTGCCCCCACTGCGTCCGCACCCTTGGGCAGGATTACCAGGAGTTCGGCGTCCACTTCGAAGTCGAACACCACTCGACGCTACTAGCCAAATTCGCCACCGCCGCCCCACCTGACCAAACGGTGGTCTACCACGACCCCTGCTACCTCGGCCGCTATCAAGATATTTACGACGAGCCCCGCGCGGTGGCCGCCTCCGCCGGGGCCTTGGTCGAAGCCCCTCGCAATCGCGAACGCGGCTTTTGCTGCGGCGCCGGCGGCGGCTTGGCGTTCCTGGGTGAAGAGATGGGCAGCCGCGTCAACCACGCCCGCGCCCAGGAACTGGTCGACTCCGGGGCGAATATCGTCGCCGCTGCCTGCCCGTTCTGCAACACGATGTTCCGCGACGGCTTGGCCGCAGTCAGTGAGCGCCCCCCGCAACTTCTCGACATCGCTCAAATTGCCGCAAGAAATTTACCGCCGACGCCCCAAATTCAGTAGTCGACGTGGTAATCTAAAGAAAGTGTTGCCCGCATTTGTTTGATCGTGGACGCGTAGCTCAATTGGCAGAGCAACTGACTCTTAATCAGTAGGTTGACAGTTCGATTCTGTCCGCGTTCACCATTTATTCTAAAGGACTTAACAAGTTTTTCGGTCTCCGTTTGGCGGTGTCGAAAGCGCCTTTGGGGGTACAAGGTTCCTGTTTGGGATGGGTGAGGTGGCCAGCGCGGCATCGCTGTGTTCGTCCACACTCAATCGTCGGGGTATTTTTGTGTTTTGGGACCTAGTGGATATCGGCGCAACGAGTTTGCGTATCGCTACCCTGGACGAACTGCACCGTCCACCGCGTTCAAACACCCCCCCGACTTGAGCGCAGCGCAATAAGCAGCGGCAGAACCCCACCGCCTCTCCCCGCCGTCGACCTGCTGCGATTGCAAGCCCGTCACGCGATCGGTCACGATGCCTTACCGTTCAGCGTAGACGTAGGCGGGTTCAAAGTCACTGTGGAATCGTCAGGTTGACGTCGACTCGCCCAGCACCAACCAGCGACGGAGGCTCCAGAATGTTGTGCTGCGCACCCATTCCATTTGCCCTCAAGTTACTGCGGTGTAGGATGAGAAACACATATCCGGCCAGGTGGACCCCATGATTCAGGCGCCCCGCGTTC
>JAPKZA010000412.1:0-7570 GCA_026394015.1 Acidobacteriota bacterium
GCCGGTCCGGCGCATTACGCGGGAGAACGCGGGGACGCTTTAGGCGAGGACCTCCGCCATGGCCGCGGCCAGGAGTTCGCGGCCGTGCTGGGGGGCGAGGCCAGCTCGGCAAAGGATCTCGCCAGTGACTCCCGGGTCAAACGGTTGGGCGACGGCTAAGTGCGGTAGAAACGTCGCTAAGCCGGCCAACGCTCGCCATTCCCGGGAACTCGCGGCGGCCTTCAGCGCCCATTCAAACATCGCTACCGGGACTAACTTCGGCCGGCGCCCATGGGCGCCATACGCAGTATCCATGATTTCGCCAAAAGTTGGCGCGGCGTCCGGGCCGGTGCATAAGTGGCGAATTGCTCCGGCTTCAAAATGTTGGGCAATTAGAAGGCCTAAGGCTTGACCGGTCCATTCCGAGCTTACTAGGTCAACCGGGACGTGAGGCTGGCCGGGTAACATGGGAAACTCCGAACTGAATGGGATCATCCGAATGACTTGTTCGACGTGGCCGCCGCCACCCATGACGGAACTAAGTCGATGGATGGAAACGGGCAAGTGTCTCTCGGCTAGGACAAGGGCTTCGGCTTCGTGCTTGGACTGGGCGTAAGTATTGAAATAGCCGGCATTGTGGGTTAGGGGCTCTTCTCGAACCCAGCCTTCTCGCCGCCCGGCAATATAGAGCGTGCTCACGTGGGCGAATCGATTGAGTTGGGGGCAGCCATGGGCAAACTCGAGCATTTGCCGAGTTCCTTCGAGGTTCGTGGCCCTGACCTCATCGAGGGGAAGGTTGAAACGGACTTCTGCGGCGCTGTGAATGATCACGCGAACCTGGCTTTGTAAGGCGCGTCGATCGTCCGTAGAAAGGCCCAAGCCCGGCAACCGGATGTCCGCGCTGGGCCGCCGTAGAAGCCGAATCTCCTCGTTCGGCATGAGCCGAGCCAAGGCGGGTACCATTTGGCGGCCAACCGTTCCCGTGCCACCTGTCACCAATATCATTTCGAATGCTCCCGAATCGGCGCGTAGCGCCGCGCTAACCAGTCGGGCGAGGCGCCCAACCAATAGAGAATCTGCAGACTCGTCCACTGGGCAAACATGCCCAAAACGTTTCGATGTTCGAAACGACGGCAGGACGTTTTTAAGACACACGGCAGTCGCTCGAGGCGACCGGCTCGGCGCAATCGCTTTACGAGGTCGACATCCTCAAACAGCGGCAGGGGCCCGAAACCGCCGACTGTTACGTACGCCTGGCGGCGGACGAAGATGCCGGAGTCGCCGTAGCAAAGGCCCAAGGGGCGAAGCAGCGGATAGATCCAGCTCAAGGTTCGCGCGGCCTGGCTGTCGCCGTCAAAACGGAGAGTAAAGTTTCCGCCAACTGTCGAGGGGTTGGCGAGGGCTTCCCGGATGGCGGCGACCGAATTGGCGTTGGGCACCGAGTCCGCGTGCAGGAACCAAAGTACCTCGCCGGTCGCGATCGATGCGCCAGCGGCTTGTTGGGTACCGCGACCTTTCGCGGTGGTTACCAGTCGATCGGCAGCGCGAGCAACTTCACAGGTTCGGTCATCGCTCCCGCCATCGGCCACAATGAGCTCGATCGAATGGTCGATACGCCGCAGGGCGTCGATTAGCCCGGGCAGCGCGATCTCTTCATTAAGGGTGGGGATGATGACGGAAACGTGCAATCCAGAACTTCGCAGAATATGTATTATGTAAACTAAGGGAGCCGTCCCGCGACACTCCGGAAATCTGATTTTACACCGCGAGGCCTGTCAAAAGAGCGGCCACCGGGGGCCGCTCTTTTTTTGAACCTATTTATTTCGGCCTCCACCACCGCGCGGGGCGCTTCCGCCGGCGTCACCACGGGACCCGCCGCCGTCTCCGCCGCCGCGAGGTGCCGGGCTACTGCCGCCACCCCCACCCCCGCGGGAACCGCCTCCATCATTTGAACGTTCGCGAATCACCGGACCGCCAACCCGCGATCCGCCCGAATCACCCCCCCGGCTACCCCGATCCGGAATGGTCTGCCGCTCTACGCTCCGACCGAAATCGCCGTTGCGGCTCCCACGGTCGGGGATCGTTTGCCGCTCCGTGCTCCGGCCAAAGTCGCCGCCGCGGCTCCCGCGGTCGGGGATTGTCTGCCGTTCCATACTCCGGCCGACGTCGCCGCTGCGGCTCCCCCGATCCGGAATCGTCTGCCGTTCCGTACTCCGGCCCGTGTCTCCGCCGCGGGTCGTGCCCCGATCCGGAATCGTCTGATTGCGGGAACCCGCATCGTCCGCTCGAGTGGTGCCAAAGCGACCCCAGCCGGTATCGTTCCCGCGAGTCGTTGTCCCACCCCGGTTTACATCGCCGCGCGTTGCGCCGCCCGTGGCACCGGTGTCGTTACGCGGTGTCGAGGCATCCCCGAAGCGCCGCCAGCCGCCGGTATCTCCGCCGCGGTTGGTTTCTCCGCGGGTGACGGATTCCCCGCCCCCACGGATCCTGTCGCTGGGGGTCGAAGGAGCTTCGGCTCGCGTTCCGCCATCGCCCAACCGCCGCCATCCGCCGGTGTCGCCACCGCCGCTCCGGACCGAATCGCCACGCCGCTCGGCGGGTTGTTCGGCTCGGGCGCCGCCCCGTTCCATTATGTTGCCACCACCGCCGGGTATGCCGCCTCGGCCTTCGGTCGGCGTGCGGGTTGCTGTCTCATTGCCAAACGTCCGGCGCGAGACTTCGCGCATCGCCGTCTGCTGGTTTTCGAAAGGAACCCGGTCGATCCTAGAAGGCTGTCCCCGGCTGTAGAACCGGTCGTCGCCGCGCGTGGATCCTACTTGGCCGCTGGCCGCCCGGTCGCTCCACCGCGTGCTTTCCCGGTCAGGAGCGGCCGGCAGTTGGCCCCGCACGAATGAAGCGTTGTTCAGTTCGTTCCGGTCGTAACGGATTTGGTTCACCGAGCCCCGCCCGAAGTCGCGTCCGTTGATTACCGTGACGCCGTTGTCGAACCGCGCGTTCCGATAGACGTTCGTCACGTTGATGTTGGTGATGTTGATGTTATTGCCAAAATTGCCATTTCGATAGCCGCCATAGTAGCGGTTCCCATACCAACGGTTATAGGTCTCAAACGGCGCCAGCGGCACCCAGCCCCAATTCCCAAATCCTACGCCGATCCCGCCGCCGAAACCACCTCCGCCGCCCCAGCCGAAGAAGCCGACCAGCGCCGGGCTCCAATAGTGGCGGGCGTTCGAACGGCCCGGCCACCAGCACCAACCGATACCGACCTGGTTGTACCAACGGCCATAGTGGTAGGGCGCCCAGCCCCACGGGTCATAACTAACCCACGACCAGCCGTAGTAGTCGATCCAGCTCCAGCGACCGTTGCGGTACGGCGCCCAGCCGACGCTGGTCGTCGGTGTCCAAACCCGCCCGTATTCCGGCGAGTTGATCCACCGGCCGTGGCCGTCCATGTCCTCTGCGCCATAGATGTCCCGACTTACATATTGATAGCTTTCGCTGCGTTCCAGGTCTCGATCGCGACTCTGGTTCCACCGGTCGAAATCGTCCACGGGAATGGCTTCGCTCGTCCGGAACTCAGGATCGGCGGTCGTCCCGCGCGCCTGGAGCGTCTTGCCGGATTTCAGCCGTTCGGTGCCTTGTGGCGTAAAGATTTCGGCTTCGCCGTTCCGTACCGTCACTTCGGTCGTGCCATCCCCGAGCACCGACACGCGGTAGACCCCTTTCTTGATGGGACGTACCGAGATGTTCGGGGTCGAGATTTCGACTTCGGCGTCTCGATCGCGCAGCACCCGCCACGTCATCGTGCCCACCGCCAAACGGACCAAGTACCGGCGATTTTCGATATCGGCTAAACGTAACTCCGCGCCCGCCGACAGTCGAGCGAAGTTACTCGAATCAAACTGGACCTCAGTCCGGGATCCGGCTCCGGTCAAAACCCGGTCTTCCGAGAGCAGCGGAGCGTTAATCGCCGCCGCTACCCATTCACTCGTATCGCCCCGGCGCACGGAAACATCGCCGGAGATGAGACTCACACGCGCTACTCCGCGGCCCTGCTCTTCGACGTCCTGAGCGAACCCGGCGCCCCCGGACAGAGTGGCTAAGGCAACTGCGGAAAGAAAAATGCGGAACATGGCTGGTTCCTCCCGCACTGTATATAGCAATCGCCTCGCCAATCCGTAACTGCCTTCTTTTCAACAAACCGATCACCGCGCAGGTGGTGGATTTCAACCACCGCTGGTGGATCACGTGTAGTGGAACTCCGCTGTAGCGGTGGTTGCGACCTCGCTGACCAAACGAACCCAATGGGCCGAAAAGCCGACCGGAAAGATAAACGTTCGGTACGATGTGCCGCCACTGGTGGCGTAGGTCTCAAACGAACCATCGCCCAGGAAGTCCACCTGGATCTTCACCGCACCGCCGGCCTTTAAGTGCAAAACCTTTTTATCATAACCGGTCATCAGATACGGCTCACTGACTTCGCCAGCTTTGACGACGGACTTACGCCAAACCCCGCCCCAACCGCCTGGCTTCCCCCACTTCCATAAGTCGTCGGTTACGCCGAACCAGATGCCCGCCTGCGGCTGACCGACCATCACATTGTTATCGGCATTCGGTGTCGTCTGGTTCCCGCCCAACGCGAGCATCCCGCGGAAGGCGGTATAGTCCGGGATGATCCGCAGATGCTGGCAGATCGGTTTGATACCCCAGATCCGATCCTCAAACGCGATCGGCTGCAACTCGAACATGCCGCCGTGGATATCGAGCAAGTAGTGCTCGGTCTCCACTTCGCGAATCCGCATCCACTCCGTTTGCCAAGCGTGGTTGAAAGCCTGGCTCGACTTCGGCAAACGATACCGCTGCCACTTCCCTTTCACGAGCGCCCATAGGACCACCGACATCTCGTCCCACCCGGAACAGAAGATGACGCCACCCATGTCTTGCCGGCCGGCGCAATCCATGTGCGGCTTGCGGGAGAGCACGTTCCAAGCTTTGCCGTCCCATTCAAACAACCCGGCGTCGTTGTCGCCGTAGTTGTAGAAACCGTTGTTGGCGATTACGACTCTTCCCTGCCCCGTAAAACCGCCCTTGAAATGGGGCCGCGCCTTGATCCCCATCTGTTCAATCACGTTCACGACGACGGTCGCCTTCAGCGTCTGCACGTCCACTTCGAACAGTAGGCCTTCCATCGTCAGCATGTAGACCCGGCCCGCGGGATCGGTCAAATGCCGCATCGTGGCGGTCAGCCGATGTTCGAGCAACGTGGTGATCACCCGGTGGTTGCCTTTGGCGTCAATCGCGTAGGGACCAATGAAACACTGGCTCGATTCCTTATGCATCATCCGGTTGGCGTGGGTGCCGTTGTGGACATGCACCTGCTCCATCTTCAGGTTTTCGTCGATGCGATAGAGCGCCAGCCCCGTGCCGGTGCGCGCCGTGTGGGAGTTGTAGGTGACGGCCCAGAGCGCGTCCGCCCAGGGCATGAGCGCCCCGATGCCACACTCCGAACGGGGTGCGGAAGAGTCGGCCTTGAGCCCGACGTTGGCTGGCAAAGTGACGGCGGCGTGCGCGAGCGGCGCGGCCAATGTTGCGAGAAGTTTTCTACGGAGCATTGAGAGTCAGTATATTAGAGATATGCAATATCCAGAGCATTTGATCGGCATCATGCGCCAAGATTTGACCAAGTACGGCGTCGTGGAAACCCGCACCCCTGAAGAAGTCGACGCCGTTTTGGCTCCCGGCAAAGGCACCGTCCTGATGGTAGTGAACTCGGTCTGCGGTTGCGCCGCCGGCAAAGCCCGTCCCGGCATCGTCCGCGCCCTGGCTGATTCTCCGATCAAGCCTGACGTCGCCGCGACTGTATTCGCGGGCGGAGATGTGGACGCCGTGGCCCGCGTGCGCGAGCTCCTCTCGCCCCTGCCGCCCAGTTCTCCTTCGGTTGCCATTTTCAAGGACGGCAAGCCGGTCTACATGATGCATCGCCATCAGATCGAGAGCCGCGATATGTTTATGATCGCGCAAGAGTTGCAGAACGCGTTCGCTCTCCACTGCGCCAAGTAGGATGACTCGTCGATCGATGCTCGGGCTCGCCGCCCTACCGGCGTTGGCCGCTGCCACCTCCGCGGTCACCGCTACAGTCCAACGCTTGCAGTTGAAGCACACTTGGACGACGGTGATGAGTTCGAGCACCTTTCGGGATGTCCTTTACGTCAATCTCACGGCCGAGGGAATCACGGGCCGCGGCGAGGGGGCTGGAATTGTCCGCTACGGTGAGACGGCCGAGGCCGGCGTCAAGTTCGTCCAGCAGTTAGCGCCGGAACTCGCCAGGATGGACTTGCGCCATTACGGCAAAATCATCGACTGGGTTTTGCAGAAGAGTCCCGGCGATTGGGCGGCCAAGGCTGCTGTCGATATCGCCATCCACGACTGGGTTGCACGGCGTCGCGGGCTGCCTGTGCATGCGCTCTGGGGCCTGGATCCGCAGGACGCGCCGCTGACAACGTTTTCGATCGGCATCGACAAGGCCGACGTGATTCGGCAAAAGGTCCGAGAGGCCGAAGCGTATCCGGAGCTGAAGGTGAAGGTTGGTTTGGATACGGATGAGGAAGTGATCGAGGCGGTTCGCAGTGTGACGAAGAAGCCGCTGCGCGTGGATGCCAACGAGGGATTTAAGACGAAAGAAGAGGCGGTCCGCAAGATCAACTGGCTCGAAACGATGGGCGTGGTTTCGATTGAGCAGCCGATGGCCGCGCACTTGATAGAGGAACACAAGTGGATTCGGCAGCGCATCCACATCCCGATGATCGCTGATGAGGCTTGCCTGCGCCCGGCGGATATTCCGAAGCTGGCCGACGCCTTTGACACGGTGAATATCAAGATCGACAAGGCTGGTGGTCTGCTGCAGGGTTACCGCATGATCCAGATCGCCCGCAGTCTTGGGATGAAGACGATGCTCGGCTGCATGATCTCGAGTTCGGTGGCGATTACGGCCGCGGCGCAGCTTTCTCCGCTGGTCGATCACGCCGATCTCGATGGAAACCTATTGATTTCGAACGACCCGTTTCGCAGCGTCCGGGTGGTGAACGGGAAGCTAGTTTTGCCACAGGGCACTGGCCTCGGGCTTACGTCGCTCCCCGCATCGCACTAAGCCTAAACGGCCGCCAACGCCTGCTCAATATCCCACAGCAGATCGTCGATATCCTCGATCCCGACCGACAGCCGAACCATTCCCGGCTCCACGCCCGCCGCCGCTTGTTGCTCGGCCGTCAACTGCTGATGCGTCGTCACCGCCGGCTGAATCACCAAGCTCCGCGCATCGCCCACGTTGGCCAAATGCGAGAACACCTTTAGCGAATCCACAAACTTTTTGCCCGCCTCGGCCCCGCCCTTCAACGCGAAGCTGAAGACAGCCCCCGCGCCCTTCGGCAGATACTTCATCGCCAAAGCATGGTACGGGCTGCTCGCCAAGCCCGGGTACTTCACCCACGCCACCCGCGAATCGCCTTCCAGGAACGTCGCCACGGCCACCGCGTTCGAAACGTGCCGGTCCATCCGCGGTCCCAGCGTCTCCAAGCCCTGCAGGAACTGGAACGAA
>JAPKZA010000412.1:7599-7917 GCA_026394015.1 Acidobacteriota bacterium
CTCAGCGCCGGACCAATGTCCCGCAACCCTTCCACGCGCGCCTTGATGATGAACGCGATGGGCCCCAAAACTTCCGCAAAGTTCAAGCCATGATACGCCGGCGACGGGGTATTCAGCAGCGAATGCTTGCTCGTCTTCCAATCGAACTTCCCGGCGTCGACGATGATGCCGCCGATGGACGTCCCGTGGCCGCCGATGAACTTCGTCAACGAGTGCAGCACGATATCCGCCCCGTGCTCAATCGGCCGGCACAAATACGGCGTCGCAAACGTGTTGTCGATCACGAGCGGCAACCCCGCCGCGTGCGCAATCTCGGCC
>JAPKZA010000412.1:7943-29819 GCA_026394015.1 Acidobacteriota bacterium
GCGCAATCTCGGCCACCGCCGCGATATCGAGAATGTTCCCGCGCGGGTTTGAAATCGTCTCGCCGTAGATCGCCTTCGTCTGCGGCGTAATCGCGTTCCGGAAGTTCTCCGGGTTGTCCGGATCGACAAACGTTACGCTGATGCCCATGCGCCGGAAGGTGACGTCGAACTGGGTGTAGGTGCCGCCGTAGAGCGTACTCGAACTCACCAGATGGTCGCCCGCCTCCATCAGACTCGTCAACGCCAAAAACTGCGCCGCCTGTCCACTGGCCACGGCCAAGGCCGCCACGCCGCCTTCGAGCGAAGCCACGCGCTGCTCCAGCACGTCGGTCGTCGGATTCATGATCCGGGTATAGATGTTCCCAAACTCCTGCAGGCCGAACAACCGCGCCGCGTGGTCGGAGTCTTTGAACACAAACGAAGTGGTCTGGTAGAGCGGCACCGCCCGAGCGCCGGTCGTGGGATCCGGCGAATAGCCGGCGTGGAGGCTCCGGGTGTTGAACCCGAGCTGTCGATCGATCTTGGAGTCTGACATAAACGCTATTCTACCCGCGCAACCACTCGTCGCGGTGAGCGGCTACAAACTCGTCGTCGTGCAAGTGCGGATACGCCGCGTAGACCCGATCAATCTCGGCCATTTGGCCGGGCGACAGGCCCTCGTTCGGGTCCAGGCACCATAAGCCTTCGAGCAATCCCTGCCGCCGCAGGACCTCGTGCAACCCTGCAATGCAGCCATGAAACCCGTTGGCCGCATCGAAGAACGCGGCATTGGAATCGGTCACTTCCATGTTCAGGCGTAAGGGATCCGGATGCTCCCGAATCGTCGCCTGCATCTCGACCGCCCGCTTGGTCCAAACCGACCAGTGCCCCAGGAGACCACCCACAAAGCGTACGCCCTGATATTCGCTCAGCAGGTCCAGCACGATGTTGTCGTCGTTACCGGTATACAACGCAATATCACGTCCGCTCTCGGCCACGGCCCGCATCACGTCGATCGTCTGGTAACGATTGAACGGCGCGATCTTAATCCCCACCACGTTTTCAATCTCGACAAACTGCCGCCAAAAGGCAAACGGCAGAACCCGGCCACCTACCGCCGGCTGCAAATAAAACCCCACCACCGGCAACACCTGCGCCACTTCTTGAACATGTTCAATTAATTTGCGATTGTTCGCGTTGGCCAGCGCCGCCAAGCTGAGCAGTCCCGCGTGATAGCCCAAGTCGCGCAGCAGCGTCGCTTCTCGCACCGCCTGCTTGGTCGGCCCGCAGACCCCGCCAATCCGCACGACGTGCTCCATTTCTGCGCGGGCCAACTCCAGCACCGGCCGCAGCAAGCCCGCCTCTCGAATGGCGAACTGCGTCGTATGCACCCCCACGGCCACCCCGCTCGCCCCGGCCGCCACGTAATACCGCGTCAACGCCCTTTGCCGCCGTTCGTCCAACTTCCGTTCCGCCGTCAACGCCAACGGATGCGCCGGAATCACCCCGCCTTTGCGAAACGAAGCCAATCCATCCATGGCTTAAAACCGCCCGTCGCGCGTCATGAATCCGGTCGGCTTCGCATGCGTCGGACCGTTCTTACCAATCCACTGGGCGAGCCATTCGATCATCTGGTCCGGCGTCACGCTTGGATACCCAAACAGCCGATGGCACTTGCCGGCGTCGTTCAACAGCGAGTCCGGCGCTTCCTCTCCGACAAACTCCGGGGTCACCCCGAAGTGCCTTCCAAACGCTTTTGCCACCGCGCGGACACCCAGCGTCTCCGGCCCGGCCAGGTTCAAGACTGCCGCCGGCGAGGCTGCCAGTGGAAACGCCCGCAGCGCCACCGAGTTCGCATCGCCCTGCCAAATCGCGTTCACCGCCCCCATTGTCACGTCCACCGGCTTACGCTCGAACACTTTCGTTCCAATCTCCAACAGCACGCCATAGCGCAGGTCCTGCGCATAGTTCAGACGCAGCAGCACCACCGGCGTTCGCTGCACCCGCGCATGATATTCGAACATCCGCTCCCGCCCCAAGCCGGTCCAGGCATATTCACCCACCGGAATCGCGCTGTCGCCCTCTGCCGCGCCGTACCGCGTAAACGGGTAAACGTTGCCGCTCGAAAACGCCACAATCCGCGAAGAGTGAAATCGCTCGCAGACGATCGCCGGCACGAGCACGTTCATCGCCCACGTCAAGGCCGGATCGGTGGCTGAGCCGAACTTCCGCCCGGCGGCGTGGATCACAAATTCGCACTCGGGCAACGCTTCCACTTGCGCCCGGTCGAGCAGGTCCGCCTGCAAGCATTCGACGCCGGCGGCGGCCAAACGATCGCGGGTGTCGAGGTCGGAAAACCGCGCCACGCCATAAACGCGGCCCCGCGACCCGGTCAGATCCATCGCCCTTCGCGCCCGCATCGCCAGCGTCGGGCCCATCTTGCCGCCGACTCCCAGAATCATCAGGTCGCCGCCCAAACGGCTCATCGCCTCCACGTCCGCCTCGCTCGGCTTGGCCAGAAGGTCTTCGAGTTCTTCTACGTTTTTGATCATCGCTTGTACCCAATTTTGCGCAGAAACTCCTTCCGCGCCACAATGTCTTCGGCCGTCTCCACGCCCTTCGGACTCTGGCCGTCAATCACGCCCAGTACGCCCCGCCCCGTCTCACTTTCGGCTACGATCAGCGCGACCGGATTCGCCGTGGCGCAGAACAGGTTCACCACCTCGGGCACGTCCTTGATCCGTCCGAGAATGTTGATCGGGAACCCATCCCGCAGGACGATGACAAAGAGGTGCCCGGCGGCCACCCGTTGGGCGTTGTCGACCGCACAGGCGATCAGTTCCGGGTCGTTGCCATCGTGCCGCGTCAGGCAGGGGCCGGACGCTTCATTGAAAGCGATGCCGAACTTCATGGCCGGATTTGTATTCACAATCGCTTCATACAAATCCTCCACGGTCTTGATGAAATGGCTCTGGCCAACAATGACATTGGCGCCGTCGGGAAATAAGATGGGAACATTAACGAGGACCATACGTTTTGGAAACTCCCTCATTCTACCTGTCTGACCGCGAAGTGCTCAGCCGCATCGAACGCCTGCCCCATGGCAAGGCCAGCTTTAAGAACCTCGTCCGTGAGCTTTCCGCTCGTGGCGACCAACGCGAAGGCCTGGAAGCGACGCTGCTCCGGCTCACGCAAAAGGGCGACCTGGTCGAGTTCCGCACCGGCCAGTACATTGTGGCCAAGGGCAGCCGCGAGTTCGCCACCGGCCGCCTCAGCGTCCACCGCGACGGCTTCGGCTTCGTCACCCCGGCGCACAAAATCGAAGGGCTCGAAGGCGATATTTTCATCCCGCCCAAGCAGGCCGCCGCGGCCATGCACGGCGATCGCGTCCTGGTTCAAATCGGCCAGATCGGCCGCGAGGGCAAGGCTGAAGGCCAGATCATCCAAGTCATCGGTCGCGCCCATTCCACCGTCGTCGGCGAGTTCCGGGTGCGGAATCACGGCAACTGGGTGAAGCCTCACGATGACCGGATTCAGCAGTGGATCTACATCCCCGACGGCTACGAAATCCCCCGTTCCAGCGCGCCCGATCGTACCGGCGCCGTCCCGCGGGATTACCGCAATGCCGCCGAACTCGACCACGCCATCGTCGATATTGAGATCCTCGAGTTCCCCTCTGAAGACTCTGACGGCGTCGGCCGGGTGATCGAGGTGCTCGGCCAAATCGGTGACTTCGGCCTCGACGTTGAAATCACCATTCGTAAGCACCACCTGCCCCATCACTTCCCGGACAGCGTGCTGGAGCAAGCCCGGTCGATCTCCCCTGTTATCCCGCCCGAAGAGATCGCCCGTCGCCGCGACTACCGCCACCTCCCTATCGTCACCATCGACGGCGAAACCGCCCGCGACTTCGACGACGCCATCTACGTCGAAGCGCTACCCAACGGCCATTGGAAGCTCGACGTCCACATCGCCGACGTCAGCTTCTACGTGCAACCCGGCAGCTCCATCGACAAGGAAGCGCTATTCCGCGGCACCAGCGTCTACTTCCCCGACCGCGCCGTGCCCATGCTCCCGCACGAGCTTTCCACCAACCTCTGTTCGCTCGTACCGCACGAAGACCGTCTCGTCCTCTCGGCCGAACTCGAACTCGATCGAACCGGCGATGTCGTCGCCCAAAGCTTTCACCGGGGCGTTATCCGCTCGGCCGCGAGGATGACCTACACCGTCGTCCACAAAATCCTTGAAGGCGACGAAGCCGAACGAACTCAATACGCCGCCCTCGTGCCGCATTTTGAAAACATGCAGGCGCTCGCGCTCGTGCTGAACCGCAAACGCGTCAAACGCGGGTCCATCGATTTCGACCTGCCCGAACCGCTCATCGAGTTCGACAAAAACGGCCTCATGGTGGGCGTCACCCGTGCCCCCCGCAACATCGCTCATCGGCTGATCGAAGAGTTCATGCTCGCGGCCAACGAAGCCGTGGCCGCGCACATCGAGACGGCCGGTATTGCCGGGATTTATCGCATTCACGAAGTTCCCGACTTCAAAAAAGTAGCCGATTTTGAGGAGATCGCCGCCCAGTTCGGCTTTTCCCTTGGCTTCCCTGCCCTGCCCGTCAAGAAGCACAAAGTGGTCGATCGCCATCGCGATGGGCGCAAGGGCCGCCGCGATATCGTGCTGCCGGACGAGCGCGTTCAGATCACGTCCCGCGCCTACCAAAAACTCGTCGCCAAGCTCGAAGGAACGCCTGAAGAGCGTATCCTCAGCTACCTGATGCTCCGCTCGCTCAAACAAGCCCGCTACTCGCAGGAAAACGTCGGCCATTTCGCCCTCGCCTCCAAAACCTATACGCACTTCACTTCGCCCATCCGCCGATACCCCGATCTGATGGTCCATCGCATCCTCGGCGGCCTGTTTGATGGCCTCGGCGAAGTTTGGAACGAAGAGCAGCTTGAAGAGATTGCCACCGACTGCTCGTTTACCGAACGCCGCGCCGGAGAAGCCGAACGCGAACTCGTCGAATGGAAGAAGGTGCAGTTCATGATCGATCGGGTCGGCGAAGCTTTTGCTGGCATCCTCATTTCGCTCACCAAGTCCGGCATGTTCATTGAACTCGCCGACCTGTTTATCGAAGGATTGCTCCCCATCGACAACTTGCCCGGCGACCGGTTCCGTTTTCTGGAAGGGTCGCGTCGGCTCATTGGCGACCACACGCGTCGGGAGTTTTCGATTGGCGATCCGATCCGGGTCGTCCTCGAACGCGTCGACGCGGTCGATCGCCGGCTGAATTTCAGCCTTCATGAGCCCCGCCCACCGCGGAAAAAGAAGAAAAAGTACTAGGGCTTCAACAGCGCTTTGATCGCGTCCACGCACAGCACCGCGGCGTGCTTGGACTCGTTCGGCAGGCCATCCAATTCGGTCTCAATGACGGCCGTTGTGAACGTCGCCAGTTGAGCCCGTGTTTTCCCCGTCACCCACGCTGCCAGGGCCGAACCCGCGGCAATGGACGCCGTACAGCCTTTCGTTTGAAACGCCGCCTCTCGCGCCGTGTCCCCATCCCACCCAACCGACAATTGTAGGATGTCTCCGCACACCGGATTCTCCACGCGTACGGTCACCGCCGGCGACGGCAGCACCCCCACGAAGCTCGGCGACTGAAAATGTTTCAAAAGACGCGTACTATACATGAGATACTATGAAGGTTTTACCCTACTATCTTAATGCGAATTGAACCTCAAAGCGTACATGCGCCCGAAATTGGGGCCGTGTGGCTCAACTCGCCGCCGTTAACCCTCCGCCAATTGCGCGGCAGTATCGTGTTGCTCGATTTCTGGGACTTCACGTGTGTGAACTGTGTTCGTACGCTGCCCTACGTTACCGCATGGCATCGACGGTATCGTGACCTCGGCCTGAACGTCATCGGCATCCACGCCCCGGAGTTCTATTTCTCCAAGGCGCCCGAAGTCATCGAACGCGGCATGGCCGAATTTGGGATCGAGTATCCGGTGATGCTCGATAACGATTACGCCGTTTGGAAGCTCTTCGCCAATCGTTACTGGCCCACCAAATACCTCATCGATCCGCAAGGGTATATGCGCTACGCCCACTTTGGCGAAGGCGCGTATGGCGAAACCGAAGAGGCGATTCAGGAGCTTCTGCGGGAACAGTCGCCGCGCGTTTCGCTCCCGCCGATTATGGCTCCGGTTCGGCCCATGGACGCGCCGGGCGCTCTCGCTTTCTGTCCTCAGCCCAGCCCTGAGATCTATCTCGGCCACCGTCGCGGGCGGCTCGCCAACGCGGACGGTTTCAAAGAAGACGATCTTCATCGCTACGACCTCGGCGCCGGCCCCCAGGCCGATACCCCGGAGTTGGCGGGCCTTTGGAACTCCCTACCGGACTGCTTGACGGTAGGTTCCCGCGACGCCTCAGACCCGTCTCGCCTCTGTTTGCTCTATTCGGCCGCCGAGGTCAATCTCGTCCTGTGCCCATCCATCTCGCTGCCCAAAGGGCGCATTGATGTGACGGACAACGGGGCGCCGATCCCGGCCGCCATGCGCGGCGCCGATATCTCCGTGGATGCCCAAGGGCAGACCTTCGTCACGGTTGATCGCCCCCGGCTATACAGGATCATCAATCGCTCGACCTTCGAAACAGCACTCCTCGAAATCCGTTCGCTCACCACCGGCCTGCAGATGTTCGCTTTCACCTTCGGCAGTTGTCTGGAGGGCCGCGGATGAGAGTGCAAACCGAGATCCGGGTGGTCGCCGCGGTCATCGAACGGGCGGATAAACAGATCCTGATCTGCCAAAGGCGGAGCACCGATCGCCACGCACTGAAGTGGGAGTTCCCCGGCGGCAAGGTAGAACAGGACGAAGATCCGCGAGATGCCCTACTGCGGGAGTTGCAAGAAGAGCTCGACATCACCGCCGAGATCGGCGAAGAGATTGGCCGATACGAGTTTCAGTACACCGGCCGCCGTCCCATTCTGCTGATTTTCTTCCGGGTTACGCAATACTCCGGCGAACTCCGCAACCGCATCTTCTCGCAGATGATTTGGGAGAGCCCGGCCAATCTGCCCTCCTACGATTTCCTCGATGGCGACCTTGATTTCGTTCGCCGATTAGCCCGCGGCCACGCCCGTTCAGCCGCGAGCGGGACCTAGTCCCAGCGTCTTCCGCAATACGCCGAAAGCCGCCGCCGTTTTTGTTTCCACCTGTTGCATCCCTTGTGCCCGATACCGTTGGGCCGCGCCGTAGTCATTATGCACTGCCAGCAACGCATCGCCCATCTCCGCTGGTGTCGCCTTGTTCAGATCAAAGGCCCACCGGGCCAGACCGAAGTCGGAGAACATTTGCGCCTTCTTGCCAAAAGCGTAGTCGAAGCAGTGGAGGCACGGCAAGCCGTTAGCCAACGCCATCAGGTTCAAATGCGGCTCCATGTTGAACATGGTCCGGGATTGAAGCGCCACACTCAGCGCTTCGTCCGGCAACCAGAACTGCTCGCGCAGTTTCACCTTCGCCCGAATCGCCGGCGGCAGCGGATCGAGCAGGGCCTCTTTGTTGACCGCCATCTCCCGGTCGTCTTCCGGAGCTAACAGGACGGGCAGGCCTGTCTCTCGAACCCACCGTTCGATCACCGCTCGCATTCGGGAGCAATGTTCCGCTCCCCGGTCCTTCACGCTGGGACGCGTCAACACCGCGTAGTGCGCGATCGACATCAGGAACTTGCCCGCTTCCAGGCCGACGCTTTGCAAATACGCCTTCGCCCGGGCATCGTCGCGCTGTCGGAATTGCAACGCGATATCGGGTGCGAAGTCCATCGCCGGAGGCTTCACCCCGGCACCCCGCAGCACGTCCAGCGAAATCGTATCCCGGGTATAGACGAACGAAGCTTCGCTCAGAATGCGGCGCACGACCATCGGGCTTGGCTCGGCAAACGCGTCGAAGGTCTGGGCATAAATCCCGTACGGTTTGCCCAACTCTTTGGCCCGGAACAGCGGCAACAAAGAGTTGATCACGGCGTCCCAACTGGTCGCCTGTTGGTAGACGAACCCGTAATTGATCACCATCCCGGAGTTGTACAGGAATAGGTCGGTCTCCTCGAACGCCCGCGTCACCGGCTCATCGCCGATCTTTCCGCTTACCTCGCGGAAGTTCGGAAAGTCCCGTCGGATCATCCGCCGGACGTCGTCGTTAGCGTTGGCGACCCAACACGTCACATCCGCTTCCGGCACGAATCGCCGCAGAGCGCCGAGCATGGCCGGGGTGAAACAGACGTCGCCAATATTCCGCGTCTGCCAGCCGGTCCGCAGAAGAATCCTGGGCCGCTTTTGCAACATCGCCAACAGAAGAGAACGCCGAGTCATTACGGCAGTTTAAACGATAATCCCCGTTCCCGGTTGAACCGCTCGGACGACTCTTTATCCACAATCGCCAACGCAGCTTTTTCCAACTTGTGATCGGGCTTTACATAATGCAGCGTATCCCCTTCATACCAATAGGCCACGGCCTTCGGGCACATAGTTCGGGTTCACGCTCACAATCGGAGACTGTTGCTGGACTACCGTAATCGGCGCTTGCTGCGGCGCCGGTTGAACCCAAATCATCGGTTGCTGTTGCTGCTGCGGATACCAGATCGGAGCAGCCACCACGGGGAAATACGGCCGCCGCACTCCCGGTGCCCCCAACTGCAACGGACGGCCGGAGATCGTCGCCGCTAAACCCGTCCCGTGGTTTTGCACCTGGGGCGGCAAAACGGCCGGCGAGCCGGTCGAGTGCTGCGGAAACGTCGGAGTCTGCGGTCGTTGCCCCCACAGTGCACCACCCATCAACCCGACGAGAATTACAATCCGCATGCCCCCAGCCTACACCCGATCGCTGATTGCTTCAAGAACCGCGTGCTGTAAACTATTTTAGATTCCGTTTACGCGTACTGTTCAGGAACCAATATGAAGTCTCTCTCCCTATTCCTTCTGACCTTTGCAGCCTCGGCGTACCCCCAGACCGCGGTCTCGCTCTTCGACGCCATCCGTTCCAACGATTTGGCTACCCTTCGCGCCACCCAGACTCCCGCCGTCAACATCCCCGGCAGGCTCGGTTTGACCCCGCTGATGTACGCCGCGGCTTTCGGCAGCCAGGAAGCCATTGAAATCTTACTCGGCAAAGGAGCCGAGTTAAACGCCAAGGACCCGCGCGACGCGACCGCGCTGCACTACGCCGCCTGGGACGCCGAGCGCACGAAACTCCTCCTCAGCCGCGGCGCGAATCCGAACGCTCTCTCGAAGATCGGCCGCACCCCGCTCCTGGTCGCCGCCAGCAGCCCCACCGGTGCCCGGGTCATCCCCATCTTCCTTGAAAAAGGGGCCAATCCCATGCAGCGCGATGCCACGGGCTTCAACCTCCTCCAACCGGCCGCCATCGGCAACACGCAGGTTGCCGCCATGCTGCTCGAAAAAGGCTTCCCGCTCAAGGACGGCACCGACCTCGGCGGCTTCACGCCTCTCCACTTGGCCGTCATCGGCAACAACCTCCCCTCCGCCCGCCTCCTGCTGGCCAAAGGAGCCGATCCTAACGCCGCCAACACGTTTGCCGGGAAGGTGAAATTCGGCCTCATAGACCTCCGCGGCATCTCCCCCCTCATGTTCGCCGGCAGCGTCGGCAGCCCCGAGATGGTTACCGCCCTCCTCGACGCCGGAGCCAATCCCAACCAGCAGGACGTCCGGGGAATGACCCCTCTCATGTACGCCCTCTCCAGCGAAAAACAAAACCTCGCCGCCGCCAAAATCCTCCTCGCCCGCGGCGCAAAAGTCGATCTGAAAATGAAGTCCGGCGACACTGCCGCCGATTGGGCGCACCGTTCGCAATGGCCGGGCGGACTGGCGCTCGTCAAGGGCGCTCCGCGCGGCACAACCGCCCCGGTAGACCCCGGCAAGCCCGCCCCTGCCGACGGCCCGCGCGCCGCCGCCGAACGCGCTCTCACCCTGCTCGGGCGCACGTCCCAGGAGTTCTTCCAGCAATCCGGTTGCGGCGCCTGCCATCACGGAGTCAGCACCCTGATGGCGGCCAACGCCGCCCGCGCCTCCCACCTTCCCGTAGCCCCCGGCCCCACCCAAATGCTCAGCCGCGGCATCGTCGCCTCCATCGCCGCCAGTCTGCCAAGTCTCCTCCAAGGAACCAGCACCGGTGGTGCCACCGATACCGCCTCCAGCTACCTGGCCGGTCTGGCCGCAGCCAACTACCCCGCCGACATCAACACCGACATCCTGGCCCACTACATCGCTGTCAACCAAGCCCCCGACGGCTCCTGGTACGTCGCCAGTCGATCCCCGAAATTTCAGCCCTATTTTGAGAGCGGCTCCCTGCGCAGCTATCCTCTCGCCGGCCGACAAGCCGAATTCGACACCCGCATTGCCCGCGCCAAGCAGTACCTGATTTCGGTCCAACCGATCACCGCCTATGAGCACGCCGAAAAACTCATCGGGCTCCACTGGGCGGGCGCTTCCCCGTCTGAACTCCAGGCCGCCGCGAAACCTCTCCTCGGTCTCCAGCGGAAAGACGGCGGATTCTCCCAGACCCCCCACTTGTCGAGCGATGCCTACGCCACTGGAATTGTCCTTTGGGCCCTTCAGCAAGCAGCGGTCATTCCCACGACCCACCGGCTCTACCAGCGCGGCGTAAAGTTTCTCGTTGCAACCCAACGTGCGGATGGCTCCTGGTACGTCGCCAGCCGCTCCCCGAAATTTCAACCCTACTTCGAAAGCGGCTTCCCGTACCAAGGCGATCAATGGATCTCCTCGGTAGCCACCGCCTATGCCACCATGGCGCTCGCGCCGGTGCGGCAGTAGCCTTGCGTATAATGGAGCATGGCTGAGATCCGGCACTCCGTTTGCGCGCTCGATTGTCCCGATGCCTGTGGGCTCGTTCTGAAGATTGAGGACGGTCGCGCCACCAGAATCCAAGGCACCCCGGGCCACCCCGTCACACAGGGCTTCCTGTGCGGCAAAGTGGCCCGCTACCTTGAACGCGAGTACTCCCCCAATCGCCTTACAACGCCCCTCCGTCGCGTCGGTGCCAAGGGCGAAGGCCGCTTTGAACCCATCACGTGGGACGAAGCGCTCTCCGTCATCACGGAACGTTTTCAAGCCATCATCGCCGACCACGGTGCCGAGGCCATTCTGCCCTACTCCTACGGCGGGTCGATGGGCCTCCTGCAAGCCAACGGAATGGACCGCCGCTTCTTCCATCGCCTTGGCGCCAGCCGTCTCGACCGGACCATCTGCGCTTCGGCCGGCACCGCCGGCCTCATGGCCACCCAAGGCATCCGCTACGGGATCGATCCGGAGGCGTTCGTCCATTCCAAGCTCATCATCGCCTGGGGCGCGAACGTTCTCACGACCAACGTCCACCTGTGGCCCTTCATCGTCGAAGCCCGCCGCCGCGGTGCCAAGTTCATCGTCATCGATCCCGTTCGCACCAAAACCGCCAGCCTCGCCGACCAGCATATCCGCATCAACCCCGGCTCCGATCTGGCGCTGGCCCTCGGCCTGATGCACCTGCTCTTTGCGAATAACCAAGCCGACGAAGAGTATTTGAAAGCCCACGCCAGCGGCTGGACCGACCTCCGCGAAACCGCCCAAGCCTACACGCCAGAGAAAGTCTCCGCCTGGACCGGCATCCCCGCAGCCGACATCATCGAACTCGCTCGCGAATATGGCGAAACGAAGCCAGCCGTTATTCGCCTCAACTACGGCGTCCAACGCAGCGAACGCGGCGGTGCCGCCGTCCGTGCCGTCGCCATGCTCCCCGTCATCACTGGCGCTTGGCGCCACGTCGGCGGCGGCTTGCAACTATCCACCTCCCAGGCGTTCCACTTCAATCGAACCGCTTTGGAGATGCCCGAACTCCAGCCCCACCCCACCCGGCTCGTCAACATGTCCGAACTCGGTTCCGCCCTCACCAAGCTGAACGATCCTCCGGTGAAGGCGCTCTTCGTCTACTGCTCCAACCCCGCCGCCGTCGTACCCGACCAACGTGCCGTTCTCGCCGGCCTAAGCCGCGAAGACCTCTTCACGGTCGTCGTCGAACAGTTCCAAACCGATACCGCCGACTACGCCGATCTTGTCTTGCCCACGACGACGTTCCTCGAACACACAGACATCTACGGAGCCTACGGCCATCACTACGTCCAACTCGCCCGCCCCGCCCTGCCGCCGCCCGGCCAAGCCCGGTCTAACGTCGAAATCTTCCGCGAACTCGCCCTCCGCCTCGGCTTTGACGAACCCGCCTTCACCGAAAGCGAAGACGACATGATCCGCGGCATCCTCTCGAGTGGGCACAAGCACCTTGACGGCATCACGCTTGAGCGCTTGGATATCGAACGTTCCGTTCGCCTCAATCTGGGCGAAGGTCTCTTCCGCCCGTTTGCCGACGGTGGCTTCGGCCACGCCGACGGCAAGGCTGACCTCAGGCCCCTCGACCTCGACTACGTTCCGCCCATTGAGTCCCGCCACGGTGATTTCGCCCTGCGCCAGAGTTTTCCCCTCGAACTCATCAGCCCGAAAAACCACGACAGCATGAACTCGACCTTCGGCAATCGGCTGGACGTCGACCGTCAGACCGCGATCCTGCACATCAGCACCGCCGACGCCGGGCCCCGCGGCATCGCCAGCGGCGATAGCGTCCGCGTCTTCAACGGACGAGCCAGCGTCGTTCTGGCGGCTGAGGTGGACGGCGTCGTGGGACCGGGCACCGTCAGCTCGCCCAGCCTTCGTTGGCCGAAAAAGCAGCCCGGCGGCCTCAATATTAACGCCTTAGTCAGCGAACGCTTGACGGACATCGGCGGCGGCGCTACCTTTTATAGTTGTCTTGTTCAAATAGAAAAATGCGGAGATTAATCGCCTCCTTCGCCCTCTTCGGGCTCCTCACCGGCCTTTCCTGCAAGACCCGGAAGCCCAAGCCAGAGATGCTCGTCGACGATACCCAAGCCCAACTCGGCTCCGTCGTCGCCGCCAACAACCCGCAGACGGCCGCCCAACTCCTGCGCGGCTTCTATGATCTTGAAAACGGGGCTTGGCGCTGGACCATGCCCAAGTTCGCCATCAGCTTCCGCCCGCCGGTCGGTGCCAAAGAAAAAGGGGCCCAGCTCAAGGCCGACTTGGTGCTGCCGGAGGTGATCTTCTCGAAGACCGGGCCGATCGAAATCACCGTCTCTTGCAATGGAAAAGCCATCGGCAAGCAGAAGTTTGCCCAGGCCGGAGAATCTAAACTCTCGCTTGCCGTTCCCGGTGAACTCCTGGCCACCGAGGCGATCAGTCTCGAGTTTGCCCTCGATAAGTGGCTTCCCCCCAGCGCGGTCGATCCGCGGGACCTCGGCATGATCTTCTCCTCGGCTGGCCTTTCGCTCCCATGACCCTGGTACGCGGGTGGTGGTGGCTGCTCCTTGCGCCCCTCTTCAGCCTCGTCATATTCCGCGAAAGCCTAGGGACTTGGTTCTTTAAAGACGACTTCGCCTGGCTTGGTCTCGGCCTATCGATCTACGACTTCCCTTCCCTTCTCGATGCGCTGTTCGCCCCCAAAGCACAAGGGACCATCCGTCCGCTCAGCGATCGTCTCCCGTTTCTGCTCGGCTATGGGCTTTTCGGCCTCGATGCCCGCCCGTTTCGCATCTTTATTTTCGCCGTCCACAGCGCGAATCTGATCCTGCTTGCTTGGCTCGTTTTCCGCTGGACCGCCTCCCGCGTCGCCGCCGTGGCCGCCGCGGTCATCTGGACCGCTCATTCTTCGATTGCCCAGCCCTTGTCGTGGAATAGTTCGATGAACCAGGTCCTTTGGCCTGCCTGCATGCTTGCCGCCTTCCAGGCCCGGGAAGTGGGCCGCAATGCGCGCGAATGGGTATTCTTTCTCCTCGGCTTCGGCGTCCTCGAACTGAACGTCGTCTACCCGGCCCTGGTCCTCGCTCGCTTCCCGGAGCGCTGGCGGACGACGATACCGTTGTTCGTCGCCAGCGGCGTCTACACGGTCTTCAACCGTTGGGTCACCCCGCCCAACTCGAACCCACTTTACGCCATGGACTTTCGGCCTGCTTCGATTCTCGAAACCTTGTGGCGCTATCTGCAGATGTCGATGGGTTCGTTTCGTCCCGATTTTCGTCCGGAACTGGCCGAATTCCTGCTGGGCTGCACCGTTGTCGCCGTCGCCGGCTTTCTTCTCGGTCTCGCCCTCGAACGGGATCGGCTCATGTTCTTCGGTCTGGCCTGGTTCGTCATCTGTCTTGGCCCTGTGCTCCTGCTCCGTCAGCACATCAGCGACTACTACCTAGCCGTGCCCTCCGCCGGCCTGGGCATCGCTTTCGGACTCTCCTTTGCCCGCCGCCCTCTTTTGTTGGCTCTCCCGGTGCTCGCCTACCTCACCGGTTCGCTCGTTGTTTCTCGGGAGATCACCCACTACAACCGCCACGAATCGGACCTCGCCCGTAATCTGGTTCTCGGCGTAAAGCAGGCGGCCGCTCTGCATCCGGACAAAATCATTCTCCTGGCGGGCATCACCAACGACCAGTTCTGGGGGGCGGTCGTTGATAGCCCGTTCCGCCTCATTCCGGGGGCCAAAGTCTATCTCGTTCCTGGCAGCGAAAAAAATATCGACGCCCATCCAGAACTGGGAGATCCTTCCCTCTCCATCCTTCCCGCAGCCGCCGCCCGGCGAGCCCTTGACACCAATCAGGCGATTGTTTACTCCGCCGGCGGGTCGCCGCTACGCAACGTGACAAATTTGTACCGCGGCATCGCGGCGCTGGAGTGGGGCGACAGCCTGGCGGCCATTGTGGACGTCGGCCAGCCTCTGCTTGCGTCCCAACTTGGCACGGGCTGGGAAAATATCGACCAAGGCTTCCGGTGGATGGGGCCGAGCGCCGAAATTACGCTCGGCGGACCCGGCAACGAGCTCTTCGTCGAGTGCTTCCGCGCCGAAAACGAGCCGCGACAAGAACTCGTAAAACTCGATATCTATAGCGGCGAAACCTGGGTCGGATCGTTTTCGGTTCCTCGGCGAGAACGATTCGTCGGCAAGCTAATCATCCCCCCCGCCCTGGCGGCGTTGCCCCGTCTGCCCTTGCGCCTAACCGTTACGCCGCCGGTGGTCACCCCCGACGACAGGCGGTCATTGGGCCTCGCCTTCGGGACGATTGGGCGTCGTGTGACTGTCCCGTAACGGACAGTTGTGCCAAAATCAGCCACCTGCAACCATCTAAAAACTATTTTGGAACGTAGCAAGAGAATACTCGTCTACAAAAAGTACTAACGTTCGTTTGAAAAAGTGCCGATATAGTCCAACAGTTCAAACAGTTTACCGTTTGAGAACGATTTTGATCCCTTTCGGCCCCCGATTCCGCCTTTAGATACAGATGGTACTTGAATTGCTTGACAGAGGTGATATACTTTAATGCGGATTCTTGGCCGTCATATCGCTGAACGTTTGTTAATCGAATCGATACGACTGCGGCGTTGTTCCGCCAGTTTCAGTGGAAATCTGCGTCGCCGCGACGCAGAAAATTCCACAACAGAAAGTTGAACCATTTCGCCGGTTTCAGCGTCTACTATTCCAGAACGCACCGTAACCTCGGGGCCTTCGACGGCGAAAAGTAAAGCACCAACCAAACAAAAACAATTTAGAGGGAGAGAAGAAAATGACTAACGCAGAAATTAAGAAGTACCGGGAGATCCTCGAGGCCAAGCAGTCCGAGTTGATCTTCCTCCTCCGCAATCGTGAGGGAATCGAAATCGAAAAGAGTCCCGACGCGCTCGATGAAGTCCAGCGCGCCTCGGAACGGGAACTCGCTATCCGCACGCTCGACCGGGAGTCTTCCTTGTTGCGCAACGTGCGCGCCGCTCTCCAGCGCATCGACAGAGGCCAGTTCGGCGTCTGTATGCACTGCGAAGAAGATATCAGTGTCAAACGCATGAACGCGGTGCCCTGGACGCCCTATTGCATCGAGTGCCAGGAACAATTTGACCGCAAACAGTTGGTCCCAGACGAATCCTTCGACGATATGCTCGTTTCCGTCTAACGGAAACCGTTCGTCGAAACTTTCCCTCTAGGATAAAGATCCATTTCCGCGCCCCGCAACCAGCCAGTTGCGGGGCTTTTTTCTGGCTACTCCAGCACTCCGATCGCCGACACCATCCGCCCGGTGTCTTTCCCGCGCCGATAGGAATAGAACATCGGCTCATTGCACATCGTGCACGCTTCCGCCACCCAAACGAGCCCTACCCCAACCGCCTCCAACTGCTTCCGATTCGCCGCCCACAAATCCGCTTTTCGATTCTGCCGCGGCAGCGGCACCTCTTCTCCAATTTCAAAACAGCACGGCCCAATCGACGGACCCACCGCCGCCAAGACATCACCTGGGTTCGTTCCGTATTCGGACCGCATTCGCTCGACCGTCAGCGCGGCGATTCCCGCCACCGTCCCCCGCCAACCAGCATGGACAGCCGCCACGACGCGGCGAATCGGATCAGCCAGCAAAATGGGCACGCAATCAGCGGTTCGAATCGTCAACAGTAGGCCGGGTTCGGCGCTGATCAGCGCGTCTCCGTCCCCCAAACAGCCCTCGGCTTGGCGAACGGTCCAAATGAGATCCGAATGGGTCTGCCGTAGCGTCGCGATTCGACCCGGCCACGGAGGCGTGTGCCGCGTACCGAAACCGTGTTGGAGCCACGGTTGCTCCGTCAGCGAAGGGCTCCGAATCATCAGGCGACCGGGTTCTGCACCTGGGCCACCATCACCCGTCGCTTGAAATCGGCCAGCATCTGTTCGTGGAGTCGAACTTCGGTCGGCCGTCGAATCAGGTTCGGGGTGGCATCGATTTTGTCCTGTAACTTCAGCAACGCGTAGAAGAGGTTTTCTGGCCGAGGCGGACATCCCGTGACGTAAACGTCCACGGGCACAATCCTGTCGATCCCCTGCAACACGCTATAAGTATTGAAGGGCCCGCCGACGCTCGAGCAAGCTCCCATCGAAATGCACCACTTCGGCTCTGGCATCTGGTCCCAAATCCGCTTCACGACGGGTGCCATCTTCAGGGATACCGTCCCCGCCACGATCATCAAGTCGCTCTGCCGCGGGCTCGGACGGAAAACTTCGGAGCCGAAGCGGGCCAAATCAAAACGCGACGCGCTCGACGCAATCATCTCAATCGCGCAGCAGGCTAATCCAAAGGTCAGTGGCCAAACCGAAGACTTGCGAGCCCAATTAAATACGTAGTCCACCGAGGTTGTTAGGAAATTGCGCTCGAACTGATTTTGAATCGTAAAACTCATAAGGAAGCATTCCGATACCAGGCCAAGGTCGCCCGCAGACCCTCTTCCATGGTAAATCGCGGCGCATGGCCAAGGTCCCGAATCGATGCCGTCGTGTCCGCTTGCGAATCGCGGACATCCCCCGGCCGAAGCGGTCCAAACAAAGGGGGTAACGAAACCCCTTCCATCTCCTGCAACATCGCCCAAATCTGGTTCAGCGTATACCGTCCACCGTTCCCGCCGTTGTAGAACTTGCCGCTTACGCCCGGTGCCCGCGACGCTTTCAAACAGAGTTCCGCTACATCTTCGACATAGGTAAAATCTCGGCTCTGCCCGCCATCGCCAAACAGCGTCGGCGAAGTTCTGGCCAACAAGTGCTTCATGAACAGCGAGAGCACTCCCGAGTAGGGGCTTGATGGATCCTGGCGCGGTCCGAAAACGTTAAAAAAACGTATTGCGACGGTCTCCAGTCCGAAATTCTCGTGAAACAAGGAGCAGTAGTACTCTCCCACCAACTTCTGCAATGCGTACGGCGACTTCGGCTGCGGCGTCATCGATTCAACCTTCGGCAACACCTCGGTATCCCCATAAGCGGAACTGGATGCCGCGTACACAACCCGCCGAACCCCGGCGTCTTTCGCCGCCCGCAGAACTGAAAACGTCCCGTTGATGTTGATGTCATGCGACGGTACCGGATCGGCGATCGAGCGAGGCACCGAAGGAATCGCGGCGAGATGCCATACGATTTCGGCCCCGGAGAAAATATCCTTCATCTCCTGGTAGTCGCGAATGTCCGAAACGTGGGCTTCTACCTGATCCTGCACCGCTTCCAAATTCGCCAGTTTGCCGCTGGCCAAGTTATCCACCACCGCTACCCGGTCCGCCCCCTCGGCGAGCAAGGCCCGCACAATCGACGAGCCAATGAATCCGGCTCCGCCGGTGACAACGAATTTCGGTCTCATAGTTTGCTGATTTCCGCCTCTAGGTATCGTAACGAATCGTGAGCAATTTTCTCGGCACCGGCGCTAAAATCGAACGCCTCCATCGAGATCCACCCCTGGTAGCCGCGCTTGGCCAGGGTTCTCAACACTGGTTTGAAGTCCCAGTCCCCTGTCCCGGGATGTCTGCCGTCCATCTCGTTGACATGAATGTGCCGAATGATATCAAAATAACGGTCGACCAGGATTTCGTGCGCTTCCACTTCCTTGACTGCGTTATGGGAGTCGTACATCGTTTGAATCGCCGGGCTGGCGATGGAGGCGACGTAGCCGGACGCTTCTTCGAGCGTGTTCAAAACGTCGGTATCGTGCGGCGGAAGCGGCTCCATCAGGAGGGACACCCCACGCGATATCGCGTGGCCCGCGGCGCGGCGAAAACCTTCCACAAACTGAAACGTCGATTCCGCCTTGGTGGATCCGCCCGTGGACTTGCGTTGCACCGGCGAGCCAAAAATCATCTTTCCTCCGCCGAGGTCGCCGCACAGGTCAATCAAAGTGGCGATATGCAGCCAACTCCGCGCCCGCAATGCCAAATCCGGCGTCGTCACATGGAGGCCCTTGGGGGCCACCATGAGCCAGTGCAACCCCACAAACTCCAATCCCTCACCGGCCATGATGTCGACGAGTTCTCGTCGCCGCTCGGGAGAAATCGAAGCCGGGTCGTCGGCTAGCGTCAAAGGGGCGATTTCGATGCCCGTGTAGCCGAGACGCCGAATGGTTCGGCACTGCTCGGCAAAATCCCAACCTTGGAAAACTTCATTGCAGATCGCCTGCCGAAATGGATAGCTCATCAATCGGTGAACTACCTTGATTGCATCGCCCGCGGGAGACGTGATCGACTCGACCGCGCGGTATAGAGGTCGACGTTCGATCATCGCCGCGAGCCACGTCGGTTCGGTCGCCCCGAGCGTTGCGATCGCCCGACGGAAATCGTCCGGAGCGGCGTTCACACTGCCCGCCAGAATCCGATTGCCGACAATCAGATCCAGAAACGGCAGTTGCACCACCTCGTTCCGCGCGCCCAGCACAATCATGACTCCCAGTGGCCGCAAACACCCGATTGCCGCAGACGCGAGGGCCGCCGAACCGCACGCTTCGATGACGATGTCGGCGACCATTCCGGGCAAACGATTGAGAAACGTAACCCCCTCCGATCGCAATAGACGCCCCCGCACGCTATCCTCCGGCTCTTGAGAAACCACGGAGACCTGCCAGCCCCGCTGCAAACCCGCCCAAGCCGCCAGAATTCCAACTGTACCGGCGCCCAAAATCACGACGCATCGAGCTTCGCCCAAATGCAACCGCGCGGCCAGCGCATAGGCCTTTTCCACCACGCTCATCGGCTCCACCAGGACCGCTACGTCCACCAGTCGGGTCGGCACGAGAAACAAATCCTCCGCCCGATCCACCGCCCATTCGGCGCAGTAACCGTGGAGTCCCACAATTCCCCGTTCTCGATAATCTCCCGTGAGACACAAATCCCGCCGCCCCGCCGAACACGAAGCACAGGAGCCCGAACAAGCCCGGCGAACCGACGGGACGACGTAGTCGCCCGCCCGAAATTCCGGATTCGTCGATCGCTCGACCATCGCCACCGCTTCGTGACCGAGAATGAGGGCCGACTCCGAAGCCGGTGGCGCACCGAAAGCGAACGCCGCCAAATCCCGGTCTGTCCCGCAAATCCCGCATTCCAGGACGCGAAGATACACTTCGCCTTCCGGCGGCTCCGGCACCCGGTCGTCCAGTCGCAATCGCCGCTCCGCATAATCGAGCAGCAGGGCCTGCATTACTTTTCCTTGCTTCCCGGCTTGCGGCCCACCGCCACCATCGTCAATCCCGGTAACGGAATCAAACGATCGATCAAACGCCAAAACCACACCGTTTTGTCGAAGATCTTCAAGGTGATTCGCGAGATGCGGCGGCTCCCCAAGAGCCTTGAATTCGTCCACCAGGCCAATGTCCCCAATCGGTTAAAGGTTTGGGTCGATTCCATCGTCATGCCGACGGACTCGAAAAGACGGGTAATATCGGCTCGGCTGAATCGCCGCAGATAGCCCAATTCGCGGTCGAGGGAACCGAACAGGTTCGGGCCATGCGGCACCAGCAAAACGATACTGCCACCGGGCGAGAGCTTTTCGGCCAACTGCGCCAGGAGGGCCGACGGGTCGGCCATGGACTCAAGCACGTTGATCGCCAGCGCGGTATCCAAGCCCGAAGGCAGCTGTTCGAAATCTTTAGAGGTTGCCGGATTGAGCTCCAACACGTGAACGCTCGGCGTTTTCAGGAAGCGATTGCGCAGCGCGTGAAGATAGACCGCTTCGTCCTCGCAGGCAAAATAGTCGATCTTGCGGCCCATCAGTCGCCCTGTGAAATCGCCGATTCCGGCTCCGAGTTCGACTACTCGATCCCCCAGATGGGGTCGCAGCATCGTTGTCGCCCAGGAGATGTACTGGGGCGTCCCGGTCAGGTTGTTGAGGTGTTGGCGACCATAGTTTTCCGCGTAAAGGTCGTCGACCAGCCAAAAGTACAGGATCACGCCCAGGGCTTTGACGCCATCCTTCCACCCAATTTTCTTGCCTTCCTCAAACGTTCGTCCGTGGTAACTGATGGGCACCTCATACACGCGCAACTTGCGCTTGGAGGTCTTCATCGTGATTTCGGGTTCGAAGCCGAAGCGATCCGAGCGGATCGGGATGCTCTTCAGCAGGTCCGTCCGGAATACCTTGTAGCAGGTTTCAATATCGGTGCAATGAAGATCGGAGAACATGTTGCAGATGAGCGTGATCGTGTGATTGATCATCGAATGCCAAAAACGCAGAATCCGGCGTTGTTCTCCCGCCATGTAGCGAGATCCGAAAACCGCATCGGCACGGCCCTCGAGCAGCGGCTTCAGAAGAACGCTGTACTCACCGGGGTCGTACTCCAAGTCGGCGTCCTGCACCAGCACAAAATCGCCCGTGGCGTGGCTCAGCGCTGTCCGAATCGCCGCGCCTTTACCCTCATTTTTCGGCTTCCGGAACAGCTTGATTTCCGGATGCGTCGCCACAAATGCTTCGAGAATATCGCCCGTGCCATCGGTAGAGCAATCGTCTACCAGAATAATCTCCCGCTCGAGACCCTCGGGCAACGGAGATTCCATTACTTTTGCCAAGCTAGCCCGAACGACAGTTCTCTCGTTATATACCGGGACAAGAATCGAAAGGCGCACCAGAGTTGTCCTATTCAAACGCCTTCGTTACGACCCAACAAGGAAGATGGATTGGAGCGGGAGACGAGATTCGAACTCGCAACCAACAGCTTGGAAGGCTGAGACTCTACCATTGAGTTACCCCCGCTCAAAGGAGCCGTATTCCATTGTAAACGCTAGCGCTCCGCAGGTCAAACTCGCCAGCTCTCAGGCAGCAATTATTGCGCGCCGCGACCCAAAATCACCGTCTTCAAGGTGTTCACGATGATGTACAGGTCGAGTGACGGAGAGATGTGCTTGATGTAGTACAGATCGTACTCGAGCTTGGTGATCGTGTCTTCAACCGTGTCGCCGTACTTGTGATTGATCTGCGCCCACCCGGTAAGGCCGGGCTTCACAAAATGGCGCTGCCGGTAAAA
>JAPKZA010000412.1:29849-32376 GCA_026394015.1 Acidobacteriota bacterium
TCTTCTCCGACAGAGCTTTGACGAACTCCGGCCGTTCCGGCCTGGGTCCCACGAAACTCATGTCGCCCCGCAAGACATTAAAGAATTGGGGCAGTTCGTCGAGCCGAAAAAGGCGAAGGTATTTGCCAATCGACGTGATCCGTGGATCATTCTTCGACGCCCACACGGCTCCCGTTCTGGCTTCGGCGTCGGCTCGCATCGAGCGGAACTTAAAGACAGTAAAAGGAACATCCTTTAATCCCACTCTCGTTTGCCGATGAAGAATGGGGCCCGGCGAGGTGAGGCGCACAAGCAGCGCAACCACCAACATGACAGGGGACAGCAACGTTAACCCGATCAGCGCCAACACCCAGGAGTAAAAGCCCTGCACGGCGACACTGCTCGGCGCCGGACCCAGTTCCCGTGAAAACACCAATTGCGAAGGGCGAAGATCACGGGTCGAAACCCTCCCAAACGTCGTCTCGTACAGAAGCGAGGCCTCTTCTACGTGAATTCCAGAGAGCCGGAGGTCTAACAATTCATAGACGGGCATCCGCGCCCGCCGCTCGGACATTCCGACAATAATGCGCTCCGGCTTTGTTCGTTCGGTCACCCCGCGCAATTCATCGATCGAACCTAAACGCGGGATGTTCTCGGGCAGCGCGTTGCCGCTACCATCGTCGACGTAGCCCAGAATCTGCAACCCCAGTTCCGGACGCGAGGACACCCGCTCTCCGATTTCGGCCAAGACCGAAGAAGTGCCGACGAACAGCATCGAGACCTGGCCCAGCGCCGAGAACACCAGCCGCAAAAAGGCCAAGCGCCAAGCCGGCAGCAGGATCATCATTAGGATCGACCCGTAAATCATCAGCCACCGTGCCAACATATACTTCGGGCTCACGTACGTCAACAACGCCTGGAACAGAAACGCAATCACCTCGCCACTCGGGTCTTTACCCTCAGCTTCAACTTCAATCTTATATTCACCAGATAACTCAGAGTTTAAAAAGACACCACGCTCTTCCGTACCCTTTTTAGAAGTTGGAACACGAACCGCTTTACCATCAGGGCCAAACACTTGAACTTGGTATTTGCCTGCTTCCAACTCATTACCATCCTTGCCACGAAGAGCAACCCGGAACCCAAGCTCATTGTTAGCGGGGATGCGTCTGGAATCCGGGATAACCAGAACACTGCCCTCCATCTCTTCCTGCCTGGCAAGCCAGCGAACCATCTGAGCCCAAAATCGTGCATGATTTTGCTTGGATTCAGGATCGCGAATCCATTTGTAAGAAGTATCCGCACCAAAAGCCAAGGTTCGACCCTTCCCATAATTCTGCGTCACAAGCAATGGTTCCTTGCTATCGGATTCCGCAAGCACGGAAGATAAGCCTGGCTTCAAGCTGCCTAATTTGGTCTGACCATCCAACTCCTTAAGTTTGGCCCAAGCACCCTGAGCGCCTGCGATCTGATTAGAGATTTTAAGGATGTAAGAATATCTTCTTAACCCATCATCGGTTGGGACCATTTTTACCGGTGCATCAATCTGCCCTTGAACATCAAGCATGACAGGAAGAAGTTTTTCGATGGGAGTGCCCTTCCAGTCGGAGTTGCCGAAGGTGCTGTAACCACCCAACATTAAAAACCCGGTGCCTTTATCAAAGACCATGCGTTCGATCTGCTCAAGCACATTATTCCCCAAAACCTTCACTTGTGCTGCGGTGACATCGCCAAAAATAATGGCATCGTAATTGCGCTGTTCAAAACGAAAGAGATCCCGAACATCGTCATCGGGCTTGTCATTGCCACGCAGCCAAACCGGGAAAAGACTGATTTTAGAATCCTTACCGAGGGCATCGCAAATAAACTGAGGCTCCCAAGCGCGCAATTTATCGACCAAAAGAACTCTAGTGCCCTCTTTAACAACCGTAACATAAGTATCAATTTGATTGTTTGCAGCACTGATTTCCCCTGGTAAAGGCATAAAATCACGCCTCGGATCGCCAACCTGAACCGTAACCTTCACCTCACCCAAAGTGCCAAGAGGCCTGTGCCTGATCAAAATTTCATTGCCCTCTGCCCGCTTAAGCTGAATGGTATGCCCGGGCACTCCTGCAATTTTTACTTCAGCATCATCTTGAAAAATCCTTGCAACCACAGGCACTCCATCCAAAAGCAGCCGCACACCCACCAAAGCATTCTCAAACCCCGGAGCATTCAAACTGACTTTCACACTGATCTCACCCCCGAGCGGAATAGTAGGTGTCGGTTCAGTGGAAATGGAAACAAGCGCAAGATCGGTCTGGCCCGCAGTTGTAGTCGGTTTTCCCAAAGCAAACGAATGAACATTCAGCGAGAGGTCGCGCAACCTCTGAGCCAAAGGAAGAGCAGGCTGCCTCGAAGTTCCATTATCTGCACCATCGCTAAAAAGCAACAACCCGCGGAATTTATCTTGCCCAACCGTTCTGTCAACCATTCCTTTAAGTGCATTACCAATATCTGTAGTTTTACCCGAAGGAAGGCCAGGCTTCTCAAGTTCAAAATCTGA
>JAPKZA010000118.1 GCA_026394015.1 Acidobacteriota bacterium
GAACTCGCCTCGACGAGGTTAAAGTAAGCGGATGCGCACGAAATTATCAAGCGCAGTGTTTCGTTTGGGTTCTTTCCTGGTTCTGGCAGTTACCGCAGAAGGCGGCGATTGGCCGACCTTTGGACGCGATCCTCAACGCGCTGGTTGGGCTGCCGATGAGAGAAAGCTTAGCCCGGCGAATGTATCCAGTCTTGAGTTGAAGTGGAAGGCCAAAGTAGATAATCAGGGCTCTTTGCTCTTCGCCTTGACGGCTCCGATTGTCGCGGTTGGAGTGTCGACACGTGGCGGACTCAAGAACGTAGTGTACGTAGCCGGAAAAGAGGGAAAGGTCTTCGCACTGGATTCGGCAACGGGCGAAGTGTTGTGGGATTGGAAAGGCCCAAAGTACGCGCTTCCCAGCAAATTAGGATTGCAGGGCAGCGTTTATTGCCCGAACGGCGTGATCGCGACGCCGACCTTCGATCGCCGGACAGGCATCCTGTACACAATCGCCGAAGGCGGGGCGCTATACGGTCTGGACATAGGCAGTGGGACTGTCCGCTTCGGACCCGTCCAATTCGTCGCTCCATTCTCGAAGAGTTGGAGTCTGAACCGCCTTGGCGACACGATCTATACAACGCTGGCGCAAGGTTGCGGCGGCGGCTTGTCTGGCTTCTACGCCATGGATGTTCGCGACCGGCACCACCCGGTAGTACGGCAACGTCTGCTTTCGACGACGAGCACTGGGGGAATCTGGGGCCGTGGCGGTCCCGTCATTGGGGAGAACGGGCGCGTTTATGGTTCCACCGCGGATGGGCGGTTCAATCCCGTTTTGAGCGACTACTCCAACAGCGTTGTGGCCGCGTCGACAGATGGGCTCGATCTGGTGGATCGCTTCACGCCGTCGAACCGGGAGGAACTTCTAAGAAAGGATCTCGACTACGGCGGCGCGAGTCCGGTCTGGTTCAGTTGGAGGAATTACAATTTGCTGGCCAGCGGAGCCAAAGAAGGTGTTCTGTATCTGCTCGACGCCGACTCGCTAGGAGGCAAGGATCATCAGACGCCGTTGATGGCGGGGATCCAGTTAGGGAACGATCCGAAGAGCGCCACCTCGCACGGGATCTGGGGCGGACTCTCGACGTGGCGGGACGAGGAGGGCCAGACGTGGCTCTACGTGCCCATGTATGGGCCTGTTTCAAAAAACGCGCCGCCCTTTCCTGTTCGTCAGGGCCCCGTTACGGACGGCAGCGTAATGGCCTTCAAAGTAACCGCGAACGTCACCACCGACAAGCCTGTTTTGGAGCCAGCGTGGATCTCGGGCAACTTCAAAGTGCCCGACCCCGTTGCAATAGCGAACGGGGTAGTTTTCGCTCTGGAGACCGGCGAAAACCCGCATCAGAAAGGTGAGTCGCGGACGAAGGATGCGGGCCAGCGTCTCATGAACACCGAACATGCAGTCCTCCGTGCGCTGGATGCCAAGACCGGGAAGGAACGGTATAACAGCGGCCGTGCGATGGAGACCTGGGTTCATTTCAGCGGACTGGCGATCGCCGAAGGCCGGATCTATGCTGTCGACTACGCCTCAAATGTCTACTGCTTTGGACTAAAAGAGTAGCAATCGCTG
Source organism: Acidobacteriota bacterium (assembly GCA_026394015.1). GTDB lineage: Bacteria > Acidobacteriota > Terriglobia > Bryobacterales > Bryobacteraceae. The sequence continues at coordinate 1,604 of JAPKZA010000118.1, forward strand.
GAAGTGTTTGACCAGATGTGGTGTTGCAGAGCGACAAGAGTCTCGTCGCTGCGGAAGTTCGTTACGCTCGAGAAACTCGAACCCCATCTGACTGAAGCTTGACCCTTGGTTTCGCAGACGACGCCCGTGACTCGTCGAATGCTGTTTCAGCACGGCACCGCCTTCCCCTTATGTGAATTGGTCCTGGGACAAGTAGCGGGCGATCACCGGCGAAACGCCTCTGGTCCGCAAGAACTCCTTCCGGGCCCGCAAGCGCGGGCCGGTAATGTTTCGTATCGTGCGATTCGGGGCAATCTCAGTCGAGTTCCATTAATTCTTCCGCCGTTGCGCGAGCGACCATCTCTCAGGCCAAGCGCAGACCCTGCGTATTGATACGGTTTCGATACGTTCCGCGATTTGCCGCTTTTCACTTCAAGTAGAGGCTCTCCTGAAGTGTAAGGAAAATAGGGCGCTTATGAATGGCCACAAAACTTGCCCGTCTCGGACTCCCTGTTACAAAAGCAGATGCCCCAAAAATCCCCGGCCTCGTATGCATTTAGCACCGAGGCCCTGTATTTATGATGGGCGCGCAGGGGCTCGAACCCCGGACCTCCTGCGTGTGAAGCAGGCGCTCTAACCAACTGAGCTACGCGCCCATAAAGCCCTTATAATCAATAACTTACAACGAACCGGACATTTGCGACCTCGTTTGGACGCCTTAAACGAGGATACTACGAAGGTGCTCCATCGCTCAAGCCTAAAGCTTTATTTCTTTTCGACCACTGCTGCGCCATCGTGTTCAAATCTTCCTTCTGGGCCGCTGTGAGGTGCGGCCAGGAACGCTCAATCACCTGCAGTTCTGGGTTCTTGCCGGACATCTCTAGCCGCCATTTCTCACCAGCATTCAGCTTTACCGCAAAAGTGGCGTTTCGGCCGCTTTTCCCCGAAAGCCGCGAGAGCCCCCCTCGTCTAGGCGAACTCAAGTCGCTTCGGCGGCCCGGAAACCCCGTGGTGGGGCTCTAATCGCTCGCCAATGGCCCCTTTCAGCCATGGCTCCGCCCGCCGGACCCCCTCCGGCTTCTCCTCTTCGCTCTCTTTGCCCCTCCGGCCGCCCTTCAGCAGCGCAGTCGCGCCGCCGCATGCCAAAACACCGCCTGCAGCGGAAACGCCTCTAATAAATGCACCCACACCCGCCGCACCGTAATCTTGCTTTGCGCACCAATCTTTAGCAGCCGACAACGAATCGTCACCGCCTGCGACCGCGCCATCTCCGTCCCCGCCAATCCGATCCGCCGCAGCGCGCTGATCAACACATACGCCATCCCCGCTAAGTACACCCGTAACTGATTGGCACCCATCGTCTCCGCGCTCACCCGGTCCGCAAACAGCGACAGTTGCTCCTTGATCCGATTCTCCATTTTCCCCCGCGCACAGTACAAATCCTCGTACAGAGCCCGTGCGTCCCACTCCTTACCCACACTAAACAGCGAGGAGGCGTTTATTGAAACAGAGGGACTTGCGTTTTGGTTTTGGTGCCAACTGCGAAAGCCAGGCTAGCGTCCTTCACGAGGAATCCCGAACCGGCAGGCTCGCTGCTGCGCTGGGTGTGCCGGGAGTCGGAAAACACTCGTTTTCCGATACGCACAGTTTTCCGATACGCACGGTTGCAGTCTCCAAACATCGTCGTTATCCTTACATATAATTTAGGTATTGGACGTTACCCATGCATACAACTAATCTGCGCAAAGTGGGCGGCTCGGTCATGTTGGCCGTCCCGCCAGCCTTTCTCGATCAACTGCACCTGCAAGCCGGCGCAACAGTCGGCCTGACCGTCGATCACGGGCGCCTGGTGGTGGAACCCAAACCACGGCTGCGCTACACGCTCGCCGAGTTGCTGGCCGTGTAGCGCACCCGGTTCTTTGGACACATCTTTGTTTAGGCTGCGACGGCCTGGTTTAGGCTGCGACGGCCTGCTGAAAGTACTCTCGCCTGGCTTGAGCCGGCGATCTGTACCCCAGTTTCTCGACCAGCCACTGCTCG
>JAPKZA010000405.1 GCA_026394015.1 Acidobacteriota bacterium
CTGCCGGCGAATCAGCTTCAGGGCGCCGGCCACCGGTTGGCGATCGTTACCAAAGTCACCCCCGAGAACAAGCCGCCGGTGTTCCTCGGCCAGGGCTTCGATCTGCCGGTGATTCCGAAAACGAACCAGTCGATCGAGACAGGGGGGGGCTACCTGTTGGGAGAGGGCCGTTACAAGGTGGAATGGCTCCTGTACGATGAGCAGGGCCGGGCCTGTCGCCGATCGTGGACGACGAAGGTCGCCCTCAACCGAACTGATCGTAAGATCAAGCTCGCCATTCCGCCGAACACGGTGGCCGAGTTCTCTCTCCGTGGTGCGCCACCGCAGCCGAAGCAGACTAAGCCGGGCGGTCCGTTGACGGTCTTCCTGAACGCGGCCCCGATCTCGCTGCGCCGAACCCGCCTTCGGCCTTCGGACGAGATGCTGCTGGTCGGGGCTTTGTCGTCGCTGCTGGAGCGCCTCGGCCCCCGGCCGGTCAAGTTGGTGGTCTTCAACCTCGATAAACGCCAGGAGCTTTATCGCCGGGAGAACTTCCGGCTTGCGGAGCTCGGCCAGGTCGGTCGGGCAATCAGCGAGTTGGAGCTGGGATTGGTGGACTACCAAGTGCTGCAGAAGCCCAAGGGCCACGTGGAGTTTCTGGCCGACTTGCTGAATCAGGAAGCCAACACGGATACGGTGGTGTTGCTCGGCCCCACGACGCGATACTTCGAAAAGATGCCGGCGGTGAAGCTTGAAAAAGGTTCGGCCCGGCTCTTTAACCTGCAGTTGCTGCCGTTCCTACGGGCTGGTGTTCCTTTCCCGGATATCATCGATTCCGCCGTCCGCCGGCGCAAAGGCAAGAGTCTCCTGCTGCGGACTCCTGCCGACTTCGCTCGTGCTATCGAAGCCCTCTGAATGGCCCTTTGACTTTCGGATCAGGCGCATATATGCTGGCCCTGCTCTATTCCCGCCTCTCCGGAGAAGTTGATGCTTGATCTTTGTCGATTTTTTGCTCGTGCTGTTTTTGTTGTGGCCTCTTTGGCCCCGCTTTTTTCCCAAACGGGTGGAGGTGCCACGCTGGTCGGCACCATTCGCGATTCTACCGGTGCCGTAGTTTCTGGTGCCAAGGTTTCGGTGGTGAATACGGCTACGGCGTTCCTCACAGAAAACATTACCTCGGCCGAAGGTGCCTATTACGTGCCCTACCTGGCGCCGGGTGAATACCGGATCAAGGTGAATGCGGCGGGGTTTAAAGAGTTTGTCCGAGAGGGCATTACGCTGCGCTCGTCAGAGGTGCCTCGCGTCGATATCACGCTGGCGATTGGTTCGATCAATGAGAGTGTCACCGTGAGTGCATCGGCGTCGCTCCTGAACACGGAGAACGTTTTGAGTGCGTATGTGATTTCTAAAGAAGCGCTGGTGGAGACGCCCGGGGTGATGAAGCGGACGGTCTACCTGCTGCAGTACATGCCGGGCGTCGTCGGCGTTGTCGGCCAAGCCGGTTTTCATATTCAAGGCCAGAATCAGAACGACATCGGTTTTTCGATGGACGGCATCAGCTCGAAATCGCCGATGACCGGAACGGTGAACCAGGTGGACGGGGTGATCCAGGGTAGTACTGACGCGATGGAAGAGGTGAAGGTGCTGAGCACCGGCGTTTCGGCTGAGTATGGGCATTCGGCGGGCGGGTCGATGAAGATGGTGTATAAGTCGGGGACGAACCAACTGCACGCCTCATTCGAAGAACGGTATCTGAACGGTAAGTGGGTGCATCGGAGTATCCTCGAACAGATTCAGCGGCCGAACGTGCCGTGGTCTTATCAGACGTTTGACTTAGTCGCGCATGGTCCGGTGGTGATTCCGAAACTTTACGACGGGCGGAATAAGACGTTTTGGCTGTCGGACTATGCGATCAACCACGAGCGGACAATCAACGTTCGCGTGACGACGGTTCCTACGCCGGAGATGTTGGCGGGGGACTTCTCGTTCAAGGAGGCTCCGGGCGGGGGATTGCCGATCTATAACCCGTTTTCGACTCGGCAGGTGGGGACGACGTGGACGCGGGATCCTCTGCCGAATAACGTGGTGCCGCGTAGTTTGATGGACCCGGTGGCGTTGAAGTTTATCGGGTTGGGGATTTGGCTGCCGCCGAACCAGGTGGGCTCGCCGGCGCGGACAGGGCCGGTGGGGAACCTGCAGCGGGCGGAGACTTGCCGGTGCCTGAATCGGGATCGGTGGGACGAGAAGATCGACCACCAGTTCTCGTCGAACCACAAGGTGTTTTTTCGCTACTCGCATGGGCATAACCGCGGGCAGAACGGGGATAACTTCGCCAATGCCCAATACAACGCGTCGCGCGAGATCAACCCGACGGATAACATCAACGGCGTGTTGAGTTTTTCTTCGATTCTGTCTCGGCGGTTGTTCAATGAGTTCCGGGTTGGGTACAACCGTCGGGCTTCGTCGAATCCGGAGCGCCCGGCGTTGGGAGCGGACTCGATCTCGATTCCGGGCGTAGCGCCGGAGACCTTTCCTTACTTCAATATCGGGTTCAGCATTGGGCCGATGGGGTATCTTCGCCAAGTGGGGGAAGATAAGATCATTCAAAACAACACGACGTTCATCGCGGGTCGACACAACCTGAAATTTGGTTGGGAGATGATCCGGTCGGCGTTCAGCGACAAGGCGACGTCGCTGCCTTCCGGGCAGTATAACTTCAACGGCGCGACGACGCTGCCGTTTGCGCAGAACACGGGGAACGACTTTGCGGGATTTCTGATGGGGACGGCGACGAGCGCGACGTTCACCAAGCAGTTGGCGATTTTCATGCCGCGGCAGTGGGACCAGGAGCTTTACTTCCAGGACGATTGGAAGGTGCGGCCGAACTTGACGCTGAACCTAGGCGTGCGCTGGACTTACTTCTCGCCGTACAAGACGAAGTGGGATCAGCAGTCGCAGTTCGATCCGCTGGCGATTGACCCGGTGAGCGGGAAGCTGGGGGCGATTACCCACCCGAAGGGTCGGATCGGCAATCGGGATTTGAACAACTTCCAGCCGCGGTTGGGTCTGGCATATAACTTTAAGCCGAAGTGGGTGTTTCGCGCTTCGTTCGGCATCATGACCGTGGATAGCACAAGCATCAGCGGCATTACGGGGGGCGGGTTCGACGAGTATGCGGGCACCTTCAATATTCTGCAGCCGGTGGGCGATCCGCGGCACCAGTTTCAACTGGCGACGGGTCCGGGGCCGCAGAAGTTCGTGGTGAATCAGGATGGAACAGTGCCGTACACGGGAGCTAACTTTGGCCAGCGCAACGCGACCTGGCGCGACCCGAATTTACGGAACGCCTATGTGATGAACTGGTCGGGCGGCTTTCAGTATCAGCCGGGGACGACTTGGCTGATCAACGCGCAGTATCAGGCGTCGGCGGCGGTGGCGTTGCAGCGGGCTTGGAACATCAACGGGATTCCGTTGTCGATCGCGCTGGGGAACGATCGGGCGCTGCAGGATCAGGTATTTGTATCTCAGCAGAACTATATGATCTATCCGCAGTTTGGCACGGTGAACTATCTGTCGAACTTCAACCACAACACGTGGCACAGCGGCAACATTGCTTTGGAGAAGCGGTTTGGGAACGGGCTGCTGTTTACGACGAGCTTCAACTTCTCTAAGTCACTGAGTAATGACGATTCGTTGTCTTACTACAATCGAGAGGGGAAAGCGCGGACGGCATATGACCAGCAGAAGGCGTTCGGCGCGTTCGTGGTTTATGAGCTGCCGGTGGGCAAGGGGAAGAAATGGATGAATCAGGGCGGGGTGCTGAACTCTGTGCTGGGCGGTTGGAAGGTGAATCTGAGTGAGAACACGATGTCGGGGCAGCCGATCTCGGTGACGCACGCGGGCAGCCCGAATCGGTACTTGACGGCGTCGCGGGTGAATACGACCGCGCCGATTGAACAGGCGAAGGTGGCGAACTGGGACATTGGTCAACGCTTCCCGACGGCGGCGCAGACGCCGTTCTTCAACAGCAGCGTGTTTGCTTATCCGGCCCCTTATACGATTGGGACTTTGGGCTCGCGGGTAGTGCAGGCGCCGGGGTTGTACTGGATGCAGTTCTTCATTACGAAGAGCTGGAATCCGGTGGGTGAGAAGCTGAAGTTAAGCTTCCGGGTGGACGGGCATAACTTGCCGTTTAAGCACCCGAACCTGGCGGCGCCGAACACGCAGTACAACCAGAACAACACTTCAGCTTTTGGCCGCTTTACCGGGACGGTGGGCGACTTCTCGAACTTTGGGACGGCGCAACCGAATATTCAGATTTCGATTCGGGCGGAGTTCTAGATCAGCGCCTTACCCGTAAACCTCCATCAGTAGCTCCTTCGGCTCCTTCGCGTTGACGACCGATGGGGAGGAGCAGGCGGTAACGACGACTACGACATTCTCGAGCGCTCGCAGAATGACGTAGTCGCCGGCCTTGGCGACGGGCTCGCGGACCTCGATGTTGCCATCGAGATCGATGACGGGCGAGTTCTGGAAAAGGTTGTGCGGGTGGACGATTTCGGGATGGTTGGGGACGGGGAAATTGATGGCGCGGAGGGCGGCCTGCATGTTGTCGCGGCAGTTGGGGATGCTGGCGGGAAGGCCGGGTTTCTGGCCGCCAGAGCAGGCGGGATAGAGGAGGTCGTTGCGGCCGGAGGTATCTTCTTCGAGCACGAGCAGGGCGTTGCCGTAGTTGCTGAGCAGGCCCTTGCCGACCTGGAGATAGATGTTGCGATTGCGGGTCATGGTGAAGGCGGGGGCGATGAACTCTTCGGCGGAGTGCGAGGCGAAGGCGAAGAGATCGCCGACCTGTTTGCCTTTGGGGTTGATGACCTTGAGGCGCTGGTCGCGCATCAGAAGGACGCCGCGGCCGGACTGTTTGGGAATGGGAATGGACTGCAGGCGTTTCTGCTCGCTCAGCGAGACCGAGGCGGGGCGAATGATGACCGGAATGCGAGTGCCGGGGACGGGCGCGGCAGGTTGGGCGGCGAGCTGGGCAGCGGTTAGAGCAGCGGGGGCGTGATGCAGCAGGGCACGACGGGATAGGGGGCGTTTCGAAGTGGGCATGGCAAAGACTCCTACGCATAATTCTCATACAATCGATCTAGCCATGCGCTGCCTTCTTTTCTTTGGACTCGCTGCGGTTGCGTTTGCCGACGCTCCGCAGATCCTCGCCCGCCGCTGTTTGTCTTGCCATAATGACTCGACGCGGATGGGCAATCTGTCCCTAACGTCGCGGGCGAATGCTTCCGGGGTGCTTTCCTCGAAGCTGCTGGCCCGGGTGGAGCGGGGCGAGATGCCGCCGGGCGGCGGGTTGCCGCTGGAGGAACGTTCGGTAGTGAAAGAGTGGATCGCCGCGGGCGCGCCTTGGGAGACGACGCTGGCGGTTCGGCTCCGGGCGACGGCTTCTTTTTGGTCGTTCCAACCGTTGGCGAACCCGGGTGGGAGCATCGATTCGCATTTGGAAACGGCGCTCCGCGCCAAGGGCTTGGCCTTCTCGGCCGCAGCGGATCGGCGGACGCTGATCCGCCGGGCTACGTTTGATTTGACCGGCTTGCCCCCGACTCCGGCGGAGGTTGTGTCGTTCGTCAAAGACGGCGCTTCGGACGCTTATGAGAAGCTGATTGATCGGTTGCTGGCATCGCCCGCTTACGGCGAGCGCTGGGGCCGCCACTGGCTGGATGTGATCCGCTACGGCGAGTCGCACGGCTATGAGCAGAACCATGTCCGGCCCCACGCCTGGCGTTTCCGGGACTATGTGATCCGCGCGTTCAATCAAGATTTGCCGTTCAGCCGGTTCCTGATGGAGCAGGTGGCGGGAGACATTCTTTCGCCCGGGGACCCGAAGGTTGAAGTGGCGACGGGGTTCCTGGTGGCGGGCCCCCACGACACGGTTGGCAATTCGAACCTGGCGGCGATGCGGCAGCAGCGGGCGGACGATCTTGACGATATCGTCAACGCGACTGCGTCGTCGTTTTTGGGGCTGACGGTGAGTTGCGCCCGGTGCCACGATCATAAGTTCGACCCGATTCAGCAGGCTGACTACTATCGGGTGGCGGCGATCTTCAACGGGGTGACGCATGCCGACCGCGTGATGGCGAGCCCGGAGGCCCGGGCCGATCACGCCCGCCTGAGCGCGCCTTGGGAGCGGGAGATCAAGGCGGCGCAGCAACGGCTGGCGAGCTGGACGGACGGCACGAAGGCGAATCGTTCCACCGCCGAGGCGGCGCTGCGGGCACGCCACCGGCCGCCCGTTTCGCCGTTCGGCACGGAGGAGACTTGGGTGCCGACGGAGGCTCGCTTTGTGCGGCTGAGCGCGGCTCAAGGCTTCCCGGGCGGTCTGGATGAAGTTGAGCTTTTCGGCGCGGCGGGGAGTAACCTCGCGGTCGGCGCCAAGCTGAGCGTGACGTCGACGCGCATCGCCGAGGGCAACCCGGATGCGTACCATCGCAGCGCGCTGAACGACGGGGCGTTCGACAAGCGGTGGTTCGCGGACGGGGATGGTCCCGCGGCGATTACGCTCGAACTCGCCGCTCCGGCGCTGGTGCAGAAGCTGGCGTGGTCGACGGACCGGGGGCGTGCTTTTCAGGGGCGCTTTCAGCAGAACACGGTTTCCAGGTATGAGATTGAGCTTTCGCTCGATGGCCAAAAGTGGACGCGGGTGGCCACGAATGACCACCGGCTTCCGCATCGGCAACCGGAGCTGGACCGGCTGATTACGCTGGAAGCGCTCTCCTCCGCCGATCGGGCCGAGTTCGAGGCGACCGAGAAGACGCTGCGAGCCGCCGAGGCGGAGTTGAAGCGCATTCCGGCCCTGCCGCTGGCTTATGCCGGGGTCTTCAAGCAGCCGGCCGAGCCGGTGTTTCTGCTGAAGGGTGGCGGGGTGATGCAGCGGGGCGACCCGGTGGCACCGGCTAGCCTTTCGACTTTGAGCCACGCTTCGTTCACGGTTCCGGTGGGTGCACCGGAGCATGAGGCTCGGCTGCAGTTTGCGCGCTGGCTGGCGGATGACCGGAATCCGCTGACCCCTCGTGTGATCGTGAATCGGCTGTGGCAGCACCATTTTGGCCGGGGCCTGGTGGCGACGCCGTCTGACTTTGGATACAACGGCGAGCGCCCTTCAAACCCGGTGCTGCTCGACTATCTGGCCCAGCGTCTGTTGGCGCATGGGTGGCGGTTGAAGCCTCTGCAGAAGGAGATCCTGCTTTCGGCGGCTTATCGGCAGGCGAGCACTTTTGATGCGGCCGCGGCGCGGGTTGATGCGGACTCCCGATTGCTGTGGCGGTATCCGCCGCAGCGTTTGGAGGCGGAAGCGGTGCGGGACTCGATGCTGCATGTGGCTGGGGTGCTGGATCGGGAGATGGGGGGCGCCAGCTTTCGGTTGTATAAGTACACGGTGGATAACGTCGCGACTTACTTCCCGTTGGATCGGTTTGGCCCGGAGACGTATCGCCGCTCGGTGTACGCGGAGTCGGCGCGTTCGATTTCGACCGAGTTACTGACGGTGTTTGATTGTCCGGATTCGTCGCTTCCGGAGCCGCGGCGGGTTTCGACGACGTCGCCGTTGCAGGCGCTTTCGTTGCTGAATCACAGCTTTACGTTGGACATGGCCAAGGCGCTGGAGAGGCGTCTGCTGGGGGTTGCGGAGCCGGAGCGGATTGCGTTGGCCTTTCGGCTGGCTTACGGTCGGCCTCCAGAACTGGCGGAACTTACTCAGGCGGAGAAGTTAGTCAAAACCTATGGCTTGGTCGCGTTTGCCCGCGCCCTATTCAATTCGAACGAGTTCCTTTATGTCTACTAATAGTCACTCCTTCCATCGCCGTGGGTTTTTGACGGGCCTGGGGGCCATTGCCGCGGCGGAGTTGCTTTCGGGAGCGTCCGCTAAGCTGCCGCACTTTGCGCCCAAAGCGAAGCGGGTGATCCAAATCTTCTGCCCGGGCGGGGTCTCGCATCTGGATACGTTTGACTACAAGCCCGAGCTCGAAAAGCGCAGCGGCCAGCCCATGCCCGGCGGGGACAAGGACGTGACTTTTCAGGGGGCGAATGGGAACCTGATGCGCAGCCCCTGGGCGTTCGCTCCGGCTGGCCAATCGGGCAAGATGATCACGACGAAGCTGCCGCACCTGGCCCGGCACGTGGATAGCATGGCCTTTATCCATTCCATGAGTTCGCGTTCCAACACGCACGGGCCGGCCTGTGTCGCGATGAACACCGGCTTTGTGTTCGAGGGCTTTCCTTCGGCCGGGGCTTGGCTGAGCTATGCGCTGGGGACCGAAAGCGAGAATTTGCCGGCTTATGTGGCGATCCCGGACGTCCGGGGCATTCCGCCCTCCGGCCCGGCGAACTGGACCTCCGGCTTCCTGCCGGCCGAGCATCAGGGGGTGGCTTTCAACGCGGCGAACCCGATCCGCAATCTGGTGCGGCCGGACGGGGTGTCGCCAGGGATTTGCTCGCTGCGAGGCAAAAGTGCTTCAACCTTACCTAGAGAAAAGCGAACTGCAGGCGCGCATTGCCAGCTACGCATTGGCGGCCCGGATGCAGCTTTCGGCGCCGGAGGTGGGGGACCTGGGTAGCGAGTCCAAGGCTACGTTGGAGCTTTACGGGGTGAACAGTGGGAACCCGCTGCTGGCGGCCTATGCGCGCAACTGCCTGCTGGCGCGGCGATTGGTGGAACGGGGCGTGCGCTATGTGCAGCTTTACTGTGCTTCGCGGGCTTCCGGGGTGGACGGACTGCTGAATTGGGATGCGCACAAGACCTTGCAGGCTGACTACGACCGGCACTTGCCGATTCTGGACCAACCAACGGCGGGCTTGATTCAGGACCTGGGGGCGCGGGGCTTGCTGGCGGATACGCTGGTTATTTGGACGACCGAGTTCGGCCGGATGCCGACGCACCAGCAGGGGACGCTGGGCCGGGACCACAACCCGGATGCGTATACGGTGTGGATGCTCGGGGCCGGGGTGAAGAAGGCGGCGTCGTGGGGGGCGACCGATGAGTTCGGCAGGCGGGTTGCGGAGAACCCGACGACGGTCTACGATTTTTGGGCCACGGTGTTGCATCTGATGGGACTGGACCATGAGAAGCTGACGTGGTACCACAACGGGCTGAACCGTCGGCTGACGGACGTGCATGGGCACGTGCTGCACTCGCTGCTGGCTTAGCGGACGAGGGGGGTTAGGGTGAGCTTGCGGATTTCGACGGCTCCGTGGTCGCCCTGGACGCTGATGGGGCCGGGGGCGGCTTCGTCGGGGTCGTGGGCCATGGCGGTGAGGCCTTCGACTTCGCCGCGGTCGATGACGGTGACGCCGTTGACCATGACGGTGACGGTGCGGCCGACGAGGCGGATGTCGTAGGTGTTCCATTCGCCGGGCTTCTTGCTGGCATTTTCGCGGGGCTTGATGCGGCTATAGAGAGCGCCGGTGCCGTGGGTGTCGGGGGCTTTGCCGAAGTCGTCGACGATCTGGACTTCGTAGCGGCCGCGAAGGCCGAGGCCGCCGTTGGAGCCGACGCCGATGCGGAATTCGCCGTGGAGTTCGAAGTTCCAGAAGGTTTGGCTGGAGACGAGGTTGTTGGAGCCGGCGGCGTTCTTCATGATGCCGTCTTCGACCTTCCAGCCGAGGGATTGGCCGGGGACGAGGGCGGACCAGTTGGCGAGGTCTTTGCCGTTGAAGAGTTCGATGGGCTTGCCGGGCTTCCATTTGCCGTCTTCGCGGTCTTTGATGACGGGGGCGCGTTTGCCGACGAAGCTGAGTTTGGAGGCGGGGTTGCCTTCAACCTGGAATTCGCCGACGAGGTCGGCGCCGACGATTTTGGCGACGTAGACGCCTTTGGTGGCGGGGGCGCCCTTCTTGGTGTAGGCGCGTTCGAAGACGAAGCGGAGGGTGCCGTCTTTGGCGGTGATTTCGGGGATGGCGTTCATGTCTCCGCCGGGGGCTCCGACGAAACGGCCCTTGATGGCCGGGGTGCCGGCGCCATCGACTTCGAGCCACCAGGCGCGGCGGTTAGCTTGGTTTGGGACGGTGATGTTCCAACGGCCGTTGAAGTCGGCATCCTTGGCGAGGGCGGCCAGAGAGACCAGGAAGAAGAGAGCGATGCGCATGAAAGGGTGAGTTTACCATTTGCGAGGGATCGACGGGGAAACCGGCCGCTGATGGCGACCGGTTTCTGGCAAAATTGGCTTCGAACGTAAAAAACGTGCAAAAAATGCGATTGTTTGACCGTTCGTCGTTTTGCAAAGCCTTATTGTTCAACGAGTTGGAAGGAATCCGGCTCTTTTTCGGGGGTCGAAAAAGTGGCTTCGAACGTAGTTTCGGCTGGGGCCTCGGATTTTTCCGGGTGGACCCGATTGAATTCTCGGCGCTCGCGATCGAATTCGCGGCGTTCGATGACCGTAGAGGCGGACGCAAAGTTTTTACGGAGGAACTGCAGCCGTTTTTCGTAGGTGGTGATGCTGCGATCGAGTTCCTTTTTTACCCGTTGATAGAGGCGGTCGACGGCAGGACAATTGGCGATGCCGACGAAGACGTTCAGTTCGGCATAGACTTCGGCGAACTCGGGAAACGGATGGGGCTTGCCATCATACTTTTCCATGAGTTCTTTGTTCCAGAAGGCGGTGAAGAGCTCGTCGAAGGTTTGAGACCGCCATTCGGCGAAGGCGATTTTTTTGACGACGATGGCTTCGGCCGGGTCACAGGGCTTGTATTTCAAGATGAGGTCTTCGTGCAGGCGAAAGAAGATTTGGCGGTCTTGATTGCAGAAGACGGCCCCATGGGGAGGAATGAAATAGCGTAATGCTTCGGCACGCTTACCGTGCTTGAGATTGTTCTTTGAACTGCGATGTTTACCCGCGGCCGTGGCCGGGCCGGTGCTCTTCTGAGCATTGGCTCGATTCTTTTCTGCGCGTTGTTCTGGTGTCAGCATAGAGGGTGTCTCCTTGCTGCAATTGTTTCGCGGTTGGGAGTGGGAATATAAGTGGTTAGTTTTTTAAGTATTTGAAAATAAGTGAAATATAAATTTCAACACCTTGTGAATTGGGTTTTCGTTTTTATGGATTATGCGGAACTAACGGGTTGTTTATAAGCGGGAGGGTGGGGCTCGATGCCCCGCCTGCCCGCCGCGGGGGCGGGTCCGGTTTGCCGGTCGAGAGGCAGTTTAAAAAGGACCCAGATCGCACGGCGATATCCGTGAATGCTCTGCATTGGTTGTGCTCGCATCTGGGCTCCCAGGAGGAAATTTTGGCAGTAGCGAAGTCGTTCTTCATCCGGGCGCATTCCTGAACCTTTAGGCCTACGAGAAGCTGACCATGGCGGCCCAGAAAGATTTGACCGCCTAGTAATCGGATTCTCCGGCGTGGCGCATTTGGCGAGGCACCGACTCGCTGTGGATCCGCCCCGCGCAACACAATCGGAGCGGGTCGTCAGAAATGCTGCGTCTTTCTACGTTGGTGGTCAGCTGTTGGTGAATTCTCGTGCAACGGCTGATCCCCGATCCGGGGTGGCGTTCCCCGGCAGAGGCCCCGACCTTGACCGGTTCGAACTCAGGGAGTTCGAGACACTGTTTTCTCATCGATATTCGGTCTTTACGGGAGGTTCGCAAAAAGGCCCGGTTGGTTCGCCCGACTGTGATCAGCTTCCTGTAGCCTTATAAGGATGCTCGTCTCAGCTCCCAAGTACACCAGCCGGATCCAAAAGGGCGGCGCGTTGATTCCCGAGATGCGTCAGCTCGTCCGGCTATGGACCAACGCCCCGACGGACGAGAACAAAGACGCCATACTTCGCAGCAATCCACTCGGTAAGACTACACGATCTCGGCTGGCCGATGTTCTCAATCGGATTTTCGTTCCCCGGTTCGTCCATGGGGCGATTCCTTGTGCTTGGAAGATTCTCCGAACGCTGGAAGAGGCGGGCGCGTCGTCAGCCATACTTCGGCCGATTTACTACTGGTTCACCGCCCGCTCTGAACCGTTGCTTTCGGACTTCGTTACGGAATACCTAGTCCCGAGAAGAGCGACAGGGCTCCGGGCCGTCGGCGTACCCGAATTCATCTCCTGGCTGGGTACGAAGGATATGGGTTGGTCGGAAATCGTAGGAATCAAGTCAGGACGAGCCATTCTGGCCGCTCTGCGAGATTTCGGTGTCTTAGACGGAAAGGCCAAGAAGACCTTGGTCCGGCCGCCGCTGCCTCTGGGTGCCTTTTCGTTCATCGCGTTTTGCCTGTCGCAATTGGGCGTCGCCGGACGCGATATGCTAGAACATCCGGATTGGACTTTATTCATGTTGACTCCAAGTGACGTCGAGCATTTATTCCTCGAAGCGCATCAAGAACGGCTGCTCGGTTACCACGCGGCCGGGACGTTAGTGAACCTCGACTTCCCGGTAGGGAGCGCGGAGGAATACGCCCATGTTGTCGTTAGAAAATAGATTGGAGCTACTCAAAGGAGATCTCCTTCACGAACCCCCTTCTTTCGTGATGACCCGCGAACTGCCCTTTGCCATTTTCCGGTACGACCCCGGCGATATAAAGGAGTCGGAGTGGATCGTGCGCCGCCAGATCCAACTCCTGACCATTCAAATCGAAAATGAGACGAAGCAGCATGTCGAGGTGCGCTCTCTGGCATCCTTGTTCTGGAAGTCGGTTCAAGAGTCGGAGGACGTTGCTGGCCTGTTCGCCCTGGAGCGGGATAATTCATTCGCCGTCGCCGAACGGCAGGTGAATCAATATCTCTCCGACGCGGATTTCCGTCCTCTATGCGATCTCCTGCGAGAGGAGGAGGCGAAGTTTCCTGCCAACACGCGGGTCCTCTTTCTCACTCACGCCACAGTATTCGCCCCCAGCGCTTATCGCATTTCGGCGCTATTCGAACAGCTTCATCGCAGCTTCAAAACGCCCACGGTTCTCTTCTATCCAGGAACTTGGAAGCACACGCTCAACTATATGGGCCTGCGCTCGGCCGATCAGGCCCTGGGAAGTTATCGTGTCAAGATATACGGGAGAGACACTTAAATGACGATCGCCGATCTGCTGGACCGCGATTTTTCGCGGCCCATTGAAGAGATCATTAAGGTCAACAATGCCGATGAGGAATCGGTCTACACCGAACTGACCGAGTATGTGGCCACGGATCGCATCAAGACCGCCTATGAAGGGCTGTTTAAGGCTATGGCTGATGCGCCAGGTTCTCCGAATGAGGGGGTAGGCGTTTGGATATCGGGATTCTTCGGTTCCGGTAAGTCATCGTTTGCCAAGAACCTGGGATACGTCCTGGCAAACCGGGGGGTGCGGGGAGCATCGGCCAGCAAGCTGTTCCTCAACCAGATTGATTCCAAACGCGTCACCGAATACGTCGAGTTTCTCAATCACGGGTTGCCGTATGAAGTTTTCATGTTCGACGTGCAAGTCGATCTCTCCGTCCAAACTGATTCAGAACAGATCGCCGAAGTAATGTATCGCGTTCTGCTCCGCAGCCTCGACTACGCCGAAGACTACGATATCTCCGAAC
>JAPKZA010000171.1 GCA_026394015.1 Acidobacteriota bacterium
GGCGACTGGAAATGAGCCGAAAAGGAACACGATCAATCGCGGAGCCAATTGCGCAGTTGCAGCGCGAATTGGAAGAGTATCGCCGGATGCAGCCAAGGCGTGCCAGGCTGCCGGAGTCGATCTGGGAGGCCGCGGCGGAGTTGGCACGCGAACATGGTGTCTATGCGGTCACGCAGGCGCTATAACTGGACTACATGAGATTGAAGAGACGACTGGATAGCGAAGCGGCGGGGCCCGGCAGGATGGGCGAGTTCCTCGCCCGCTCGAGCCGTGCCTGCGCGGCCTGTGCGCTTTTAGCGGCGCCGGTTCCCGGAGGCAATCGAATGTGTTTTGCGATTCTCAAGATTTCCCCCATCACTGGCTGTCTTTTTGTCGATGAGAGGGTAATGTCAGAAGCCGGATCGTCTGCTGTTTTCGCCATCATCGTTGGATGGCGACTCTTTCCATACACAGGGGACTCGCGCCATACAGATCCACGGTTCAGACCTTCCCCGAGTGAGCGTTTGGAGTTCGAGCGAGGGTATCCCGGGAGGAACACCGCGCTATGATCGCCCCGGAACCCGCTGGCGAGATGGAGCGGATCCGGCTATTGATGGAAAGCCAGATACTGGACACCCCTCCGGAACGAGCTTACGATGCCGTTGTGGAGTTGATTGCGGAAGTCTGCGAAGTTCCCATCGCCGCGATCAGCCTTGTCGATGAATGCCGCCAGTGGTTCAAGGCCAAGATCGGGTTGACCGTGGAGCAGACTCCGCGAGACTGGGCCTTTTGTGCCCACGCACTCCTGGAACCGAGGAGAATGCTCATCGTAGAAGAGGCGACTTTAGACCCGCGATTCGCTGACAACCCATTGGTAACGGGACCTCCGGGAATCCGGTTCTATGCAGGGTTTCCGCTGTTGAGCGAATGCGGGCATGCCCTGGGGACATTGTGTGTGATCGATAGCAAGTCCCGTTCGCTCTCTGAAAACCAAATCAGAGTCCTCACCGCTTTGGCAAACTCCGTCAGTTCGATGATTGCAGCTCGGGTCAGCGCGGTTCGACTTCGGAAAAGTGAAGAAGCTCGACAAGCGGCAGAGAGTCACTTTGCATTGATGGTCGAGCATGCACCGGTAATGATCTGGACGAGAGACGCCGACAACCGGATTGACTACGTAAACGGCCGGGCGCTGAACTTTTTTGGAAAGACAAAGGCAGAATTTCTGCGAACGGAATGGGAGGACGCGATTCATCCGGAAGACCGCATCCGCGTCGGCGAAGCGCTGCGCGCCGTTCGAAAAGGAGTCGTTTTCGAGGCGGAAGCACGCGTTCGCGACGCCAATGGACGCTTTCGCTGGCTCCATTTTTCCGGCTCGCCGCGTCCTGTCGTAAATGGAAGCTACTCGGGAGCAATAGGAAGCGCCATTGAGGTAACAGAACGGAAACGAACGCAAGCTGAACTCGAAAGCGCAGCCCGCATGAAATCGGAGTTTCTCTCCAACTTGAGCCATGAGATCCATACCCCAATGAATTTGCTCATCGGTTTTTGCACGTTGCTCAGAGATACCCAACTCACTGCCGAGCAGACCGACTATGTTGAGACGATCGGCAAAGGCGCGGCATCGCTTTTATCGGTCATCAATGGAGGGTTGGATTTCTCCCGGTTGGACGCGGGCACGATGGAGCCCGACCGGGAGGATTTCCGTATTGACGCCCTGGCCAAGGACCTGGTGGAATTCTTTTCGCGGGAGGCGCGCCATAAGCGGCTGGAACTGAGCTTTTGCATTGGGCCTGAGGTTCCGGAGTGGACCTGCGGAGACAAAGGCCGATTGGGCCAGATTCTGGCGAATTTGATGGGCAACGCGCTGAAGTTTACCGACAACGGTCATGTGCGCTTGAAGGTGAATGTGGTGGGGCAGAATACGCGGACGAGGCTGATTCGTTTCGAGGTGCAGGATACCGGCATA
>JAPKZA010000004.1 GCA_026394015.1 Acidobacteriota bacterium
GGCGCTCGAAGGGATGCACGACGATGGGACTTCTTTCAGCGAAGTCCTGACGCCTTTGAAGTCTTCCCCCGGACGCTCCGTGGGAATTCGACCAGGCGCGACAACCGCGATTGCCGACATTATCGAAAAGCCGGAACTGATTTCAGATGCCGGTTTGCCGCTTGAGAAAGCGTCCGAAGAATTTCTGCCAGGCGACAAGATCATTGCGTTGCGTCCGTCACCACTGGCCACAGAAACGCCTGCTGACGCAGCGGCTGCCGTCGCAGAGAAGCCCGGCGACGCTGTTCGCCCCATGCTGTTTTCTGAGCTTCGATATGTGACCGCACGTGATGCTGACCGCGAGTTGATTTACACGGTCGAGCGTCACGACAAAGATGCAGAAGGCAAGAAATCCAAAACGGCAAAGATGGTCGAGATCACCGTACCGCCGTCCGAGATTCGTTCAATCGGCTTGTGGATGGCCATGGGGCCGATCAAGGCGATTCAGAAGAATTCCATTGCAGAAAAGGCGGGTCTGAAAGTTGGAGACCTGATCCTGTCAGTCGACGACAAAGAGCCTGGCAAGAATATCGATCCGCTTGAGCTTCCTGTGTATTTCGGAAAGCAGGCCGGCAAGCCTGTGAAAGTGGTTGTGAAGCGAGCGACGTCCGAAGGTGATGATAAAGTTGAACTGGAAGTGATCCCGGGGGACTCGCCTGGCTGGCTGGATTCGCCTGACTTCAAAGCGAGTCCGCTGTCGATCAACGCGATCGGAATTGGCTACCAGGTCCAGCTGCGTATCGCTCGAGTGCTGCCTGGATCCGAAGCTGAGAAGCTTGGTGTCTTCAAGCCGGATATGAAGATTACGCGAGTCGATCTGATCGCTGCTGATCCTGAAAAGGCGGTGCCGGATGCATTCGGTGATGCGATGTCACCGCGTCAGCTTGATCTTTCGACGATGGCTCCGAAAGAACCGGGGACTCTGGAAGACGTCAACTGGGCATGGGCCTTTGCGGAAATCCAGCGAGTTCCAAATCGGCAAATTCGAATCTACTTCGAAGATGGCAAGAACACCGGCTCCGAAGTTTTGAAAACATATGAATCTGCCACGGGATGGTACCGCTGGTTTCGCGGCTTTAACGGCAGTATCTGGCAGGACGATCGCGAACTTCAGAAGGGCGATTCTCTGGGAGACGCACTTGCACTGGGGATTCGACGCACCAAGAAAACTGCAGTCTCCATTTATATGACTCTGCGGTCACTGACTCAGGGAAATGTGTCTGCAGATTCGCTCAGTGGTCCTCTTGGAATTGCCAAGATTGGCTACATGGTGGCGGAACGAGGACTGATCGACTTGCTGATGTTCCTCGGATTCCTCAGCATCAACCTCGCCATTTTGAACTTTCTGCCGATTCCTATTCTGGACGGTGGTCACATGGTCTTTCTGCTCTGGGAAGGCATCACTCGTCGCAAGCCCAGTTCTCGTGTGATTGGCTGGGCTCACGGCGTTGGCCTGCTGTTTATTATCTCACTGTTTTTGTTCGTGATGTACGTAGACATCTCCACTCTGTGGGGCTCGGGCGACTGAACGAACGGCAGGGATAAATAGAGCATCCTTTCAAGGACCCGTCACATCAGGTGACGGGTCCTTTTTTTTGACAGGGATCAAGCAGCCGTCGATGCGTGTTCTCGCGTTGCTCGGTGAAGCCTTGACCAACGCAGGTAAGTTTTGTCGGCAGGGAAATTTTTTCCCGTCACCGGAGGGAAAACTTTTCCCCTCCTCTGCCGTTTTTGAATGCTGCCGGACAGATTACCCAGTCCGATCAACCCGAACTCCCGGTA
>JAPKZA010000330.1 GCA_026394015.1 Acidobacteriota bacterium
CCAGCGTGCCGGGTGCCCGGTAAAAACGTTTGAAAATCTGCCTCAATTCGCCCTTGGCGATGCCCGGCCCCTTGTCGCTCACGCGAAGTTGCGCGAACTTGCCGTCGACCACCTTCGTCTCCACATCGACCTGCGCTGGACTAACCGAATACTTGATCGCATTTTCGAGCAAGTTCGAGACCACCGCCCGGACCTCGTCGGCATCGCCCCGCATCGCGATGGGTTCGGCCGGGGCGAACGAGAGTTGAATCGGGGACTCTGGGTGCATCGTCCGGAAACGATCCACGCATTCCCCAATCATGGTATTCAGGTCAAACGAAGAAAGGTTCAGCTTACGGCTGGCTCCCAAACGGCCCGTATGCAGCACCTGTTCGATGGTCGACAGCAGGCGATCATTCTCGGCCATCATGATCCGATAGAACTCCTGGCGCTTGGCTTCTTCCACCGGAGTCGTGTTGCTCGTTTCGTCGGATCTCTCGCACCAGAAAAATCGTGTTCAACACCACGCCGCTGATGATGATCGCCAGCAGCACCAAGCCGAGGAACAACAGGATGCCCGTGCGCCAACTGAGCAGCACCCAGCCCACGTAAAGCAGCACCGTAATGGAAACAAGGCCGGCGCCTAGCGCGATGAAGAACGCGATAGATTTTCGCCGGCCCGTCACAATCACCCTTCCAGACTACGCCGCTTTTTGCTGCGGAAGTTCCTCGTCAATTTTCGCCACCTTAACGCCCTCGATCACGCCCAGCTTTTCCAGCAGTTTGATCTGCAAAAAAGACGGATCGAACTCGTACCACGCCAGCCCATGCCGAGCCGAAACAGGATGAGCGTGGTGGTTGTTGTGCCAGCCTTCGCCAAAGGTCATCAACGCCACCCACCAGTTGTTCCGCGAATCATCACGGGTTGCAAACCGGCGGCGGCCCCACATGTGCGTGGCCGAATTCACGAGCCACGTGGCATGAAGACCAACCGTTACCCGCATCGCCGAACCCCAAAGGAGAAACGGCCATCCGCCGACGAGGAAAAGTACGACCGAAGCCACGACGAGCGGGAGCCAATGCCAATTGTTCAGCCACACGTGAAAGGGGTCTTTCGCCAAATCCGGGGCATACTTCGACATCCGCTTCGTGTCGAAATGATCCGCCGGGCCGACTAACATCCAGCCCAGATGAGACCACCAAGCGCCGTCGCGGGGCGAGTGCGGATCACCCGGCTGGTCCGATTTTTGATGGTGAATCCGATGCGTGGCGACCCAGAAGATCGGGCCTCCTTCGAGCGCCAGCGCGCCGCAGACCCCTAAGAAATGGTCGAGCCACAAAGGCGCCTTGTATCCGCGATGGGTGTGCAGCCGGTGATACCCCATGCTGATCCCCAAGCAGATGGCGACCCAGTAAAGGAAGGCCGCCACCGCAAGTGCAGCCCAACTGAAGTTGAAGAGCGCGGCAACGGCGCCGGCGTGAAGTACGATGAGAACAATAACTGTAGGCCAGTTCATACTTCCACGCTACCAGCGATCCCCGCAAGTCTATGTATTAGTTGTGTAATAGCTTCCCGAGGATGGCGACGGCCTCTTCGCAGGCTGCTCGGTCGACATCGAAATGGGTCACGGCGCGGACCCGATAGGGCCCCATCGCGATCATCACCACGCCTTTTTCGAGCAAACGAGCGCACACCTGTTCGCCGGTTAGACCCGTGTCGGCTACCCCGAAAAACACGATGTTCGTGCCCGCGTACGGTTCCACCACAATCCCGGGCAGAGTCGCCAAGGCCTCGGCAAGGTACGCCGCGTTCGCATGATCCTCAGCCAGGCGACCGGGCATCTCTTCGAGGGCGATGAGTCCGGCCGCCGCCAAAATACCGGCTTGGCGCATGCCGCCCCCCAGCCGCTTTCGCAGCCGACGGGCCTCTTCGAGCAGTTTCTGCGAGCCCACCAGCATCGACCCGACCGGCGCGCCCAAGCCCTTCGACAGGCAGAACATCACCGAATCGGCATGCTGGGCGATTTCGATCGGAGCCACGCCTAGGGCCGTCGCGGCGTGGAAGAATCGCGCCCCGTCCATATGAACCGGAAGGCCACGGCTCTCGGCACCTCGCTTGATGGCGGCGAGTTGATCGAGCGGATACACGGTCCCACCTGCCACGTTATGCGTATTTTCGACGGCGATCAATCCCGTAGGTGCGGCGTGGGGCCCGACCGGGCGGATCTCCTTCGCGATCTGCTCCCAGGTCATCAACCCATTCGTCGTCGGGATGGCGCGGGCGAGGCACCCGGCAAACCAAGCCATCATCGAAAGCTCGTAGTTGTGCACGTGGGCGCGCGCTTCGCAGATTACCTCCTGGCCATGCACGGTGTGCATCTTCAGGGCGATCGTGTTGCCCATGGTGCCGGTGGGCACGAACAATCCGGCCTCTTTGCCCATGATGGCCGCGGCGCGCGCCTCCAGGCGATTGACCGCGGGGTCTTCCTGATAAACGTCGTCGCCGACTTCAGTTTCGGCCATGGCGCGGCGCATGGCCGGGGTGGGTTTGGTTACGGTGTCACTGCGGAGATCGATCATAAGAATTCCTGGAGTACGTCGTTTGAAAGCAATACGCCGCGGGGAGTCAGCCGAAGCCGTTCGCATTCCCGTTCGAGCAATCCGTCGGCGATGAAGCGGGCTATCGGCTCCTGCCAATGCTGCCATTCGGCGGGTTCGGGGACGATGCCCTTACTCAGGCGCAGGCCGACGAAAAATCGCTCGGCGGTAGGATTGGCGGGACTGGCGTCCTCCCGCCGGGGGCCGCTCTCCACGTAGGCAAGGGCGCTTTCCGGGTTCTGCCAGCGTTGGCCGCCGGCGCTCGAGTGGGCGTCGGCCCCGAACCCGAGATACTCCTCCAACCGCCAATACTTCAAATTGTGCAGCGAAGGCTGGCCGAAATTGGAGATTTCGTAGCGGGGAAGCCCGGCGGCAGCGAAACGCTCGACGGCGCCTTCGTACATGGTCGCAATCGCGTCGTCGTCGGGGATATCGCGGGCTCCGTACTTGGGCCCGTTGTTCAGGATTTCGAGGCCCAACCGAGAATCCTCGTCCACCTCAAGCATGTAGACCGAGGCGTGAGGCGGCGCGAGGCGCTCCATCCAATCGAGCGAAACCTGCCAACTGGCGGGTGTCTGCCCGGCGAGCCCGGCAATCAGGTCCAGGTTGAAATTGGTGATCCCTTCCGAGCGGAGCAGGGCCACGTCCGCCGCTACAACCTCCGCCGTGTGCTTCCGGCCGGTCCTCCGCAGTTCGCTTTCGACGAACGACTGCACGCCCAAGCTCACCCGATTAATCCCTGCTTCGCGCCAGGCGGCGACCTGCTCCCGAGAAAACGAACCCGGAGCGGCCTCCAGCGTCGCCTCCGCCCAGGGGCGGCCGGGGATGCGTTCGAGCAGCGCCCGGAGATCGTCGTTTCCGATCTGACTCGGCGTTCCGCCGCCGAAATAGACCGTATTCGGGGTCCAGGGCCAAGCGGTCTCCTCTAGTTCGTTCCGCAAAACAGCGTGGTAGCTCGTCTCCAACTCGCGCGGAAACACTCCCGAAGCGAAGTTGCAGTACGTGCATTTTTGGGCGCAGAAAGGGAACGAGATGTAGACGCCAGGCATTTAGGAAAGGGAGATCGTCTCGCCGAGGTGTTCGCTGACGTGGGCCGCGATCAGTTCGGCCAATGTTTGGCCGGAGTCGGCCAACACGAAGGCCTCCCGCGTCACCACCCAATCGAGCTTGAAGCTCCGGGAGTGAGCCGAAACCCAAACCTGCCGGACCGGCGTCTGCGGGCTGACGACGAACTTGGCGCGGGGCTCTTCAAACTCCACGGTCAACGTGCCATTATTGAAGTCAGCCTCAAAATCGTGTTCGTCGGACGCGGTGGCGAGGGCCTTAAACAGAGCCGTCATGGCATCTTCACATTTCAGGCGGAAGTCTTGTTCGTCGAGCATGAATCTTCACGGTATCAGAAAGCATCATTAAGACGGCTGATCTTTTAGGGATGGAAACCACCTGCATCCGGCATACTGAGCTGCCGAACACAACCCGGCTGTTCGCCGATCTGGTCTATCACTACGATCGGGTGGAGTCTTTTTACGGTCATGCACCGTATGACCCGGACTCGTTTTCGGATGCCGCCGCCCAAATTCAGTACCCTCCTGAACGCCGCGCGGCGATGGTCGCCGCCTTGGCCGAACAAAACCCCGGCAACCCGTCGCTCGCGTTGTTGGCCCAGGAAGGAACGGTTGCGGTCGTCTCCGGCCAACAGGTCGGGCTGTTCTCCGGGCCAGCGTATACGATTTTTAAGGCGCTGTCGGCCATTCGCCTGGCCGAGCAGTTAACGGCCCAAGGGCTACCCGCCGTTCCGGTGTTCTGGCTGGCCACCGAAGACCACGACCTGGTGGAGATCAACCAAGCCTGGGTTTTCAATGCCGCCCACGAAGTGATCGGGTTGAAATCCTCGTCCACCAATCCTCTCGGCGGCCCGGTTGGCCCCATTGCCCTCAAGGATGCCCCGATAGCGGAGCTAGCGTCGGCCTTGGCGGGCTTTCCGTTCGCTGATGAGGTGTTAGCTCTCGTCAAAGAGAGCTACTCCCCTGAGGCGACCTTTGGCGGCGCGTTTCGGGCCCTAGTCGGCAAGCTGCTGGCGAAGTGGCCCATTCTCTTTCTCGATCCCCTGGCTCCCTCCGTCCGCGCCATCGGTGCACCCCTCCTCGAACAAGTCGTGGAACGGATGCCGGAACTGAACGCGGCACTCCTCGAAAGGAATCAGGAACTGTCCGCGGCCGGCTATCATTCCCAAGTCCACGTCGAAGCCAACAGCGCGCTCCTGTTCTCGCTCGAAGGTGGCAAGCGGTTGCCGTGGAAGCAAACCCCCATCGCCAGTTCCCTGCTCTCGCCGAACGCCCTGCTGCGCCCGGTGCTGCAGGACTTCATCCTGCCGACCGTCGCCTACTTCGGCGGCCCGGCGGAGTTGGCCTACTTTGCGCAATCGCAGGTCCTCTACTCCCGGCTCTTAGGCCGCATGCCGGTCATGCTCCATCGGGCCGGCTTTACCTTGCTCGACGAGCGGACCGAAAAACTCCTGTCTCGCTACGGCCTGACGATCGTCGATACGTTGATCCACGAAACCGGCCTGCGGGAGCGACTCGCTGCGAAGTTGATTCCCGCCGACGTCATCGAAAAGGTTGCTCAACTCCGACAACGGATCGGCGGCGAGGTGGAGACGCTCTACGCCGTCGTGCAAGCGCTGGACCCGACGCTTGAAAAAGTGCTGGCCAAAAGCAGCGCCAAAATGATCTACCAGCTCGACAAGATGCAGCGCAAAACCGCCCGCCAAGCGCTGCAACGCGACGAACAAGCCCAGCGGCACGCCGAATTTCTCCACCATAGCTTGTATCCCCACCGTCACATGCAGGAGCGTTTTTACAGCATTCTGCCTTTCCTGGCCCAGCATGGGATGGATTTGATCGAACGAATCTACGAGCACGTTGAAGTAAGTTGCCCCGACCACCAGGTGCTTCCGATACACTAGCGCCTATGCGCTTGAACCCCGTAAAGCAGGCCTTGCAAGCTGGCAAGACCGTGCTGGGTACCTCCTATGGACAGCTCCGCGATCCTGAGATCGCGAGGATCTTGAAAGCGGCTGGCTTTGATTATGCTTATCTTGATGGCGAACACGGCTGTTTCGGCATCGAAACGCAGCAGGACATCTGCCGTGTCGCCGGCCTGTGTGGACTGACCGTTTTCGTCCGCGTGGCCGACATGCAATACGATCTCATCGCCCGGTCGCTCGATTGCGGCGGCGATGGCATCATTTTCCCGCGCGTGGAATCGCCGGAGCTGTTGGCCCAGGCCATTAGCTGGTGCAAATTTCCACCCGTGGGCATTCGTGGCTTTGGGCTGACCACGATGCAGAACGACTACGAGAACGTGACGATTCCGCAGGTGATGACCCATCGGAATGAGAACGGAATGGTGATTCTGCAGATCGAGACCAAGCGGGCATTTGAAGCGCGCGAGGAACTGCTCTCGGTGCCGGGCATCGACGTCGTGATGGTGGGGCCGGTGGATCTTTCGATCTCCCTGGGCGTTCCCGGGCAGTTCGATGACCCGAAGATGGTGGAGACGCTCGAAGCCATCCGCGATACTTGCGTGGCCAAAGGAATCGCCCCCGGAATTCAGGCTCGAAACTTGGCTCTGTCGACAACGTGGCGCGACCGGGGCTACCGGTTCTTGGGGACAGGGTCCGAATGGGCCATGATGCTCGAGAAGGGTAAAGAAATCGTAGGCAGCCTACGAAATTGAGCATTGGTGCCGAAGGTGGGAGTCGAAGAAAGTGACGAGGATGCAAGCTGATGAAAACACGTAAGTTATTGTTTTCATTGGCTGGCGACATGGGGCACAAAGCGCTAAAAACGCTCAAGCCGCATATCTCTGGCACATCTGCGGCACACGGCACCGTTTGCGATGGGTTGAACCGTTCACTAGAAAATTCCAAAAAAGAAGGCCAGCGGGAAGGCTGGCCTAGGGAAAGTTTCTGTGAACACTCCAATCGTACCCCAATCCGCCGCAAGACGGAAGAAGAAAGACGCGCCTGAATTTGGTTTTTGCGCCGGAGACATCGGGCGCTATCGAACCCGCGCTTCTACCGCACTGAAGGTTGAAACCTTACTCAACTCCTCTGCCTTGCAAGTCAAAGAGGCCATTGAGATCGCCGCCAAAGAGTCCGGCAATCAGACAAAAAACCATGGCGACTCCCCCCTGATCGATGAGGACTACCTCAAAGATCTCCACTCCGACCTCATCGATGCCCTTTTAAAAGCCCGGGATGTCTGCCAGACCCGCGTCCGTTCGCTACGGCTGATGGAAGACATGCAGGAGGGTAGCCGATGAGCGCCGCGTCGGTTCTTTCCGTCTTCGCCGAACTGGTTGAGAAACCGCTGACGGCTGACGACCACCGCAACCTAGCCCGCCGCTGGCTTCGCCCGGAGGATGCCGCTACCGCGGGCCTTCATCGCGTCGATGGGCCGACCGGGGCCTACCTCATGGGTTCACCGCGGAAGAGCTTCCCTGGCATCTGCATACCCTATCGGGACCCCGAAACCGGCAGCGTCGTTCTGCATCGAATCCGCGTTGACGATTCCGCCCGACCTGCCGAGCTTGGGCTCGACGGCAAGCGGAAGGAGTCGCCGAAGTATCAGGGCGCATACGGATCGCGCAACCACGCGTACTTCCCGCCCGGAGTCTCCGCCGATCACCTGGCCGACGCTTCGCTAGACGTGGTGATTACCGAAGGCGAGTTTAAGACGCTGGCCCTGTGGCGTCTCGCCAACCACGAGAGCGCCGCGTCGCGATTCCTCCCGGTGGGCTTGTCTGGCGTCTGGAACTGGAAAGGCAAGATTGGACGCCGAACGGCTTCAGACGGAACGCGGGAGGACGACAAGGGCGTTATCTCCGACCTTCGCCGCATGAAGTGGGAAGGCCGCCGCGTCGTCATCGCCTTCGACGCTGACCTGCCCGGAAAGCCCCTGGTCGAAGCGGCCCGCCGCCAACTCTCCCGAGAGATTCGAAGCGCTGGGGCCGTCGTCGCGTTTCTCCCCTGGCCTGCTGACGAAGGCAAGGGTATCGACGACCGTCTGGCCGGCGTCGGGCCGGAGAAGGTCCTCGCCGAGCTCGCCGCCCTGGATTGGGACTGCACGACCGGATGGAAGGCGAAGCTACGCCGGACGGACAATGACAAGCCGAAGGCGCTTCTGCTCAATGTGGACATCGCCCTTCGGCACGCGCCGGAGTGGGAAGGCGTATTCTGTTACAACGAACTCCGGCAACAGGTTCAGGTGATCGAGCCGCCGCCCATCGGTGGGGCCGTTCCGCGTGACTGGAACGACGCAGACGACACGGCGACCGCCATCTGGATGCAAATCCAGGGGCTCGACGTGGGACGCGATACGGTGGGGCCTGTGGTGCAAGCCCTGGCTAGAGGGAACACCATCAACCCGCTGCGGGACTGGCTGAATGAAATCGTTTGGGATGGCACCCGCCGCGTTGATTCCTGGCTGGTTGAGTACTTCGGCGTTGCAGAATCGAACTACGCCGCCGCCGTGGGCCGCATGTGGCTGATATCCGCCGTCGCCCGCGTCATGAAACCCGGTTGCCAAGTCGATCACATGTTGGTTCTCGAAGGCGACCAAGGGCTCCGCAAGAGCACGGCGCTTCGAGCGCTGGCCGGTTCGGAATACTTCAGTGATGCCCAAATCGACCTGCAATCGAAGGATTCACAGCTTCACGCGCTGCGTTACTGGATCATCGAATGGGGCGAATTGGACGCGCTACGGAAGGCCGAAGTCACCGCCGTGAAAGCATTCATCACGCGCCAGACGGAGAGCTT
The DNA here is from genome assembly GCA_026394015.1 of Acidobacteriota bacterium. Taxonomy (GTDB): domain Bacteria; phylum Acidobacteriota; class Terriglobia; order Bryobacterales; family Bryobacteraceae. Next base: position 8,399 of record JAPKZA010000330.1, read on the forward strand.
CCGGCGACCCTATGGACACTACATTGAGGACAACCCGCGCCAATGCGTTTTCGCTGGCTCGACCAACCGAAGCGACTATCTCAGAGACGAGACCGGCGGGCGCCGATTCTGGCCGGTGAAGTGCGCCCGAGCCGACGCCGAGCGCATCGCCGCCGACCGTGAGCAACTATGGGCCGAGGCCGTGGTGATGTTCAAGGACGGGGCGAAGTGGTGGCCGGAGCGGGCCGAGCTTATCGAAGAAATCACCGCCCAGCAAGCCGAGCGCATGGAGGCCGACCCATGGCAACCCGAAATCGAGCGATACGTCGAGGTACGGGACAAGGCAAAGGCCGAAGATATCCTTCGCCATCTTGGGATTGAGTTATCAGACATGGACACCGCTAAACGGCGAAGAGTTGGGAAGTGCCTTCGAGAATGCGGATTCAATCCAACCACCATTCGAGAGTCGGGCCAAGTTGTCCGATGTTTCGTGAGGGTCAAATGAGAAACGTAACGCCAATCATCCCGAGCGTAACGCATCGTAACGCGTTCCGTAATGCGTATAACTCCCATTTAATCAACCACGTAACGCATGTAATGGATGTATTCCGATTAAAGACCAACGATGTTGAATTAAGTGTGTCATGTGGATCTAGTGTGTGGGGGGGTTATATAGGCGTAATGCCGTTACAACGCGTTACGCGTTACACGCTGCCCGGTGACCCACACCCCGCCCATCAACCAACGCAACAACAACCCGAAAAGAGGAAACCAATGTCGGAATTAGAAAGCCCGATGAATCACCCGAAACTGAGCGAGCTTATCGCCGCTGGCGTGCTCCCGCCTGACTTCGCACTACTCTCGATTGAAGAGGCGATGCTCTGGCTCGACACTTCCATGGAAGACCTGGACGCCAAAATGGCCCGAGACCAAGCCACGATCAAGATGATCGAAGCCGAGATGAAGCGACGCAAGTTGAAGCCGAGGGCAACCCGATGACCGAATTCCAGCAATTTATGAATGGCTTAAGGTCCGATGCAAGATTGGGCCGCATCGTCGCGCCCGTCGCCGATCAAAAGCCCGAGATAGTCGTTCTGACGCTCGCCTTGGCCCTGGCCGACTCCCGAGAAGGCCGCAACCCGAATCCGGCATTCGAATTACTGGAGGCGATGCAGCGATGACCGACAATGAAATCCAATTCCGCCGCTACGTCGCCGGTTTCCTAAGCGTGCATCACATTTGCCTCGATTGTGAACAGAAAGGCTTCATCAACCTGGCGAACAAATGCCACCTGATGAGGCCGAGAACGCACGCTACCGAGAAGCTGACGCTCGACTACTGCACGCCGCTCTGCACTGGCTGCTATCGCAAGCGGTCACGAATGGGCCAGCAGAACGAGGTTGAGTGTGTCGAGATGGGGCATTATTGATGCCCCGCCCGCCCTTAACAATTCTTTCGAGACGTTCCGTTGAGGGACTTTACCTTGCGCCCAATTCTTAGCTGCAGCCCCCGGAACCGAAAAACAAAGGTCACGCCTTATGAAACCTGAACCCAAAAAGACCGGCACGACGGAAGAATACGCCAAGCACTCCGGGCTAAACCCTTCGACGATTCGGAACTACATCAGCATCGGTAAGCTGACCATGGTCGACGTTGGCGGAAAACGGCTGATAGACTTCGCCGCCAGCGACGAGATGCTCGCTGCCACCATCCGACGACCCAGGAAGGAACCGGTGGACGCCGCCGCCCTGACCGGCACCAGCGCTTCGGATGTTGAGTACCGGAAGAACTTCGCCCTGGCCCGCCGCCGCGAAGTGGAACTGGCTCAACTCGAAGGCCGGTTGGTATCTGCCGAAGAGGTAAACGCCGCATGGGTGAAAGTCCTTTCCGTGGTGAAAACTGCCGTCCTCCGCATCCCTGACCGCGCCGCCCAGCAGGCCGCCGC
>JAPKZA010000175.1:0-5739 GCA_026394015.1 Acidobacteriota bacterium
GATCTCCGATATTGAAAACTTGGCGGGGGCGTTCCGTCAGGAGGCGGCCCAGGCCGTCGCCTGGGTAGCAGAACAAGCGCGGACGGAAGGAGCACGCGGAGATGCGGCGCGACTCGTCCTTGCCGAAATCGGTGATGCGGCTTGGCGAGAATTGATCCGCGGTTTGATCAATGGCGAGGCTGAAGTCTCCGGGTGGCACTTGAGCCAGTTGGGACGAAGTGTGACCCCTATCGAACATCAGATTCTCGCTGGCCTCCGTAAGTCGCTCGCCGATCGTCGGCCAGTTCCCATCCCCCCAGGGTTCGAACTGGCGGAGGAAGTGGTTCCCGAGCAGCGGATCTGCGACTTGGCCTATCTCGGTTTGCGCCGAAATCTGGCGCCGGAAACCGAGCTAATCGGCCTCGTAGCGGCCGATCATTTTTCGAAGATGCCCGAGTTGGAACGGAACCACGAAATCGTCCGTTTTGCCCAAACCGGAAAGTTCACGGCCCTGGACACCCGGGCCGAAGAGGAACAATAGCCCCATGCCAATCCACGTGGTGTCCAGTGGCGATTGCGTACTCAGCATCGCCGATCAATATGGGCTGTTCTGGCAGACAATTTGGGATCATGCCGAGAACGCGGACTTGAAACATCGGCGGCCAGATCCGAACGTACTGGCACCGGGTGACGAGGTCTTCGTGCCAGAAAAACGGATAAAGACCGTCAACAAGCCGACCGATAAAACCCATACGTTCGTCCGCAAAGGCACCCCGGCAAAAGTCCGCCTTCAGCTACTCGATTTTGAACGACGTCCACGCAGGGATCTCCCTTACACGGTTGACGTCGACGGCGTCACGACCAACGGAAAAACCGATGCGGAAGGCATGGTCGAGGTCTATGCGCCGCTCGGTGCGCGCTCCGCAAAGCTCATCGTCAACGGTCCACGAGGCAACGAAGAGTATCAAATGGACCTGGGACATATCGATCCCGTCGAGCTCGATGAGGGTGTCCGCCAAAGGCTCGAAAACTTGGGCTTTCATTGCGATGGCAACGAGATGAGCGAAGCGGTCCGGGCATTCCAAAAGGAAAATGGGATACCAGAGACCGGAGTGGCCGACGACAATACGCGGTCGAAATTAAAAGAAGCGCATGGGTGCTAAGCAATGCAACTGATTGAAGTCCTCACGCGGTTGGAGCAGATAGGAACCGATCCCGCCGCCGCCAAGCAGTTCGGACAAGCCTTGGCCGGCTGGATGACGTACCCCGCCCGGGCGGGCGTCGAAGCGTTGGCAACTGGAGACCCCAACGCCGAGGCTAAGGGCATGGCGCTGATCGACACGTTGCCGGAAGTGGCACTCGGTGTCGTCGCCGAAAGCCTGGGCAGCGGAAGCGTAGCCGCCGATGTCTGGAAAGTCAGAATGTTGACCGACGGGTTGGTGGAGTTGCACAAGAGCACCTTGAAGGCCCTGTTGCCGCTCTTGGGGCGGAGGGAACCGGCGCCCCAAGAAGCCGCCGTTCCGGGTGCCAGAGTGTGCGATGTCGCCTACCTGATGATTAACCGCTGGCTTCGGCTAACCAGCCCCGAAGGATTCTCCAGCCTTCCAGCGAAGGAACGCAATGCTGCCATTAAGGAGTTGCAGGCATCCGATGCTTTTCTTGAGTTGCTTTAGGAGCGAATCACAATGAGTGACTCTACGTCGCAACGAGCCAGTGCGAGCCGACAACATGACGGCTCCGATAGTCGAACCGTGCTCTCTCCGGCCTACGAACGCCGCGAGATCGGCATGGCCTACGGTGCCCAAGGCCACGAGGACCAACTGCCGGAAAAAGGCTGGGTCAATCAACACGTTACCGAGTTCGTTAAGAGGTTCCCGAACGTCGAAAGGATCAATGAAGGCGAGTACCGTAACCATAAGCAACGGGTAATCTACCTGCTTCGGAGTACCAAGAAAAAGTCGACGTTTCGGAAGTGGCTCGAAACACCAGGCCTCCACGTAGTCTACTCCGGCCACGCACGGGGCGGTCGGGGACCCTGCTTTGGACGAATCGAGGATCACGGGAAGGGCGAGGATTGGAACGAGGGCGCCGATCGGGCGACCAGCGGCATATTTCGCATGGGCTTTCCTTTCGTCCCCGAGGAAGCCGGTGAAATCGTAAGCCATGGATACACCGCCCATATACTCCGAGCCGATGAGGAAGTCCCCGCCTCGGAGGATTGCCATCCCAGGATACGTCCCTATTTGCGGTCGTTACGGGCAATGGAGCCCGAAAAACTACAGGAAGGGTTGACCCCGCTCCTGCGCGGCCACAAAGAGGGCGACCGCTACTGGGCTTTTCGCCCCGGCGGAGGACCCTGGCATGTAATCCACCATGCGGGTTGGAACGAAACCGATAGCAAACCGAATGATTGGGGATCCATCAAGGTCAACTGTCGGGTCATGTGCCACTTCGGGTGCAGCACATTCATACATAATTACCCGGTAATGCGCGAGTTAGCGGGTTGGCGTCGAGAAGACAACGAACGGTATGCATATTGGACGACCAGCGTCTCCAATGGTTTCACCCTGCCCCGCTGGATCGCCAATCTCATTACTTATGACGTCGAAAATGCAAACCAGTCCTGGGAGAAATCGCTGGAGGATGCCCGAACTCGGACCAACCAGCAGATTCGCGCCGCGGGATATGGGTTTCAGATTCGCTAACCAGGAACCGGATTCCGCCACCGAAAGCCACAGGGCCTTGCATTCCACTCCGGGGCCATGTATCGTACCCCAACATCGTTGCCACGGCGCAACGATAAGGAGCCTCGGATGCGAACCCTCTCTCTCGGTACCCTGACCCTATTCTTGTCTCTCTCCAGCACGATGCTGGCACAGACCGGCGGAACGATCTCAGGAGAAGTCAAAGACCCCAGCGGTGCCCTCGTTTCCGGCGCAACCATCAAAGTAACCAACGCCGCGACTAACGTCGCCCGCTCGGCGGAAACCAACTCCGCTGGACTCTACAACATCCCGGGCCTCAACCCCGGCACCTACCAGGTGACAGCCTCCTCGACCGGCTTTCAAACCTCGGTCGCCAAAGACATCGAACTCCAAGTCCAACAAACCGCCCGCGTCGATTTCGAACTCACCGTCGGCCAATCCTCCCAAACCGTTGAAGTCTCCGCCAACGCCTCCCAGTTGACCACCGACAACGCCACCGTCCGCACCGTCATCGAAGAGAAGCGTATCATGCAACCCCCGCTCAACGGCCGCAACTTCTTCAACCTCGTCGCCCTCAGCCCCAACGTCACCTTCGGCTTTGCCCCCGCCGCCCAAGCCGGCGGTCGTCTCGGCGGCTCCCGCGGATCGCTCACCATGTCCCTCAGCGGTGCCCGCGCCACCTGGACCAACTATACCCTCGATGGCATCGCCAACACTGACATCAACTTCAATTCCTACATCCTCCAACCCTCCGTCGACGCCTTGCAGGAATTCAAAGTGCAAACTGGCATCTACCCGGCCGAGTTCGGCCGCGCCGCCGGCCAGGTCAACGTTTCCACCAAATCTGGAACCAATGAATTCCACGGCACCGTCTCCGAGTTTCTCCGTAACGACAAGCTCGACGCCCGTGCCTTCGACTTCAACTCCGCCAGCCGCAGCGCCACCAATCCCTCACCCGGCAAAGCACCCTATCGCCAAAATCAGTACGGGTTCACGTTGACCGGACCCGTCTGGATCCCCAAACTCTTCAACGGCAAAAACCGCCTGTTCTTCATGTCCAATTACGAAGGCTATAACTCCCGCCTCACCCAGCCCACGATCGGCACCGTCCTCACCCCGGAAATGCGCAAAGGCGACTTTGCCTCCATCCTGCCCGGCTTCGCCCTCGCCGATCCCTTCTCCCGCGCCGGCACTTTCCCCAACATCACCCAGACCCGGTTCCCCAACAACCAAATCCCCGCCAATCGCCTCAGCAAAGGCTCGCAAGTCCTGCTCGAGTTCATGCCTCCGCCCAACCTGCCGACAGCCCCCGGCTTGCCCTTCCGCAACTACCAGTTCGCCCTGAAGACCCCCGTCGACAAATACACCGTCACCGAACGCATCGATTTCAACGAAAGCTCTAAATCCCAATGGTTCGGACGATACAGCTTGAACGATGAATCCACCTTCGCCGTACTCCCCGCCTTGGGCCTCAACGACGGCAACACCTTGTACACCAAGGCCACGCAGATCGTGGTTTCCAACATCCGTACCATCTCCCCGACCAAAGTCAATGAAGCCCGCTTCGGCTACAACTCCCTGTTCAACAACATCACCCAGCAGCTAGCCGGTTCCCGCGACGTCTCCAAAGAAATCGGCGTTCCCGTCAAAATCACCGACCCCAACTCCTGGGGCATCCCGAGCGTGTCCCTCTCCCAGAATCTAACCAGTTTCGGCAATCCGACCAGTAGCCCGTTCCAAATCAACAACAAGTATTATCAATTCGTCGACAACTTCTCCTGGGTCATCGGCAAACACTCTTTGCGCTTCGGCGGCGAATTCCGGCTGAACCAATTCCCCCAACTCGGCAACGAATTTCCCCGCGGCCAGTTCATCTTCAACGGACAGTTCACTAACTCGATCAATCCCACCAGCGCGACCGCCGCGACCCAGAGCGGCGGCTATACCGGTGCGGACTTCTTGCTCGGAACCCCCAACAACTCCATCATCGCCGTCGCCCTGGCTTCGGCGAACTTCACCAACAACGAGTGGTCCACCTATCTGGACGACACTTGGCGCCTCAGCCCCAAGCTCACCGTCAGCATCGGTTTTCGCTGGGAAGTCATGCAGCCGCTCCTCGACAAAACCGGTAACTCCGTCAACATCCAACTCAACCAGCCGCTGCCCTACACCGCCAACGTCCAGGATCAAAGCAAACATCCCGTCTACGTCCGCACCGGTAACGGTAACTTCTACGACGGTGTCGACTTCCGCTATCTTCCCTTTTGGGCCACTCCGAACCTCGGTGCCGCGCCCATCGGCGGCAATCCACCACTCCAAACAGTCAGAGACGGCCGCCTCGGCGATCGCCTCATCAACACCAACTACCGCAACTTCGCCCCCCGCCTCGGCATCGCCTATAGCCCCAATGATAAATGGTCCATCCGCGCCGGCTTCGGCATCTTTTACTCCGAAGAAAGCAAAAACTCCGTCTTCGATTTCAATCGCGGGCTCGGCGGCCGCACCGGCGCCTTAGCCGGTACCACCTTCGGCGTCCCTACTTTCAGCTACGACAACTTCATCAATACCTCCGCCCTTCCCGTCAGTGTCCCCATCGGCCTCACCTGGGCCGGTTCCAGCCATCTGCCCAACACCAGCACCATCCAATACATCCTCAATCTCCAGCGGTCCGTCGGCAAGTCCACCGCCCTCGAAGCCGGCTACATCGGCTCGCAAAGCCGCCATCTCACCTATCTCTCCAATCAGAACCAAGGCATCCTCAACGCCAGCCTCCCCGCCGTCCAACGCCTCCCCTACCCCCAATTTGGCGCCTCCGGCATCCAGATGCTCTTCGCCGACGGCACCGGCAGCTACAACGCCCTCTCCGGCAAGTTCACCCAGCGCTATGGCTCCAACATCAATACCCTGCTCTCCTATACTTGGTCGAAGGCCATCGACACCACCAGCGCGATCCGTGGAACCGGCAACGGCTTCTCGCCGCAGGACGCCCGCTGCCCGAACTCCTGCGAGAAAGGCATCTCCGATTTCAATGTCCCCCACAGATTTGTCGCCTCCA
>JAPKZA010000175.1:5764-7142 GCA_026394015.1 Acidobacteriota bacterium
CGGCATCGTGAACCAGATTGTCGGCGGGTGGCAAGCCAGCACCATCACCACGCTGCAGAGCGGTGGCGCGGTCAATGTATCGGCCTGGGATTCCGGCGGCACGAACTTCGTCACCAATGCGACTCGGTTGAATTGCGTCTCCGGAGTAAATCCGGTGAAAGAGAATAACAGCCAGACCGGCTGGTGGAACCCGGCCGCGTTTACCAACACCTTACCCGGAACCTTCGGCAACTGTGGCCGCAACACGCTACGTGGCCCCTGGCGCGGAACCCAGGATGTCTCGCTCATCAAGCTCTTCCCCATCGCCGAACGTAAAAATCTGGAGTTCCGCCTGGAGATGTTCAACGCCTTCAACCACACCGTCCTCGCCTCGCCCACCAGCATCAGTTGGGGCGGCGGATCCGGAGCCGCACCCATCTCAAATTTCGGCGTGATCACCGGCACTGCCACCCCCATGCGCCAACTCCAGATTGCGCTAAAATTCAACTTCTGAGCATGACAATGTTGCGCCTCGTCCTCCTCCTGGCCGCCCTGGCACTGCCCGCCTCGGCCGCCATCAACGTCCTCATCGTCGATGGCTACAGCAATCACGATTGGCCCCGCAATACCCAACGCCTGCGTAGCCTCCTAGCCGCCTCCGGCGAGTTCCACGTCGCCGTCTCCACTGCCCCCAACTCGGCCGACGCCCCGGGTTGGGACACTTGGCGCCCGCGCTTCGCCGACTACCACGTCGTCATCCAAACCTGCAACGATATTCCCGGCGGCAGCAACCCCTCCACCCCCGGGCCCCAGTGGCCGAAATCTGTCCAAACCGACTTTGAAAACTTTGTCTCCAACGGCGGAGGTGTCTACATCTACCACGGCGCCAACAACGCGTTCCCCAACTGGCCCGCCTACAACCAAATCATCGGCCTCGGCTGGCGACCCGCCGGCTTCGGGCGAGCCATCTCCCTCAGCGATCAGGGCGTCCTCAAAATTCACGAACCCGGCGACGGCGATAAAACCGGCCACGGCCCCCGCCTCAACACCGTCGTTCACCGCCGCGGCGAACACCCCATCCACCGTGGCTTCCCCCGCCAATGGATGGCCGCCGAACTGGAAGTCTACTTCTTCGCCCGCGGTCCCGCCCAAAACGTCGAAATCCTCTCCTACGCTCTAGACAATAAAACCAAACTCTACTGGCCCGTCGAATGGACCGTCCAATTTGGCAAAGGTCGCGTCTACAGCAGCACCAACGGCCACTTCTGGAAGGATCAAGTCGACCCGCCTAACCTCAACGACGTCGCCTTCCAAACCGTCCTCCCCCGCGTCGTCCAATGGCTCGCCAAACGCGAAATCACGTCCCCCGTCCCCCCCCCCATCCCCCCCCCCACCCCAC
>JAPKZA010000175.1:7174-7914 GCA_026394015.1 Acidobacteriota bacterium
TCAACGGTCGCGACCTCGCCGCCTGGGTGGCCACCAAAAACAATAAGACCCGCGACCCGCTCGACCCCGGCACCGCCCCCCGTTTCTCCGCCCGCGACGGCGTCCTCTCCGTCCACCCCGGACCCGAAAAAGCCCAGCAGCGCCTCTCCACCCTCCGCGAATTCCCCGGCAACTTCGAACTCCGCCTCGAGTTCCGAGCCGAAGTCAACGCCGATAGCGGCCTCTTCCTCCGCGGACCGCAATTGCAGATCCGCGACTACCTCCTCGCCGGCCCCTACAAAACCCTTAAAAACTACAAGCCCCAGGATTGGAACGAAATCGTCGTCACCGTCCGCGACAACCTGGCCCACGCCACCTGCAACGGCGAGCTCATCGAAGCCGCCTTGCCCATCCCCCCCACCGGCCCCATCGGCTTCGAAGCCGATCGCGGCAAAATGGAGTATCGCAATATCCGCCTAATCCCGCTTCCCTAACGCCCACTCCCCTTCCCGCCCCGGGCCTCGCAGATACACCACTCCCTCCTCGTCCACCCGTCGCGTCACCCCCAAAGCCAACTCCCCCTCAACCGCCACCGGCCCCCCCATCTCCCAATACACCTCCCACTCCCCGCTTCCCGCCTCCCACCGCCTCCCCATCGCCATCGCGAACAGCAGTTCATACAACCGCCCCGCCGCCGGCACCCCAAACCGCGCCACGCTCTCAATGTTCGCCAGTATATCCCGATGCCCAATCCCCCCCCC
>JAPKZA010000245.1:0-15037 GCA_026394015.1 Acidobacteriota bacterium
TGGCGGCGGACGGCGAGGCACTATTCATAGGAGAGGCAGGGCTGTTCGATGTAGACGTCGACGTCGCGGACGGCATGGGCGATGCGGACGGCTTCGTGTTGGCGCCAGCCGGTGTTGGCGTCGGCGACGAGGACGTCGCCGCGTTGCATTTGGGCGGCGACGGCGCGGATGCGTTCAATGTCGACATCGGGGTTGCCGCCGACCTTGAGCTGGAACTTGGTGTAGCCTTCGGCGCGGTAGCCGGCGACGCTGGCGGCCATGCGGTCGGGGGCGTCCTGGGAGATGGCGCGATAGAGGGGGAAGTCGGGGCCGTAGGTGCCGCCGAGGAGGGTGGCGACGGACTGGCCGGAGGCTTTGCCGAGGATGTCCCAGCAGGCCATGTCGATGGCGGATTTGACGTAGGGGTGGCCGCGCATGAGTTGGTCCATGCGGCGGTTGAGGACGCCGAGTTGGGTGGGGTCGGCGCCGAGGAGGCCGGGGGCGAGTTCTTTGAGGCCGGTGCGGGCGCCGTTGGCGTAGGCGGCGAGATAGGCCGAGCCGAGGGGGCAGACTTCGCCGTAGCCGGAGAGGCCGGCGTCCGTTTCGACGACGACGACGGTGGAATCGAAGACGGCGACGGAGTTGCCGCCGGACCATTTATAGGTGCCTTCGTGGAGGGGGAGATCGACTTGATAGGCGCGGATGGCAGTGATTTTCATGCGGGGTGACTTTCAGTATAGGCGGAGCGGAGCATGCGGACAGCGGCGTAAAGGATGACGACGATGACGAGCCAGCGGAGGGCGGTGAGGGGGAGTGATTTGACGACGAAGGCGGCGAGGGGGACGCCGAGGAGTCCGCCGAGGGTGAGGCCTAGGGCGATGGGAGGCGAGTATTTCTGGCTGAGGACGAAGCGGGCGCTGGCGACGGGCATGAGGAAGGCGGAGGAGCCCATCATGATGGGGAAGGCGGCGGTGGGGTTCATGCCGAGGAGGCCGACGAGGGTCATGCAGGGGGCGTAGAAGCCGATGCCGAAGGTGCTGATGGCGGCGAAGAAGCAGTTGAGGACGACGGCGGTGAGGAGCTTGCCGCCGGTGAGGCCGAGGGCGTCGCCGCCGGCGGGGAAGAGGTCGAATTGGCGGAGGAGGAGGGCGACGGCGGCGAACAGAAGTGCTCCGCCGACGCCGAGTTGGACGGCTCGTTTGGGGAGGCGGGCGACCCAGCCGGCGCCGAACCAGGAGCCGACGACGGCGCCGGCGATCATGAGGAGGAGCGTCGAGGGGTCGACCTGGATGACGGCGATGTAGATGAAGGCCTGGAAGATGGTGGGGAGGGTGTGGCCGGCGTTGAGGGTGCCGGGGATGAGTTGGTCGGGGACCATGCGAGTGAACTTGAAGATGGAGGTGGTGGTGGCGAAGGAGCCGATGCCGAGGGTATCGAAGAAGTTGGTGACGAAGCCGGTGAGGAGGGCGGGGAGGGTGGGGCGTTTGTCGGCGAGGGGGAGAAGGGCGCGGGTCCAGATGGCGGCGTAGGTAAGGGTGAAGAGGGCGAGAGCGGCGAAGGTGGCGGGGAGCACTTAGGTGGAGTTCCTCTGCTGGATGAGGCGCTCGAGTTCGGCGTCGAAGGCTTGCAGTGCGGAGAAGACGGTGTTCGTGGACACGCGCATCAGGGGCTTCGCACCTTCAAGTTCGACAGACGGCTTGTAGATCGCAGAATGCTCAATATCGAGGAACTGGCCAATCAACATGGGAGAGATTTGGAGTTCGGCTCGAATCTGGTCCGTGGGGGAACAGTATCCGTTGTACTTGTGGACCAAGGTTGTTCCCGAGACAGGATCCGGCATGGGACGCGATTCCCAAGCGGGAAAAGCGGCTCGCAAGAGGTCATTCGCCTCTAGCCAGCGCGTGCGGGGAAAGGCTAGAACACGGACGCCGGCGAGATCCCGTAGATCGGTCAGGGTGTAGGCTCCACCTCTGCTTTCATCGAAGACCTTGCTTTCTCCTTGCGCGCGCCGAAGGGTGTCGATGGCGCTTTCACAATCCTTGATGCGCGACGTAATGACGATTCGTTCAAAGGTTTTCAATTGCACGGTGAGCGGCAACAATTCGTGCCGAACTCGGGTTTCCAAGCTCTGAACGACTCGGCGAGCATGAGGGAGTAATGCGAAATACTCTTCTCGGAGCCAGTCCTCTGGTCTACGATCCGCCATTAGCTTAGAATTGCAACGAGTTGGCGCTTTACCGACGGCGACGGCGCCGTGTTGAATTTGAAGTCCCAATCACCCGCCAAAGGCGCGGGAGTCGCCAGGGCCGCTCGGAGTTGCTCTTCGCTGGAGTCTTCGATGAACTCAACACTGAAGGCTTTGCGCTCTGAGCGATTGATGTAGAGCTCACGCTCAAAACTGTACCAATAGCCCGCATCCTCAAGGATCTGCATTTTCTGTCTCATGGTCATAAACGAAACCAGCCCTCCTAGCTGCTAGTGTAACCGATGGACTTCGAGAGCTACAGGGGCTCGTAGACGACGTAGGCGAAGCGTTTGGAGTCGGGGGCCCAGGAGTTGACGTTGATGGTGCCTTGGCCGCCGAAGAAGGTGACGATGTCCTTGATCGCTCCCGGTTTTCCTTTCGGCGTTTTCATCAGGCGGAGCTTCATGCCAGGCATTTTGCCGTTGTGGCCGGCGGTGCCTTTCGGAAAAGAGAGAAAGAGCATCTGCTTGCCGTTGGGCGAGAAATGGGGGAACCAGTCTTCGAGTTCATCGCTCGTGATTTTCTGGGCGACAGAATCGTTGGGACCGGCGCCGTTGGGCGGGATGCGCCAGATGTTCCAGTCGCCGCCGCGGTTGGAATTGAAGTAGATCCATTTGCCATCGGGGGTGTATTCGGGGCCGTCATCATAGGCTCCGGCGGAGGTTAGGCGTTGCTCGGGGCCGCCTTGCGCGGCGACGCGGAAGAGTTCGAATTTGCCGTCGCGCTGGCCGACGAAGGCGAGCCATTGGGCGTCCGGGGACCAGCCGTGGAAGTAGCTGGGAGCGGCGGGGGTGAGGAGTTTGACGCCGGTGCCGTCGGCGTTCGCTGTATAGACCTGCGACTGGCGGGAGGTGGGACTGGAGGCGGAGAAGGCGATTTGGCGACCGTCGCGGGTGAGGTCGTGGTCGTTGTTGCAGCGGTATTCGCCGTGGAGGTCGATGGCTTCCAGGGGGCCGCCGGCGAGGGGGAGACGGTGGAGATTGCCATTGGCGTTGACGAGGAGAAACTTACCGTCGCGGGACCAGTTGGGGGCCTCGATGACGCCGCGGGCCTCGTGGATCTGGGTGCTCTTTTGGGTGCCGAGGTCATGGATCATGATGCGGCTGCGGTAGAGCGGACGGGGTTCGAGCTTCGGGCCTTGGAGGGTGACGTTCGAGAAGACGGCGGTTTCGAGGACGTTCGCGTCATGAGAGCCGACACCGAGGCCGACGTAGGCGGGGTCGGTGAGGTTGAGGGTGAGGGGGCCGACGGTTTCGCCGACGAGGACCGTAATTTGGTCGCCTTGGCGTTCGAGGCGGAGGCGGGTGGGGCCCTTGGCGGTAGAGCGAATTTCGGCGGTGGGACCGCCTTTGACGGCGCGGTATTGGAGCGAGGTGAGGCCGTCGCCGTGGACGGCGACGTCGGCGTAGACGGAGTCGGCGTCGAGATCCTGGCGGAGCATGAGCATGGCCTTGCGGTGGGCGTTGACGCCGGGGCCGTCCTCCGCCGGTGATGTGATATTCGGCGGGGATGGGTTGATAGACGGAGGTGCCGGGTTTCGGGGTGAGCCCGAGGTCGCCGTGGGCATCGAAGAGACCGTCCTGGGCGGCGAGGGGCAGACAGAGCGCCAACGCGAGAGGCAAGCGGACGAGGTTTAGCATGGGGTTAATTCATACGGACGAAGGGATTGAAGTCGGTGTCGGTGTCGTAGAGATCGACGCCTTCGGCTTTCTTGAGGGAGTTGACGACTAAGTAAGTGAGCGGGGTGGCGAGGGCTTCGTAGGCGACTTTGACTAAGTAGCCGGACCAGATCAGGTTGTAGATCACGTCCCAGGACATGGTGCCGCCAAAGCCGATGACCATCATCAGAATGGTGTCGACGAGTTGGCCGGCGGCGGTGGAGGCGATGGTGCGGGCCCAGAGCTTCTCGCCCTTCGTGATGATCTTCATCTTCGCCATGACGAAGGAGTTGGCGAACTCGCCGCACCAGAAGGCGATCAGGCTGGCCACGACGAGGCGAGGGAGGAAGCCGAAGACCGTCTCAAAAGCGGCTTGATTTCCCCAGCCCGGGGCGGGGGGAAGGGTGACAATGATCATGGCTAAAACCGTGAGCAGGGTCTGCGCCAGGAAGCCGTGCCAGATGGCGCGGCGGGAGCCGGCGTAGCCGTAAACCTCCGTGAAGATGTCGCCGAGGATGTAGGTGAGCGGGAAGAGGAGCTGGGCTCCGGAAAGGGTGAACGGGCCGATCTGGCAGATCTTGGGCGCTACGAGATTGGAGATGAGCAGCACCACGACGAAGAAGGAAAGACAGAGGTCGTAGTACTTGAAGCGGTGCTGCTCAGTGAGTCTGGTTAAGAAGGAAGTCGAAGGCACTTCCGGATTATAGAATGCGGAGATCGACTCCGGTCATTTCGAGCGATTTTTCTACGCCTAGCAGGCCGAGCATGGTGGGGGCGATGTCCCGGAGGCTGCCGCCGGCGCGCAGGGGCTGCATGCCGTCGCTGGCCAGGATCAAAGGCACCGGGTTGGTGGTGTGATAGGTGTGCGGGCCACCGGTGATGGGATCGATCATGGTTTCGGCGTTGCCGTGGTCCGCGGTGACGATCCAGGCGGCGTTGCGCTGTTGGATCAAGGGCCAGAGCTGGGCGAGGCAGTCGTCGACCTTTTCGCAGGCGCGGATGGCGGGTTCGAGTTGGCCCGAGTGACCGACCATGTCGGGGTTGGCGAAGTTAACGATGATGACGTCGAAGGTGTTATCGCTGAGTGACTTCTTGATGATGTCGCAGACGCCCTGGGCGGACATTTCGGGGGCGAGATCGTAGGTGGCGACTTTGGGGGAGGCGACCATGGCGCGCTCTTCGGTGGAGAAGGGCTTTTCGATGCCGCCGTTGAAGAAGAAGGTGACGTGCGGGTACTTCTCGGTTTCGGCGCAGCGGAGGTTCCGCAGGTTGTGCTGTTCGAGAACGGCACCGAGAATGTTGGACGGCGTTTCGACGGGGATGACGTGCGGGATGCCCCAGGCGGCATAGTTTTTGTCGTACTGGGTCATCGTGACGTAGTGCAGGTTTTTGGGGGCGAGCGAACGGGAGATGGGTTCGAAGGCCGGGTCCATGATGGCTTGGGTGAGTTCGCGGCCACGGTCGGCGCGGTAGTTGAAGAAGAAGACAGCGTCGCCATCGCGGATGGGAGCGCCTTCGCCGATAACGGTGGGGAGAACGAACTCGTCGGTGGTGCCGCGTTCATAGCTTTGCTGGACGGCGGCGGCGGCGGTGGGGGCTTTTTCACCTTGGCCGAGGACGACGGTGCGGAAGGCTTGTTCGACGCGTTCCCAGCGCTTGTCGCGGTCCATGGCGTAGTAGCGGCCGGAGACGGTGGCGATGCGGCCAATGCCGATTTCGGCGATTTTGGCTTCGAGTTCAGCGATGAATTCGAGGCCGGAGTGGGGCGGGGTGTCGCGACCATCCATGAAGGCGTGGACGGCGACATCGGTGAGGCCTTCGCGTTTGGCCATGGCGAGGATGGCGTAGAGATGGGTGTTGTAGGAGTGAACGCCGCCGTCACTCACCAGGCCCATGAGATGCAACCGACGGCCGCGAGCGGCCGCCATGAGCGCCTTCAGAGTGGGATCCTCATAGATCGCGCCGGTGAGCACGAGCAGATCGATGCGGGTGACATCCATGCGGATGACGCGTCCGGCGCCGATGTTGAGATGGCCCACTTCGCTATTGCCCATCTGGCCGGGGGGGAGGCCGACGGCCTCCCCGGAGGTTTGGATGAGCGTAGAGGGGAACTTACTCTGGAGCATGTCAAAGGTTGGGGTTTTCGCCAGATACACGGCATTGCCGCGCGTTTCGGGCGAATAGCCCCAACCGTCAAGGATGGTGAGGACGACGGGTCGTTTGGCCATGGTTATTGCTTGAAAGCGGCGCGGCCGGCGAACTTCGCCATGGAGCCGAGTTCTTCTTCGATGCGGAGGAGTTGGTTGTATTTGGCGATGCGGTCGGTACGGGAGGCCGAACCGGTTTTGATTTGGCCGCAGCCGGTGGCGACGGCGAGGTCAGCGATGAAGCTGTCTTCGGTTTCGCCGGAGCGGTGGGAGCTGATGGAGGTGTAACCGGCGACGGCGGCCATGTGCATGGCTTCGAGGGTTTCGGTGAGGGAGCCGATCTGGTTCACCTTAACGAGGATGGAGTTAGCGATGCCTTTGTCGATGCCCATTTTGAGGCGCTTGGTATTGGTGACGAAGAGATCGTCGCCGACGAGTTGGCACTTGGAGCCGATCATGTCTGTAAGGATTTTCCAACCGGCCCAATCGTCTTCGGCCATGCCGTCTTCGATGGAGATGATGGGGTATTTTTCGACGAGACCGGCCCAGAATTCGGCCATTTCCTGGGAGCTGCGTTCGGAGTTGTCGGACTTCTTGAAGACGTACTTCTTCTTCTTTTTGTCGTAGAACTCGCTGGCGGCGGGGTCGAGGGTGATGGAGACCTGGGAGCCGGGCTTGTAGCCGGCTTGGACGATGGCTTCCATGAGGACTTCGAGGGCTTCCTCGTTGGACTTGAGGCTGGGGGCGAAGCCGCCTTCGTCGTCGACGGCGGTTGAGTAGCCGCGCTTCTTGAGGACGACTTTGAGGGTGTGGAAGATCTCGGCGCCCATACGGAGGGAGTCAGAGAACTTGGTGGCGCCGTGGGGGGCGACCATGAACTCCTGGAGGTCGACGGAGCTATCGGCGTGGGCTCCGCCGTTGATGAGGTTCATCATGGGCACGGGGAGGATGCAGGCGTTGACGCCGCCGAGGTAGCGATAGAGGGGGAGGCCGTGGCTTTGGGCGGCGGCGCGGGCGGTGGCCAGGGAGACGGCGAGGATGGCGTTGGCGCCGAGCTTGCCTTTGTTGGCGGTGCCATCGGTTTCGATCATCTTGGCGTCGACTTCACCCTGGCGGGAGGCGTCCATCCCGATGATGGCGGGTTCGATTTTCTTGTTGATGTTATCGACGGCTTTGCGGGTGCCTTTGCCGAGGTAACGTTTCTTGTCGGCGTCGCGTAGCTCGACGGCTTCGTGTTCGCCGGTGGAGGCTCCACTGGGAACGGCGGCGCGTCCGAAGCTGCCATCGGCGAGGAACACATCGGCTTCCACGGTGGGGTTGCCACGCGAGTCAAGGATCTCGCGGCCTACTACTCTTACAATTTCCGTCATCGTATCCACTATTTTCGCATAGAGGATGGCAGCCGGGCGTTGAATCGCCATGGCTTAGGTGGGTTATCCCGCGGGACCGGGGAGACTGAATTTGGCTTCGTACGTAAAATTCGTGCAAAAATTGGGATAGCGGCGCGCATCGCGATTTATAACCTATTTATTTTTTAACTACTTGCGTAAATTTACGAGCTTTTTCCAGGTCGAAAAAAGTGGCTTCGAACGTTATTTCGGCGCTGTCGCATTTTTACGATCGGTGCCGGGGCGAGCGGAGTGCTCGATTGCTTTGATTGTTTCGTGGTTGGGAGTGGTAAACAGACCCTTCATTTTTTCAAGTGTTTGAAAACAGGTGAAATATAAATTTCAACGCACACGGAAACCTGATGTTGGGGGATTATGATTCAGCGCCAGTTCAAAATCCGGGGCCTCGATTGCGCTGAGGAAGTAGCGATTCTGAAGCGCCAACTCGGGCCGGTGGCCGGGGAGGCGAATCTTGGCTTCGATGTGCTGCGCGGTCGGCTGACGGTTGCGGGTCCGGTGCCGGAGGATGCGGAACTGCTTCGGCTCGTCGCCGAAACCGGCATGGCCGCCGAACTGTGGGATGCTTCCCGTCCGGAAGCGCCCGCTTCGAAGCTGCGGGACTATTTCATGATCGGCAGCGGGGTCGCGTTGCTGGCTGGCTATGCGGCCTCAGCTCCGTTAGAACGCCCGCTCTTCGCGTTGGCCGCGCTGTTGGGGGCTTGGTTCATTTTGCCGAAGGCGTGGTTCGCGGCTCGCCACTTTCGACCGGACATGAATTTCCTGATGACGGTGGCCGTGGGAGGTGCGATGGGCATCGGGGACTGGGCCGAGGCCGCGACAGTCGCGTTTCTGTTCGCGGTGTCCAACTCGCTGGAGGCTTGGAGCGTGGGACGCGCACGGCGGGCCGTGGAAGCGCTGCTGAAAGTTGCTCCGGACGAGGTGGAGCTGCTCCTGGCGGATGGACGGACGCAGACGAAGCCGGTGCCCGAGATGGAGCCGGGCCAAGTGTTTCGGGTGCCGCCGGGCGCGCGCATCGGCCTGGATGGTTTGGTGGTGGCCGGCGAGTCTGAAGTGGATCAAGCGGCGATCACGGGGGAGAGCCGGCCGGTGGCAAAGGCGTCGGGCGCGGAGGTTTTTGCGGGAACCATCAACGGCAACGGCTCGCTTGACGTTCGCACAACGAAGCGGTCGACCGAGACGGTGATCGCGAAGGTGATCCGGATGGTGGAACAGGCGCAGGCTAGCCGCTCGCCGTCAGAGACCTGGGTGGAACGGTTCGCTCTGATTTACACTCCGGTCGTGCTGCTCGCGGCCATTCTCGTGGCGCTGGTTCCGCCTTTGCTTTTGGGCCAGGCTTGGCAAGCTTCGATCTATCAGGCGCTGGTGTTGTTGGTGATCGGGTGCCCTTGCGCGCTGGTGATCTCGACGCCGGTGAGCATCGTGGCGGGATTGACGGCCGCGGCCGGGCAGGGGGTTTTGATTAAGGGAGGGAAGGCACTGGAGGCGGCGGCGCATCTGCGCGCGATCGCTTTCGATAAGACCGGGACGATCACGCGGGGGAGGCCGGCCGTGGCGGGCGTTTACCCGCTGGCTGGTCACAACGAGGCCGAACTTTTAGAGATTGCCGCGGCGCTGGAAGCTGGCAGCCGCCATCCCCTGGCGAGGGCCATTTGCGAGCACGCCCAAGCGCAGGGCTTAGCTCCGGTCCCGGCGACCGATTTCAAGATGATGCCCGGCAAGGGTGCTTCGGCGCGGCTGGATGGGATCCCTTACTGGATGGGGTCGCACCGGTATCTGGAGGAGCGGGGGGAGGAGACGGCGGAGGTCCATGCGAAGTTGGAGGAGTTATCGGCGAGCGGGCATTCGGTGGTGGTGATTGGCACGGCGGAGCACGTGTGCGGTTTTATCGCGCTGGCCGACCAGATTCGGGAGTCGGTTCCGGCCGCGCTGGCCGCGCTGCGGGCACTGGGCGTCGAAGAGATCGTCATGCTGACGGGCGACAACGAGGGCACGGCCCGTTCGGTGGCGTCGGCCATCGGCTTGACCGACTTCCGGGCGGAGCTGCTGCCCGCGGACAAGTTGCGGATGGTTGGAGAATTGGTCGACCGTTGGCAAGCGGTGGCAATGGTGGGTGACGGAGTGAACGATGCGCCGGCGATGGCGCGCTCGACTCTGGGAATTGCGATGGGGGCGATTGGGTCGGACGCGGCGATTGAGGCGGCTGACGTAGCTCTGATGACGGATGATATTGCGCACTTGCCGTGGCTGATCGGCCATGCGCGGCGGACGCTCCGGGTGATCCAGCAGAACATTGGGCTGTCGCTGGTGGTGAAGTTCGGGGTCGCGGCACTTTCATTTGCCGGCTGTGCGTCGCTGTGGGCGGCGATTGCGTCCGACATGGGCGTTTCGCTGCTGGTGATAGCGAACGGGCTGCGCCTATTGAGAGCGGCAAGGCCAGATGAAGACTGATCTTGCCGCGTTGGTTTGGGCTGGTTAGGCTTTGCGTTTGTGGTTCTGCGCGGCTTTGTACATGGCGTTCATGCTGCCGAGCAGATAGGACAGGCCGACG
This sequence comes from Acidobacteriota bacterium, assembly GCA_026394015.1. GTDB lineage: Bacteria > Acidobacteriota > Terriglobia > Bryobacterales > Bryobacteraceae. Next base: position 9,987 of record JAPKZA010000245.1, read on the forward strand.
CTGGGACGGTACTGGCCCGGGGCGGGTTCGGCACCGGCGACGACGCCGAGGGCGGGGATGTGATCGGGGATCACGATGCCGTCGAAGTCGACGTCGACGAGCGCTTGCATGATCTTGCTCATGTCGTAGTAGCCGTCGTCGATTAACGTTTCCGTGAAGTGGGGCAGCGGGGCGCTGACGTTGCGGAAGTGGATTTTGAACAGCTTCTTTTTGCTGGCGAAATACTTGATGGCTTCGACGGGATCCTTGCCGGTGGAAGAGCCGCCTTCGAGCCAGGAGCCGACGCAGAAGCAGACGCCGATGTTGGGGCTGTTGGCGATTTCGATCGCCTTCTTGTAGCCTTCGAAGTTGCTAAAGATGCAACGGGGGACGCCGGCGAGCATGCGCTTGGGCGGGTCGTCCGGGTGGATGCCGATGCGGACGCCGGCTTGCTCGGCGACGGGAACGACCTTCTTGATGAAGTAGGTGTAGTTTTCCCAGATCTCTTGTTCGGTGTAGACGCGGCCGTGAGAGAGGGGTTCGCTGTAGGTTTTGCCGGCCCAGTTCCCTTTCCAGTTGGGGCTGGTGGAATCGCCGTCGCGGGCGCTGTAGCCGCGGGGGCTCGTGATGCGGCCGCTGGACCAGATGCCGTTGCCCATGTGGGCGTAGGTGGAGTAGGGGACGCCGGCCTTGCCGAGGTAGCGGATGTAGTTGAGATATTCTTCGATGCGCTGGTCGCGGCCGGGGAGGTTGAGGGTGACTTCGGGCATGTTGTGGAGGCTGCCGCTGGGGCCGGCTCCGCTGCCGATGTTGTAGACCTTGAAGCCGGCGGCTTCCCACAGTTTGCGTTGGGCGATGAAGTCTTCGCCGGTGGCGGCTTTGGGGTTGACGGCGAGGCTGAGCCAGGTGACGCCGAGCTCCTTAAGGAAGTGCATGTGTTCCGGGGTGGGCTGGCCGGCGCTGACGCCGATCTTGAGTCCGGGGGGGATGGGGGTGGGGGGGGCGGCGGTGGCGGGGACGGCCGCGGCGACGGCGGCGGCTCCGGCGAGGGCGGCTTTGGCAAATTGTCTGCGGTCGGGTGAGATGTCCATGGATGGGTCCTGTTGATGGCGTGGTGCCCTCACATGCTACTAGAAGTCGAGGCGCGGTAGAAGGGGTGGAGCTACAGCATCATTGTTGATGCTAGAATGATGCTGTAGGAGCAGCTGCCATGATCGATGTGACTAATGATATTCATTCGATGACCGCGTTCAAGCGAGATTCAACCGGCCTTCTCGAACAGATGCGAAAGTCAGGTCGCCCGCTTGTCCTAACGATCAACGGGAAGGCTGAGGCGGTAGTGCTCGACGCCGCTTCCTACCGCGACGTAGCCGAACATCTTGATACGGTGGCTCGGATCCGGCGGGGCCTGGAGCAGGCAAAGAAGGGCATGGGCCGGTCCGTCGATGAGGTGTTTGCGGATCTTGAGCGCGAGTCGTAATTACGGTGGCGTTAAAGCACCACGTGATAATTACGCCGGATGCGGATGAAGATTTACGCGCGGCTTTTCGTTTCCTCCGTGCTGAGGGTTCGCCTCAAGTCGTTCGCGCTTGGCTGAACGGCATCAAGAAGAAAATTGAATCTTTGAGCGACAATCCGCAGCGGGCTCATGGTGCTCCCGACAGCGGATCCTTCGACGAGCCTATTCGAGAGCTACTCTATGGCAGTGGCAATCGTGGTGTATACCGGATTTTGTTTACCGTCTTTGGCAGATCGGTGTTTATTCTGCACGTTCGTCATGGATCCATGCTTCCGATTGAGCGGGTTGAGTTTGAGCGGTGACGCGTCCGATCGTTCGTCGCACTTGGTAAGCTAACGGTCGCATGCGAGTTTTTGGATTATTGCTGGTGGCGAGTTCGCTGTGGGGTCAGTGGGGCTATCAGGTCGTCAAGACCTACCCGCATGACCGGGAGGCGTTCACGCAGGGGTTGCAGTTCAAGGACGGCTTTCTGTACGAGGGCACCGGCTTGCAGGGGCGGTCTTCGCTGCGGAAAGTGAAGTTGGAAACCGGCATCGTGCTGCAAAAGCTGTCGCTGCCGGGGCAGTACTTTGGGGAAGGAATCTCGATTATTGGCGATCGGATTGTGCAGATCACTTGGCAGTCGGAAGTCGGCTTCGTTTGGGGATTGAAAGACTTCAAGCTGCAACGGCAGTTCACGTATAAGGGCGAAGGATGGGGGCTGACGACGGACGGGAAGAACCTTTACTTCAGCGACGGGACGGACGAGATTCGTATTCTGGACGGGAATACGCTGGCCGAGTTGCGGCGGATCAAAGTACGCGAGGATGGGCGGCCGGTGCGGGATTTGAACGAGCTGGAATGGGTGGAAGGGGAGATCCTGGCTAACGTTTGGCAGACGGATCGGATCGTGAAAGTGAACCCGCTGGATGGACGGGTGACGGGGTCGGTGGATCTGTCCGGATTGTTGACGGCCGGGGAGCGGGCGGGGACGGACGTGATGAACGGGATCGCCTATGATTCGGTGGGGAAGCGGCTGTTCGTGACCGGGAAACTTTGGCCGAAGGTGTTTGAAATCAAGTTGGTGAAGAAGGGGAAATAGCCGATGGTTCGACTGGTCTGCTGGAACGAGGGGGAGGCGGCAGAGAAGGCGGGCTGGTTGCGTCGTTTGGGATTCACGGTGGAGGCGGGGCCGGTGAACACGGGGAGGTTGGTGACGCAGTTCGCCGGGAGCGGGGCGACGGTGCTGTTGATCGATTTGAACCGGCTGCCTGCGCAAGGGCGGGAGGTGGGGGTGCGGCTGCGGCAGGGGAAAGCGACACGGGGGATGGCGCTGGTGTTCGCGGGCGGGGCGGCGGATAAAGTGGCACGGGTAAAGCAGGAGTTGCCGGACGCGGTGTATTGCAGTTGGGAGGAGGTGGGGACCGTTTTGCCGGAGGCGAAGCCGGGGACGGCCGCTGTCGTGGGGCACATGGAGCGCTACGTGGGGACGCCGGTGGCGAAGAAGTTGGGCGTTAAGGACGGGATGAAGGTCGTCTTTCAGGGGGAGGCACCGGCGGGGTTTGCAGAGTTGCTGGGTGAAGTGGAGATCGGTAAGCGGGGCGAGATGCTGTTTTGGTTCGTGCGGGAGAAGCGGGAGTTGGAGTGGTTCCCGGTGTGCAAGACGCTGTGGGTGATCTTTCGCAAGGGCGGGGATTTCAACCAGAACCACGTGCGGCTGGGCGGGCTGGCGGTGGGGATGGTCGACTACAAGATTTGCGCGGTGGATGCGGAGTGGAGCGGGATGAAGTTCGCGGTTAAGAAAACAGGTAGCCCGATAGAAGCTCCTTCATCTCGGTAAGGACTTGGTCGCGTTCGGCTTTGGTGGGCTGGGTGTAGGCGTAGGCGATGAGGCGTTCGCCGGCTTCGGTGGCGATACTGAGCTTGAGATCGAGCGAGACCGAGCTTTTGACCCCGAGCCATTTAACCATGAAGAGGCGGACGAGGCCGCCGGGGCCAGCCCCGGGTGCGGTTTGGAGCTGCCTAGTCCCAGCGCTGATGTGCTGGCCGAAGGCGATGGCTCGGAAGTCCGGGCGCTCGTCAAGGAAGGCGACGTAGGCGTCGACGACGAGGCCGAGAAACTTCGGGCCATCCGAGAGCAGGGACTTGAGGAGAACGGTTTGCAGGCGGGCGCGGAAGGCGTCCATGTGGCGGACGGCGATGGCATCGATGATGGATTGCTTGTCGGGGAAGAAGCGATAGAGAGCACCGACGGAGATGCCGGCGGCTTCGGCGATGCGGCTGGTAGTGATGTGTTCGAGGGGCATCTCGGCGAGCAGGGCGGAGGTGCCGGCGTAGATCTGCTGGATGGTATCGAGGCTGCGTTCCTGAACGGGGGTGCGACGCATTTTTTGACAGTAGCACGCGGGAAATGGTAAAAGCGAATAGGGCTTCGTTTTTCGGAAACCTTTTAGAATGCCAGTACCAATCTCACAAATGTGGACCGTCGCCAGCTACGTGCTGAAGCAGAAACTGTCGGGACGGAAGCAGTATCCGCTGGTGCTGATGCTGGAGCCGTTGTTCCGCTGCAACCTGGCTTGCGCGGGTTGCGGGAAGATTCAATACCCGGCCCACATCTTGAAAAAGAACATGCCGGTGGCGGATGCGCTGCGGGCGGTGGATGAATGCGGGGCGCCGATGGTTTCGATTCCGGGTGGGGAGCCGTTGATGCACCCGGAGATTGGGGAGTTGGTGGCGGGCCTGGTGGAGCGGAAGAAGTACATCTACTTGTGCACGAACGCGCTGCTGCTGAAAGAAAAGCTGCACCTGTTTACGCCTTCGACGTACCTAAGCTTTTCGGTGCATATGGACGGGGATCGGGAGCATCACGACCTTTCTGTGTGTAAAGAGGGCGGGTACGAATTGGCGTACGAAGGCATCAAGGCGGCGTTGGCGCGTGGCTTCCGGGTGACGACGAACACGACGCTGTTTGACGGGGCGGACCCGAACGGAGTGCGGCAGTTTTTCGACGACATGATGGACCTGGGCGTGGAAGGGATGATGGTGTCGCCGGGGTACTCTTACGAAAAGGCGCCGGACCAAAAGAGCTTTCTGGGACGGGAGCGGACGCGGCGGTTGTTCCGGGCGATTCTTTCGAATCGGAAGGCGAAGTGGAAGTTCAACATGTCGCCGTTGTTCCTGGAATTTCTGATGGGCAAGCAGGAGTATCACTGCACGCCTTGGGGCATGCCGACGTACAGTTTGTTCGGCTGGCAGAAGCCTTGCTACTTGCTGCAGGACGGCTATGCGGAGACGTTTGCGGAGCTGATGTCGTCGGTGGAGTGGGACAAGTACGGGACCGAGAGCGGGAACCCGAAATGCGCCAATTGCATGGTGCATAGCGGGTACGAGGCTTCGGCGGTGGACTTCACGTTTGGGTCGCTGCGGGGGCTGTGGGAGAGCGGGCGGTCGATGTTCTTTGATCGGCATCCGGACCCGGAGGCGCTGGAGATTTTGAAGGCGCCGGCGCGGCCGTTGTTTATGCCGGATCAGCTGGTGCAACTGGAAGGGAAGAAGAGTGGGGTGAAGCAGTGAG
>JAPKZA010000245.1:15050-95117 GCA_026394015.1 Acidobacteriota bacterium
GGCGCGGCTTACGAGATGGTGAGCGAGACGGAGGTATTGGAAGCGCTGGAGAAGGCGTTTGACTACCGGGGCGATGTGACGATTACGCGGCGGGACGGGAGCCAGATTGAGGGCTACATTTTCGACCGTTGGACTGGCCCGACGCTGGAGGCGAGCTACGTGCGGTTGTTTCCCAAGGACGGGGAGCAGAAGATCGCGGTGCCGTATTCGGACGTGGGAACGCTCGAGTTTACCGGACGAGACACGGCGGCAGGGAAGAGTTGGGAGGCGTGGATGAAAAAATACGTCGAGAAGAAGCTGGCGGGCGAGAAGAATATTGAGCTTCTGCCGGAAGAATTGGGATAAGCTTAGCCGTCTCCGAGGCCCACTTCGAGCAGCATTTGCCGCAGGGCGAGGGTGCCGCCGGCACCGTCCTGGCGATGTTCGAGGAGTCCGTCCTTGCCGAGCAGGATATAGACCGGGAAGCCTTTGGGGTCGACGAGGCGAACGAGGTCCGTATCTTCCGTCAGCACGACTTTCGGCGAGCGAGGCGACTTGGCCAGAAACTCCTGCACCTTCTCCCGGCTCTCGTTGACGTTGATGGCTAACATCGTTAGCTTTCCAGGGGCGTACTGCTTATAGATGGTTTCGAGGGCTGGTTGTTCGCGTCGGCAATAGCCGCACCAAGTGGTCCAGAACTGGATGAGGACGGGCTTGCCTTTGAGGGAGGCGGAGTCGAATTTTTCTCCGTTCATGGTTCGCCCGGAGAAGGAGGGCACGCGTTGGTGAACGCCAAAAGCGTAGGCAGAAGAGGGGAGGGTCCAAAGGAAACCGCGACGATCCATTCCTCTATCGTAAGCGAATGCTGTAGCCTGAAAATAAATGCATCGGTATCTGATTGGCTTGGGACTGGCGCTGAGCGCCTGGGGAGCGGACTGGTCGCTCGAGAAGTTGTATACGCGGCCGTTTGCGTGGGGTACGGCGCCGGAGAGGCTGCGGTGGGCGGAGAAGAAGCCGGTGCTCGTCTTCCTATGGAACGAACAGGGACGGCGATTTATGGACCTTTACGCCTGGCACGCGGCGACGAAGCAGCGGGTGCGGGTGACGCAACTGGAGTTTGCTCAGGACGAGTTCAATCCGTTACCGGACGAGAAGGACGAACGGCTGAAGGCGAACCGGATGCCGGAGGCGGGGTTGGCGCAGTTTAGCGTTTCCGGAGACGGGACGCGGGTGGCGTATGTTTGGCGAGGGGATTTGTACGTGGCGGCCACGGATGGGAGCAAAGTGAGCCGGTTGACGCAGACGAAGACGCCGGAGACCGATCCCGCGTTTTCGCCGGATGGCGCTCGGCTGCTGTTTAAACGGGGCGGGGAGTTGTTTACGCAGAACCTGCAAACGGGGATGATTGCGCAGGTGACGGAAGGGCCGACGGGCGCGGCGGTGTGGTCGCCGGATGGGACGCGGATCGCGTACGTGACGGCGACGCCGGGCGCGGTGCGGACCCAGGTAGTGACGAACTACTCGGGCCAGTTTGCGACGACGCGGTCGTTTCCGCGGGGCGCGGCGGGGGATGAGGGCGGGGTCAGCACGCGGTGGATTGTGAGCAGCACGGGCGGAAAGCCGGTAAAGCTGGAAGACGCATTTGCGGGGCAGAAGGCGAGCTTTGGCATGCCGGAATGGGCACCGGATAGCCAGTCGGTGCTGGTGCGGGCGACGGCGGGGGATAAGCACACGAAGCAAGTTTGGGTGCTGAGTGCGAAGACCGGGAAAGGCAAGATGGTGTTTGAGGACAAGGACGACCGATGGGTGAGTGCGGAGTTTGAGGGGTGGTCGCCGGATTCGAAATGGCTGCTGATCGCCAGTGATCGGGACGGCTTTATTCATCTTTGGAAGGTGGCGGCGACGGGCGGGGAGCCGGTGCAATTGACGAAAGGAAAGTGGGAACTGGATACGGAGCGGTGGGGGTATCCGCCGCAGTGGGTGGGAGAAGACATCGTTTATAGTTCGACCGAGGACGGGACGAACCAACGACAGATGTATCGGATTGGAGCCGATGGCGGGGGCAAGCGAAAGCTGACGAGCAAGGCAGGCTTGAACGTCGGCGCGATGAGCGAAGACGGGAAGTATTTGGCGGTTTTGCACGCGAATTTGCAGGCACCTTGGGATTTATGGGTGGGCGCGGATCGGGTGACGACTTCGCCGCGGCCGGAGTTTGCGAGCTACGATTGGCCGAAGACGGAGTTCGTGGAGTTCCCTTCCCGGGGCGATCAGGCTCCCGTGAAGGCGAAGTTGCTGCTGCCGCCGGGGTACTCGCGGGATAAGCAATATCCTTGCGTTTTCTTCATTCATGGGGCGGGGATCGCTTCGTCGATTCTGCAGCAGTGGGGCTCGTATCAGGAGCTGCGGTATGTGTTCAATGCGTACTTGGCGAACTCTGGCTACGTGGTGATGGACCTGGATTATCGGGGGTCGTCAGGATATGGCCGGGATTGGCGGACGGGGGTGTACCTGCATATGGGCGGGCCGGACCTGGACGATGTTTTGGGGGCGGTGGACTATCTGAAGAAGCGGGGGAGTGTCGACATGCAGCGGCTGGGGATTTGGGGAGTCAGCTACGGCGGGTTCATGACGAACATGGCGTTGTTTCTATCGCCGGGGACGTTTAAGGCTGGGAGCGCGTGGGCGGCGGTAAACGATTGGGAGAACTACAACCCGGGCTACACGCAGGAGCGGCTATCGACGCCGGCGGCGCATCCGGAAGCGTATCGGCGGAGTTCGCCGATTACGTTTACGAGCGGATTGAAGGACCACTTGCAGATTGTGCACGGGATGGGGGATTCGAACGTTCTGTTCCAGGATGCGGTGCAGTTGACCGAGAAACTGATTCGGGAGCGCAAGCCGTTTGAGGAGATTTTCTACCCGCAGGAGGACCATGGGTTTGTGCGGGATGAGACGTTGATCGACTCGTTTGGCCGGGCGGCGCGATTCTTCGATAAGCACTTGAAGCCATGAAACTGCCGCGATTTTATCCGATTGTGGATTCGGTGGTGGGGGCACGGGCGGTGTTGGACGCCGGGGCCGAGATCGTGCAATGGCGTCATAAGGGGCCACTGACGCGAGAGGCGTTTGCGACGGCGGCGGCGATTGCGGAGCTGTGCCGGGGGGTGACGTTCGTCGTCAACGACCGGGCGGATGTGGCGGCGCTGCTGGGGGCGGGGCTGCATTTGGGGCAGGAGGACTTGCCGCCCGCGGCGGCACGCCGGTTAGTGGGAATGATTGGGTATTCGACGCATAACCAGGAGCAGATGCGGGCCGCGAATGAGGAGCCGGTGGACTACCACGCGCTGGGGCCGATTTTTGCGACGGCGTCGAAGGAGAACCCGGACCCGGTGGTGGGGCTGGAGGGGTTGCGGGAGATCGCGAGATTGTCGATGCGGCCGTTGGTGGCGATTGGCGGCATCACGTTGGAGGGTGCGCCGGCGGTGATTGAGGCGGGGGCGCAGTCGGTGGCCGTGATTGGGGCGTTACGGGGTGGGGACATGGAGCAGAAGGCGCGGGAGTGGATCCGGCGGTTGCGTTGACGAGGGGATCATTAGTTCGTGCCGGAAGGGTGGTTTGCGGATACGACGGGTGAGGCGCTGGAGGTTTACATCGGCGTGCATCGGCACATGACGCCAGGCGAGCGATTGGCGAGGGTGTTTGAACTGGGCCAGTTTCAGCACTCCTTGCAAGTGGCTAACGTCCGATCCAGCTATCGACAGGCAAGCGAGGAGGAGGTATTCCTGCGCGTTGCGGCCCGGCGGTTGGGCCGCGAACTGATGATTCAGGTTCATGACTGGAATCCGGAGCTTCACCCGTGACGCATGCTCGCGATTGTTGGACGGCAAGGAGTTTTACATGGATCGTCAAACCGCAACTATGGCGATTCCGCTCCAAGGCGCGTTCCCGTTCGACTGCTTCCCGGCCGATAGTGGGGGTCGAGGCGTTCGACCTTCGGGCCCCCAATCCGGCCGCGCTACGGTGCCAGTTCGTAGGAGTAAGCCTGCCCGGCGACGAAGATCTGGCTCAGCTTCAGGCCGCTGGGTGAGCGGACGAACTTGAGGTCCGCGCTGCCGGGTCCGGTCTGCGGCACGCGCTTGGCGGGTACGGCGGCGTGAACGCCGTTGGCGCCATCCAGGGCGATCACGGTGGATGATCCCCCGTTGTCCAGGGTGCGGACGGTGTATTCCCCGGCGGGGAGCATGGTTTGCCCGACCTGCGCGGCAAACGGAAGGTGAACGGTCGCCAGTTCGGCGGCCATGGCTAGAGCGGTGCATCCGACCAGCATCAGGAGTGTTTTCTTCATGGCGTGTAGCCCTCTGCACCGTGTGATGTGCGCCGAGCCCCGCTGATTTCGTGGTTTACACAACTTTGCAGGAGTCCTCCATACTGGAGTGTGACCAACCGATGAAAGACCAAAAACAGAGCTTAGGTTTGTTCGACGCCACCACGATCGTGATGGGATCGATGATTGGATCCGGGGTGTTCATTGTGGCTGCCGACATAGGGCGGCAGGTGGGCTCACCGGGGATGATGTTGATGGCTTGGGTGGTGACGGCGGTGTTGACGCTGATCGCGGCGCTGAGCTACGGCGAACTGGCCGCGATGATGCCAAAGGCCGGTGGCCAGTACGTTTACCTGCGCGAGGCTTTTGGGCCGATGTACGGGTTCCTCTACGGTTGGACGTTTTTCACGGTGATCCAGACGGGAACGATTGCCGCGGTGGCGGTGGCGTTTGCGAAGTTTCTGGGGGTATTTGTTCCCGATGTGCCGCAGAAGACGGTGGCGATTGTGCTGATCGTTTTTTTGACCTGGCTGAACACGCGGGGTTTGCGGACCGGGGCGGTCGTGCAGAACGTTTTCACGGTAGCCAAGACCGGGGCGCTGGTGGGTTTGATCGGCGCGGCGATTCTGGTGGGACGGAATGATGTGGCGGTGGCGCGGAACTTTGGGGACAACTTTTGGGCGGGGGGATTCGATGGGCTGACGGCGGTTCGGGTGTTGGGTGTCGCGCTGGTGGGTTCGCTATTCTCGTCCGACTCCTGGAACAACGTGACGTTCACGGCAGGCGAGACGCGGAACCCGAAACGGAATGTGCCACTTTCGTTGCTGCTGGGGGTGGGGCTGGTTTCGGTGCTTTATCTGCTGGCCAACTACGCTTATCTGCTGGTGCTGCCGTTCGAGCAGATTCAGAATGCGGCGCAGGATCGGGTGGGTACGGCGGCGGCGAGTGCGATTCTGGGGCCGGTGGCGGTGCAGGTGATGGCGGCGGCGATCATGGTATCGACCTTTGGCTGCGCGAACGGGCTGACGCTGGCCGGGGCGCGCGTTTACTACGCCATGGCGTTGGACGATTTATTCTTCAAGCAGGCGGCTCGACTGGACCCGCAGACCCAGGCGCCGGTGACCTCTCTGTGGATTCAGTGCTTGTGGGCCTGTGGCTTAACCCTGACGGGCAGTTATAGTGACCTGCTCGACTATGTTATATTCGCTGTTTTGCTTTTCTACATTCTGACGATTGTTGGGATCTTCGTCCTGCGCCGAACGCGCCCTGAAGCGGAGAGACCCTACAAGGCGTTTGGTTATCCGGTGCTGCCAGCGTTGTATATTTTGCTCGCGAGCGGCATTGAACTGTTGTTGTTGCTGTATAAACCAAGCTTTACGTGGCCCGGGCTGATCATTGTTCTGCTTGGCATTCCGGTTTATTTTTGGTGGACAAAAGGGAAGGTCAAGGCATGAGTCTTTTCGCAGTTAAGCCGCTATCGCGGATCATTGAAGAATCAGAGAGCGGCGAGCATCAACTGAAGCGCACGCTGACGGCGACACAACTGGTGGCGCTGGGGATTGGTGCCATTATCGGCGCGGGCATCTTTACGCTTACGGGCGTGGCGGCGGCCGAACACGCGGGCCCGGCGATAACGCTCGCCTTTATCGCGGCGGCCATTGGATGCGCCTTTGCGGGGCTTTGTTATAGCGAGTTTGCGACGATGATTCCGATTGCGGGGTCGGCGTACACGTATGCCTACGCGACGATGGGCGAATTGCTGGCCTGGATCATCGGATGGGACTTGGTGCTGGAGTACGCGGTAGGAGCAGCGACCGTGGCGGTCGGGTGGAGCGGGACGTTGGTATCGTTGTTCCACAACTTGGGAATCGACTTGCCGGTGCAAATATTGGCGGGCCCGTTCGAAGCGGTAAGGATGCCGGATGGGTCTGAGGCAACGGGCTTAATCAACTTGCCAGCGGTGTTCATCGTGTGTGCGATTTCGATCTTGCTGATGCGAGGAATTCAGGAGTCGGCGCGGGCGAATGCTGTGATTGTGGTTTTGAAGGTAGCGGTGGTGGTGGTGTTCATTGCGATCGGCTGGTCGTTTATCGACCCTGCTAACCACGTGAACTACATTCCGGCCAACGAAGGGCCGAGCCGTTTTGGCTATACCGGTATATTGCGAGCGGCCGGAGTGATCTTCTTCGCCTACATTGGGTTTGACGCGGTTTCGACGGCAGCGCAGGAGGCCAAGAATCCGAAGAGGGACATGCCGATTGGGATTATCGGCTCGCTGATTATCTGTACGATTTTGTTTATTCTTTACGCCCACGTGTTGACGGGCATAGTGAACTACAAAGAGCTGAACGTGCCGAGCCCGTTGACGCTGGCGCTGAACAAGATGCCGTACACGTGGCTGGCGATTACGATGAAGTTAGCGGTGCTGGCGGGATTGACATCGGTGATTCTGGTGATGTTGTTGGGCCAGAGCCGAGTGTTCTATTCGATGTCCCGGGACGGATTGTTGCCGAAGCTGTTCAGCGACATTCATCCGAAGTGGCAGACGCCGTGGCGGAGTAATCTGCTGTTTATGTTTTTTGTGAGCTTGTTTAGCGCATTCGCCCCTATTTCGGTGGTGGGCGAGATGACGTCGATTGGGACGCTGTTTGCGTTTGTCCTGGTATGCGGGGGGATTTTGGTCATGCGGAAGACGCATCCGGACTTGCCGCGTCCGTTCAAGACGCCTTGGGTGCCCCTGGTTCCCGTGATGGGAGTGCTCGTGAATTTGGCACTGATGGCGGGGCTGGGCTGGTCGAACTGGCTACGTCTCTTCGTCTGGATGGGACTCGGCTTGGCCATCTACTTTGGCTACAGCCGGCATCACAGTCGGTTGCGGACTGTCCCCGTTGTTGGACCGGGTAAGGGCGGTCGCTAGAGCGCCCAGGTCTTCTGCTTGGAAGGGCCGCACAAAGGCTTCGTGCGCGAAGTTTGCGGCCCAACTGATGCTTTCTTCTTTTGACCGGCGTCGCATGGCGAGCAGGGTTTGGCTCATTTTGTGGCCGCGGCGGGCGAGGATGGCGAGCGCCATAGTGGAGACGCGGCTGGATGGATCCTTGGCGGCTTGTTCGACCAGGGGCATGAGGTTTTCCGGGTCGGCGCGACGGGCGATGCCTTCGATGAGATTGGCCCGGACGCGTTCGTTGGGATTGAGGTATAGCTCTTCGAGCTTGGAGACGTTCTGCATGAACCGGCCGAGGATTTTGGCGGCTTTGGACTGGACACGGATATCCGGGTGGCGTGCGAATTTCAACAGCGTCACGGAGATGCGATTGGGGTCTGGCGTGTCCTCGACGAGTTCCAGGCAACGTTGGACCTCGGCGACCGGGACCTCGGCAGGCCAAGCGCGACCGGAGAGCAATCGCTGCAAAAGTTTGGTGTCGTACGAGGAATCCTGGGCCATCGTGAGGCCCATCAGGGTTTTCGCCTGCTCCAGAGACAAAGCGTCCCGATCCAGCAAGGCACGGGAAATGACGTGTCCTTCGACGAGAAAGTCCGCTTGTTCGCTGTGCCCCTGCTGAATGGTGCTGGATAGGTATTCGAAGAGGTCGGGCGGATGCGATAGCCCGAGCCAACTGTCTAGTTGGCGCGCGACACTGGTAGCGCAACCAGCCATCACAGACGTCCAATTTTCGAGGTTGGTGGGCATTTTATAGGGGACTTATCGGCACTCGCGACGAAAGTTTGAAGGTAGGTTGCGATATACTTCGGGCATGAAACTCGTATTGGCTTTGCTCGTCGGTACCCTTGCGGCGTGGTCCGCACCAGATTTTTCCGGTTCCTGGAAAGCGAACGTAACGAAGAGTACTTTCGGCCCGTTTCCGAGCCCCGACAAGTACACCCGGGTGATTGATCATAAGGAACCGACGCTCAAAATCGAAGAGACGCAGGTTTCCGAACGGGGCGAATGGACCGCGGTGATGAACCTCGCCACGGACGGCAAAGAGACGAAGAGTGAGATGCGGGGGAATGAGCTGAAGTCGGTGACCAAGTGGGACGGCGAGGTTTTGGTAGTTAAGAGCAAGTTGAATTTTAATGGAACCGAAGTGGAACTCAGCGACCGGATTACCCTGTCCGAAGACAAGAAGACGATGACCTTGCAGCGGAAGATTGACGCTCCGCAAGGCACGATGGAGCAGTCGGTGGTCTTTGAGCGGCAGGAAGCGGTGGCCAAATAAGAGTCGGCAGTCAAAATTTACTTGCATCCTTAGTGTTTTTTTCATTAACGTATCTTTAGGAACTTTGGGGTTCCCTATTGACCCGTTATGAAAAAGCTTTTTGTTGGGAATATTCCGTTTCAGGCCGTCGAGGCCGACCTCCATTCCTGGTTTAGCGACCAAGGGTTTGCTCCTAGCGCGGTGGCGATTGTTCGTCATCGGTTGACCGGTGATTCGCGGGGATTCGGCTTTGCCGATTTCGCGACGCCGGAAGAAGCGGAGCAGGCGGTTGTGGCGTTGAACGGAGGTGACTACCAGGGACGCTTGTTGATGTTGAGCGTCGCCCGGAGCGAAGGGCCAGCCGTGCAAGCAGTGGGGGAGCCCAGTTCCGTCCGAGCGTAACAAATTGGCGATGGCAGCCAGCGTGGCGTGCGAAAATGAAGTCTAGGAATGTGGGGTTACTGGCAGCTTTCGCTTCGGTTATTGATGTTCGGCTTTTTGGTGCCGATGTCGATTGGGATTACGTTGCTGTTGGCGGGCTATTTTCTGACGCGCAACTCGTCCGATCTGGAGGAGCACGGGGACGTGGTCCGGGCGCGGGTGAGGCAGCAAGATGCTCACAAAGACGGATTGTGGGTTCAGTTCGAGTATTTGGACGAGCAGGGGAAGTTACAGAAGGGCACGGCGATTTTGCGCGGTTCGACGGCTTCGGCGGTCCAGACCTCAGGCTACATTGAGATTCGGTATGACCGACGGCGCCCGGAGATCTACGACATCGCTACGAATGGGTCGCAAAGCTTCGACCGTTCCGTGCGGATCGGGGTTTTGGTGGCCGGTATTCTGTTCGTCGCGCTTGCCCTGGTGCTGGTGGCTTTTCGAGCCGTGCGAATCTTTCGCATTTACCGCTTGTTGAAGAATGGATTTGTGGTTAACTGCGGGGTGCGGGTTCATGTTCGCGAGGACAAGACGAAGCCCGCGACGCAATTCACCTATGCGTATCAAGGCCCTAACGGCCGGTGGTACGAGGGGATCTCGCCTGTCCTGCCGCCGAACTATCTGGACCGATTTCCGGTGGGACAGCCGATTCGGGTAGTTTTTGATCGGGACACGCCTCGGCGGAGCGAAGTGGACGTTTTCGGCATTCGCCTCCGGTAGACGTTACAGCACGAACGAGAAGCCGATCGAATACTCGTTTTGCCGGAGCCAACCGGAGCGGTTGAAGAGCGGGAAAGGCTTGGGGGTTCCGTACTGGCGCAGATCGAAGCGGATGAGGAAGATGGGACTGACGCGAATTTTTAGCCCGGCGCCATAGTTGACCCCAAACTTGGTCGTGCCACCGCCCTGGGCGGCGGAGGCACCGGGGGGTACGAAGTTCGAAAAATGGACTCCCCCGGTGACGAAGGGGCGGATCTTCCGGCCTTCGCGAGTCGCATAGGCGAGGTAGTTGTAGGTCCCTTGGTGAATGGCCATTCCCTGGCGCTGCGCCCCGGCGGAATCGAAGACGAGTTGGGTGCGGCTATACCCATAGCCGAATTCGTGGCCGAAGTAGGTGTCAGAATTCGTCGTCACCCGGAAGCCGAGGCGGAAGCCACCGTCAAGGCTGTAGTCACTAGGAGCGCCAGGCGTATCGGCAATGCTTCCCAGGGCGGCGCGGGAGAGCCGACTCTGGCCACCGTAGACTCCCAGTTCGAGAGGCTGGGCGGGGGAGAGAAGGCAGGCAAAAGCGGCGAGGGACAACAGTCGGGTCATTGCCCCACCAGGATAACGTGGAGTTCGTGGCGGCCCGGTCCTGTGATCATGACGGTGGCGCTGGAGGAGTCAGCCGGTTGGGGGAGTAGGCCGAAAAATTCGTCCGCATTTTCAAGAAGTCGACTCCGCGGCACAACGACGATGTGTACGGGGGGCAGCAGGGAGAGCAGGCGAGGCTCCTCCGGAGACGAGCGGAGCACGATCGTTCCGGTTTCGGCGAGGAGGCACCAGGCCGAAGTGATGCCGACGGGAGTGGAGGCACAGGCGTGGCGGAGGGTTTCGGCGTCCGGAAACACGGCTTGGACTCGGGCGAGGCCAGTGATGCCGCATTCGCCCAGGACGGGGGCCAGGCTCGCTACGGCGGAGCGACCGTCGATCAACGCGGCGACTAGTTCCCGCGCGTGGGGGAGGGAGGAGGCGAGCGTTACGGGCACGCCGAGGGCGGCGCTGGCGGCGCGAAACCTTTCGAGGCGATCGGCGGCGGTCCAGTTATGAATCTCGAGCAGGGGCTCCGGCCCGGCAGCGGGCTTTTGAAAAGGCTTCCGCCCAATGGCCGTGCGGACCGCTTGCAAAATGGCATCACGCGACACTAGCGACTCCTCTCGCGCCAAAGCTGGCGGAACGATTTTGCGGGGGGCTGGACGCCCTTCCAAGCAATAGGCCAAAATGCCCGAGCCATGAGCGCACACATTTCGTAGAGGCGGGGGCGTTTCAGCACAAAGGCCCAGGCCCGGAAGAACGACGGGGTCCAGCCTTCAGCCTTTCCAAACGCGTCTTGGCGCAGGGCGACCAGGGCGCGGGGAAGATCAATATTTACGGGGCAGGCCTCGCGGCAGGCGCCACATAAAGTGGTTGCTTGGACGGGGGGGGCCGCGGCGTGGGGCGGGGTGAGCAGTTGCGTCAGGGCACCTGGCTGGCCGACGGGGGTGACCGGACAGCTTTCCAGACACGCGCCACAACGGATGCATTGCAGTAACTCGCGTTTCTCGGGGTCGGCCAGGATCGCGGAGCGACCGCCGTCCAGGAGAATGAGGTAGAACGCCTCTGGCCCATCCAACTCGGCCGCGCGGCGCGGCCCGGAGAGCAGACTGCTATGGCCAGGGTACCGAGCGGACAGCAGGCGCAGAAAAACGGCCAAGTCTCGCGTTCGTGGGATGATCTTTTCGATTCCCGCTATGACGATGTGGATTTGGGGAGCGGCACCGGCCAAGCTGGCAAAATCGTCGCCTTCGGCGAGGCAGACCGCGCCGGCGTCCGCGATGACGAAGTTGGCTCCGGTGATCCCGATGCCCGCCGCGAGGAGGCGCTGCAATTCGAAGGAGGCGGCGTCGATTGGCGGTGCGATGCGACCCGAGATATAAGACGCGACGTCGGAGGAGAGCGCTTCAACCACTCGCCACAACGCTGACGCTTCGTTCCGCACCTCCGTCGCGCGGGATCCCACGAGAGAGGCCACACCCCGCTCCTGGGCGAGGAGTTGGATGAACGAGACGATCTCGTCGATATTCTGCGCAAACACGACTTGCCCGCCATGAGCGGTGACCTGCTTTTCGGTCTCGACGAGGTAATGGTCGAGATTGGCGAGGACATGCTTCCTGATCGCCGCGGCGCGGGCCCGCAACTCCGGCAAATCGGCCCTACGCTGTGTCGTCTGGTTCATCGGCTAGCGAGTACCTCGGCTAGGTGAAGAGCCTGGACGGGGTGATTCCCGGCTTCGAGGGCTCGGCGCAACTGGAGCAGACACGCGACGTCGAGGCCGACGACATGGGTGGCTTTGGAGGCGAGAATTCGCTCCACTTGTTTCAGGGTCATGGCATCGGCTGCGGCAGGAAAATTCCACCGGAAGTTGCCGCCGAAGCCGCAGCATTCGGCTGGCCCGTTCATTTCGACGTATTCCAAGTCTTGCACCCGTTGGAGCAGATCACGAGCCCCGGAGTGGGTGGGGGCGGGGCAGGTATCAAAGTAGGTGACGCGGTGGGGGAAGCGAGCGCCGAACGAATCGACTTTCGCGACTTCGAGGAGAAAGCGAGAGAACTCCCAAACGCGGGTCGACACAGCTTGGGCGTCGCCGCGGGCCGATGGATCATCGGGAAACAAGCGGGGGAGATCACGGCTGAGCATGTCCGCACAGCGAGTGGAAGGGATGACGATGTAGTCGGCATCGGCAAAGGTTTTCAGGAAGTGGGAGCCAACCTCACGAGCCTGCGCGGCGCAGCCGGCCTGGTGGGCGGGGAGGCCGCAGCAGGTTTGAGCTTCGCGGAATTCGACGTCGAAGCCGGCGCGTTCGAGAACGTCGGCCATCGCCATACCCGCCTGCGGGAGGAGTTGATCCACCATGCACGTAACAAATAGAGAGACCCGTTTGGCCATCGCTGCCAGTGTATCAGTACAATGAAAGCGTGAAGCGACGTAGCGTGCTAACCGGATTTGTAACGACCCTGGGGGCTTGGGCCCGGGAGGCGGAAAAGACTCTGCGCGGAAAGCTTTTGAAAGGCGACTTGCTCGAAACCTCATCCGGACCCGTCAAGCTGACCGGGGACGAACCGACGCTGGGCGTGATCCGCGATCCGCGCGTGATCGGCCTGGAGTTGGAAGTGGTCGGCGAGGCGCGGGGAGCCGGGGCGCTCGAAATTGGCCCGATCCACAAAAGGGCGCTCTACGCCATCAAGAGCGGCCAGAGGCTCTTCGTGACATACTGGTGCGACATTTGCTCGATCCGGACGTATACCCCGGGGCAGTGCTGGTGCTGCCAAGAACAGACAGAACTCGATCTTCGCGAACGGTACGACTAACTTGCGCTTACTCCTTCTCGCTATCCTCATGACCTCAGAACTCTCGGCCGCCCGCTATGAAGCCAAATCCGCTATTGATGACGGGATTGGCATCTACACCCTCCGCGACTCGACGGCGGACGTGGTCGTCCGCATCGCCCCCACGCTCGGCGCCAACGCCTACAGCATGAAGGTGAAGGGCCAGGAGATTCTCTTCTCGCCCTACGAAAAGCTCAGCCAGCTCAAGGCCAAGCCCACCCTCCTCGGCACCCCGTTTCTGGCCCCGCCCTGGGCCAACCGACTGGACCATGAAGGCTTCTATGCCAACGGCAAGCACTATGCCCTGGATCCGGCGGTGGGCAACTACCGCTTTGATGGGAGCAAACAACCGATTCACGGGTTGCTTAACTACGCTGCGGAGTGGAAAATGATCGGGATTTACGATGGGCCCGACCAAGCGTGGTATACCTTTCGACTGGAGTTTTTCCGCATCCCTGCCTACATGGCCCAGTGGCCCTTCGCGCACACGATCGACATCACCTATCGGCTGAAGGACGGTAATCTCGAGGTCCAGACCGAGATCACCAACTTGGCGTTTGAACCGATGCCGCTGGTGATTGGTTATCATCCGTACTACCAACTGACCGACGCGCCGCGGGACGAATGGAAGGTGACCCTGCCCGCGCGAGAGCATGTCAAGCTGAACGACAAGCTGACCCCGACGGGCGAGCGCGAGGCGAATCCTTATGTTTCGCCGGTGACTCTGCGGGGTAAGCAACTGGACGATGTCTTTACGGGGCTAGCGGCGCATGCGACTTTTTCCGTGGAAGGCAAGCGGCAGAAGGTGGAGGTTGTCTATGGTCCGAAGTATCCGGTGGCCGTAGTCTACGCGCCGCCGGGGCGCAATTTCATCTGCTTTGAACCGATGACGGGAATTACAAACGGTGCCAACCTCGCGCAGGCGGGGAAGTATCCAGAGTTGCAGTCCGTTCCGGCGGGCGGAGTTTGGAAAGAGAGCTTTTGGGTTAAGCCGAGCGGTTTTTAGAACGCATCACGATGCCGATGACGATGAGGACCATCGCGGCCGGGATCATCGCGAACACCCAGACAAGCAGCGGCCCGGCGGTTGCCCGCTGGCCCGCATCGGCAGCGGCTTTGGCAGCCTGCACAAGGCCGACGACCCAGGACGCGACATAGGTCAGTACAGCGAGTCCTACGGCGATCAAACTGTTGGCGATGATTCGTTTAGCGTTCATTGATCCATGCCTTTACGGCACCCTTGTGAAGTTTCTCCCCCGTCGGACGTGGCGAGCGGAGACAAAAAGGGGAGAGATCCGTAAAGACCTCTCCCCTTCCTGATCAAACAGTTGGCGGCCAGCCCAAGGAGTCCGGCCGCACGTTAGATTTACTTCGCGCCGGGGGTAGCCTTCTTGGCCGGCGGAGCGGCGGCCGGGGCGGCCGAGGGAGCAGGAGGCTTGGCGGCAGACGGAGCGTTGCGGTCGTAGAGGGCTACGATTTCGCGAGTGATGTCGATCGCAGTCGCCGCATAGAGCACGGGGCTCTGTTGCGAACTCACGTCGATGACGATCGCGTAGCCGTTGTCGGTGGCGTATTTATCAATGACGGCCATGATCTTGCCGCCGAGTTCGCCGAGCACTTTCTGCTGTTCCTGGTCGACTTCGGCCTGGAAATCCTCAGCGTCGCGTTGCAACGACTTCTGCTTGACGTCGATGTCACGCATCAACTTGTTCTTTACGTCTTCGCTCGCGGTGTTGGAGGAAGCGCGCAATTGATTCTGCATGGCCCCGATATCGGCCTGCTTCTTTTCCACTTCCTTCCGCCTCGGCATAAACCGCTCTTCGAGCGATTTGGCGGCCACTTGGCCGTCCTTGGTACCGATGATGGCGTTCTGGATATGGATGATGCCGACCTTAGTGGGGGCGACTTGGGCGAAAAGGCTGATGCTCGTGCCGATAAGAACGGCGGGCAGCCACATGATCTGGCGATTCACGGTGGGGAGACTCCTCAAAATGCTTGGTTAATTGTACTAGAAGGTTCGGCTGATGGTGAACCGGAAAATTTTGCGGCGTTCGAAGAACGGGGTCGCCCGTCCCCATTGCGCGACCGAGTTGATAAACGTCTGCTGGTTGGGGAACTGCGAGCGGTCCAGCACGACGGGCGGTTGCAAATAAGTCTGAACGATCGAAGGGTTGTAAGCCCAGTAGAAGCGGAAAGGAGCGTTGACCACCGGCATCATGATCTGTAATTCCAGACCGGTCGACATCCGCATTTTCTCCGTTTGCGTATTGACGGGGATACGCCGTTCGAAGCCAGCCTGGGGGAACAGACTGTTCAACTCTTCGACGCGTCGGGGATTCAGCCGAAGCTGTTCTTTTAGTGTGATCCGGTTTACACCGGCGTCAAAGAATGCCGCCAAAACCACTGGGCCAAAAATGGGAATCCGATATTCGAAGTTGCCGAGAAGCTGGGTGTCTCCACCGGTGGTCGTCAACTGGTAAACCGGAATTTGCTGGGTTACGGGGGAGAACGTCTCGACGCCATTTTGCAGGATTTTCTGCTGACGGGCCGAACCATCATCATTGAGGACATTCACGCTGGCCTGGCTCGGAAGGAACGAGATCGGCGAGATGCCCCAGATGTCGAATCCGCGGATGTCATTTTCACCACCCATGAAGATGCGGTTAAAGGGCGGAGCGACTTTGCCACCGTAGCCTGAGATCAGGCGACCGAGACCACGCATACCGATCACATGGCCTTTTTTGAAGCCAGAGCGGAAGTAGGTGGAGCTGATCGTCGGCTCGATCATGTTCACGTTGCCACCCAGGATGCTGCCGGCGAACGTGGTGGAGATGAAGAGGCTGCGGCCACGGGTGGGGGTGATCGGGTGATCAACCGTGTTGTAGCTATAGGACGGGACGACTTTGCTCGTCCGAATCCCATCGAGTTGGTTTGGACCGTCGGTCCGCTGGAACGAGAGGAAGTTGAAGTAGTTGCTCGATGCATCAGACAGGGTTTTGACGGTCGAGATGTCATAGCCGTAGGTCATGCTGACGCGAGCAAAGGACCGCTTCAATTGCGTCGAGGCGAAGGCGGTAAAGCCCAGGCCGTTGGTGACGTAGTTCAGCAGATTCTGGCTTCCGAGAGCATTGAAGTAAGGCAATAGGTTGCGACCAGAAAGGAGCGAAACTTCGCGGCCTTGATCATAGTTGAACCGCTGCATGTACACCGTGGCACCGGCCTGAATCGGCTTATCAAACAGGTAAGGCTCCGTAAACGAGAGCGTGACGTCCCGGATACGATCTCCTAACTGACTACTCAGACCCAGGGTTTCGCCGAGACCGAGGAAGTTGTTGGTCGAGTAACCGAAGGACACAAACGAGCCCGAGATACCGGATACGCCGCCCGACAATTGGACCGAGTTCTTGCCCCGCTCTTTCACCTTAAGCGTGATATCGACGGTGTTGGTTCGGGTATCGCGTTTGATTTCGGCGGCTTCGGCTTCTTTCAAGGCTTCGAAATAGCCGAGTTGGTTCAGCCGGAGCAGCGACAGTTCCCACAACCGGGTAGAGTACTGATCCCCTTCGTCAATCATGAGTTCGCGCCGAATCACCTTGTCGCGCGTGGTGACGTTGCCAGAGAAATCGATACGACGGACGAAGAACTGTTTCCCTTCATCCACATTGATGGTCAGATCGATCTTATTCGTTCCCAACTGGGGCTGAATATCGGGTTCCGGCACCATATCGATGTAGCCGAACTCGCCATACAACTTGCGAATCTGCTCCATACCCTTGCGCAGCTTGGCGATCGAGAAGACGTCGCCCTCTTTCATGCCGAACACCTGCGGCAGGATCGCTTCAGGCGTCCGAAACAACTTCATGCCGACCGCGTTGAGTTTATTCAGATTGTATCGGCGCGACTCTTCGACAGGAATCGTGACTTGAGCCCGTTTACCCGGCTTGTTCGGGTAGAGGAACGGGATCCGAAAGCCGGAGCCGCCGACGTCGATAATCTTAACGGTATGCTCCCCCGTCCTCGTCGTGAAATATCCCTTTTCCTGGTAGGCGTTCACGATCATTTGCTTGTCTTGTTCGAGCTTGGTCGAATCGAAAGTTTTCGCAAATAGGTTTTCAAACAGGATGGATTTAGGGATACCAATCGGGCGCAGACTCCGCATGGCACGCCGAACGTCGCGATCAGAGAAAACTTTATTCCCTTCAATATTGATGTCGCCGACTTTGACCTTCGGGCCCTCATTCACCTTGAAAACCACTTCCATGGAGGAGGGCGGAATCTGACGCAGATCCGGCTCGACGGTCGCATATTGGCGACCGCGTTCAGCCAAGTACTCTTTCAGCACCACGGCCGCGCGTTGGACTTTGTTCGGATCGTATTGAGACTCGACCGTGAGGCCGACGCGGCGCTCTTTAAAACGGTCCAGGATTTCTGAAACAGTTAGGGACTTGGCACCCTCGTACTTAATAGAACGGACGATGCGACGTTCGACCACCACGAATCGGATGATGTATCCAGTGCGGCCAGCCTCACGTTCGAGAACGATGTCATCGAAGCGCCCGGTATTCCACAACGACATAAAGTCGCGGTGGAGGGAATCTTCGTCGACCTTATCGCCCTTTTTCGAGAAGATCATCGCTCGTAGGGTTTCCTGCGGGACCCGTCGGGCTCCGCGGAACTCAATCTGTTCGATGACGTTATCCACCTCACCAGCAGCCGGAAGTGGGGTTTGCAGACCTGGTTTTGCAGGTTGCGGTTTCGGGGCCTCGGTGGGCGCCGTGGGGACGGTCTCAAAGGGGTTTGCCGGCTTTGGGGCCGGAGGCTGCGGAGGCTGTTGGCTGAGCAGCGGAGCTGATCCCAATAAGAACGCAAAGATTGACAGGCGTACAAGCCCGGAATAAATCATGAAGCGATAGATCCTTTCCACTCTGCGACTATTGGGGGACGTGCATGAAGGCCGCCCGGTTTCGTTAGCAAAGGCAAAAAGAGAGAGACCTGACCTGAACACACAAAAACCCTATTGTTACGAGACGGGACACAGGGAAGCCGCAGCGCGTCAGCGCTGCGGCCACTACTTAACAAGCGAGCTGGACTACCAGCGGTTGCCCTGACCGCCGCCACGACCGCCACCACCGCCGCCGCCGCCGCTCCGGCCGCGATAACCGCCGCCGCCGCCGCCCGCGCCACCGCGGTCTTCTTTCGGACGCGCTTCATTTACGTTAATGGCGCGGCCATCAAGGTACTCACACGATCCACTGCGCCGAACTGCTCGAACAACGCGCGGAGATTCTGCTCGGTGGTATGAAAACTCAGGTTTCCTACGAAGATATTGGTCATTTTACTTTCCTTACTGATTTGCAGAGCGGCTGGTTGGGCAGGATCGAACGAAGGGGATGAACCGGACGCAACGACAGATGCTACAGATCTTAAAAATAGCACGACCGAGGCCTCTTCGGGTCAAAGGGAATCAATCTCTTCTTCAAGCTGCTGTTTTCGAACGAGCGAAGCATAGTATCCGTGGCGGGCCAAAAGCTCCTCCGATGTTCCAATCTCAGCGATTTCGCCCTTTTTGAGGACCACAATCCGGTCGGCATACCGCATCGTCGAGACCCGATGGGAAATTAACAAAGTTGTGCGCCCTTTCATCACGGTACCGAGTCTTTCGAGGATCTCGGCTTCGGTGACCGTATCGACGCTGGAGAGCGCATCATCGAGAATTAGGATCCGGGGATCTCGCAGAATCGCGCGGGCGATCGCGGTGCGCTGCCTTTGGCCTCCGGATAGCGTGATGCCTCGCTCGCCGATCACGGTGACAAGGCCTTCCGGAAAGCCGGCGACGTCGGCGGTTAACCCGGCGATCTCTACGGCGCGCTCAATCGCGGCGTCGTCCGCCTGGGGAGAGCCGAGGGCGATGTTGTCGCGCAGGCTCATCGAGAACAGGAACGTCTCTTGGGGGACGATGCTGATCTGACGGCGGAGCAATTCCGGATCGTAGTCTCTCACATCCACCCCGTCGACCCACACGGCCCCCGCGGTCGGATCGAGCAGCCGAGGCACCATCTGCGTCAGTGACGTCTTGCCGGACCCCGTAGGCCCCACTACGGCGACCGTTTCACCAGCAGCGACGGTGAAACTCACCCCGGAGAGCGCGGGACCGGCTGCATATTCCAATCGCACGTCGGCGAAGACAATCCCGCCGGCGAGCGGCAGGGGTACGGGCGTGGGATCAGCAGGGGCGGCGATCGTTGGCGGAACGTTCAACATCTCGCGAATCCGACTCAAAGAAGCGGTTCCGCGCTGCATCAGGTTAATCACCCAGCCCATCGCGATCATCGGCCAAATCAGCATGCCAACGTAGGTCTGGAACATGACGAAGCTGCCGAGCGAGATTTTGCCGTCGAGTACCCGGAGGCCTCCCACCCAAAGAACGACGAGAAAGGTGATGCCGCTTAAGGCGTGGAGCAGGGGCTCAAAGACTCCCGTCGTGCGAACGAGATCCAGGTTTCGACGAATATAGTCCTGGTTGAGCTCTTCGAAACGAACCCGCTCGGCTTCGCCTTGTCCGTAGGCGCGCAGAAGTCGCATCCCGGCGACCGACTCCTGCACGCGGCCGGAAATGGTGGAAAAGACCCGCTGAATCTCTTCAAACCGCGCGTGAATGCGTTGGCCGTAGTAGACGACCAGAATGCTGATGACGGGTGCCGGGGCGAGTGCCGCGAGCGTCAGGACAGGGTCCACCGTCACCATCACGCAGAAAGCGAGGAAGAAGGTGAGCATCGTTTCCGACCAATACATCAGGCCGGGACCGGCCATCATCCGGACGGCGTTCAGATCGTTCGTCGACCGCGCCATGATGTCGCCGGTCGGGAACTGGGCATAAAAATTCCGATTTACGAGGACCAGGTGAGCAAGAATATCGTTTCGGAGGTCGTACTCGAGGTCGCGGGAAACACCGATAATGATCAACCGTTTCCAATACTGAAAGAGTCCCTTGCCCAGGGCCAAGAGGAGGAGACCGCCGGCGATGAGCGCCGTGGCCGACCACGGTTCGCCCGCGGTGATGGAGTCAATCCCCCGGCGAATCATCAGCGGCAGGGTCGCCCCGAAAAGCGCATTGAGGACCAGTGCCCCCAGGCCTAGGAGAAGTTGCTGGCGATGCCGGCCCAGATAGGGTCGTAAGAACCGAACCGCGTCGAGCATCCGCTCAGAGCCCGATCCAAGCCGCGAGGGTTTTCGTCCACTCCAGGAAGAGATTCTTTTGGTCTTGACGCCGCCGCCACCAATCCTCGGGATGGAACTCTCTAGTCGGCGCGGCAACCATTACAATCGTTGGATCGGAGGCGACCGCCCGCAGAATCTTCCCAGCCCGTCGGGTATGAAAATTGCTCGTGACAACGAGTACTTTCTTAAAGCCCAATCTCCGAAATTCCGGCATGTACTGCTCCGCTTCGTCGCGGGTGGAGGTGCAGTGGTTCGGCAAGGGCACAAAGGAAACATCCTTAAACCCATGTTTTTCGGCGAACTCAATCGCTAATTCGCTCTCGAAACGGTCGAAAACGCCGGCTGGACCGCTCACGTATACCTTTGGGGCGAAGCCCTGGCGGGCTAAAAGAGCAGCATGGGTAATGCGGTCGCCGAAGTGATCGCCGCCGAGGACGAAGATGGCGTCCGCGGCTTCCACAGGGTCCGTTTTCACGAGAAAGCTCGCGACCAAGGGCAGCCATTGCGCGTGCAGCAAAACCGCCGCGGCAAGCAGCACCCCTAGCCCCAGCCAGCGCCTAGCCGAGCGAATCAAGCGTTATTTCTCGTCCTGCTGGCGCGTATCCAGGTGGCCGACAGTTTTCAGAAGTTGATACAGGCGCTCGACTTCCGCTTCGTCGTCGCTGCGCAACAACTGGGCCTTGGGAGCGACCGAAGGAGTTGTCGACCCTTCTACCGGAGGCAAAGAGTCGCCCCAGAACTGCCGGTAAGGGATCCCGTCTATGAGAGCTTCCTTAGCGTTCCGCCGCAAGTGTCGCAGCAAGGAATTCGAAGCGTCGAGATCGCCCGGAAACAAGATCAATATGCGCTCATCTCCTTGGAAAAGAGTGAGTTTAACCGCGAGGGGAGAGATCCAACCAGTGCGATCCACCCGGGCGACATTGGACCACGAGATCGTCCGCTCACCGATGATCAGGACGTGTTCCTGGATCTCAATCGGGGGCCTAAAGGCCAGCACCAGCACCGCTATAGCACTGAGAAGAAACAGAATAGACGCAACCAACGCGAACATCCATTCGGTCGCGAAGAGGCTCGAGATCACCGCCAGACCAGCAGCGATCAAGCCAGCCCACAAATACTGCTTCGAAGGCGTATAGCGCATAACGGAGACCTACTAATACTAGCCTATCTCCACCCCGCGCAGCCGTCAATTCATTTCCACGCTTGGTACCCAAGATAAGCGTACCGGACCCCACTTGTTACGATGCTCACCGCGCTAATGGCGAAAAACACGGTCGGGTGAAAGTTCAGCAGCACCGCGGCGACGGTACACATCAGCAGGAACGTGTTGGCTTTTCCGAGGCGAGAGGGCGGGAAGTCTTTTTTCCCGGTCAGGCGAAACAGAACCGCCGCAGCCAGCAGAATCAATAGATCCCGGCCCAGCGCCATGGCCACCAGCCAGCCTGGCATCGCCCCTACGTAGAGCAGCGCGACGAAGCCACTACCCACCAGGACTTTATCCGCCAACGGGTCCATGATCGCGCCAAACCGCGACTCCAGCCGCCATCGGCGGGCCATCCACCCGTCGATGCTGTCCGTCACGGCGATCAGGAACGACACGAACAGCGCCGTGAGGAACCGGCGCTCCAGGATGAGCCACACCACGGGCACGGTGCCGATCAAGCGCAGAACCGTCAGGATGTTAGGAATCTGGCGAAACACTGCCTTCAATCCTCAGCCGACGAGGGCGTGGGTGGCCCGGGAGGCCAACTGATCAAAAAAAATTGTTTCGTAAAGCGAGGCATCTTGCATGATCCGCGCGACGAGCGCGGCGTGCATCGCGTGGCCGGCCCGTTCCGCAATCACGTGACCCAACAACGGTCGCCCGATCAAAGCTAAATCCCCAATCAAATCGAGCACCTTGTGCCGACACGGCTCGTCGGAAAACCGTAAGCCACCTGGATTCAATACAGAAGCGCGATCAAAACACACCGCGTTCGTCAGGTCGGCTCCGCGGATCAGCCCCATGTTCCGCATTTGACCAAGTTCGTATTCGAAGCCGAACGTGCGGGCAGCAGCAACCTCTTTGGCATAGCGCGCCGGCGTCAACTCCATTTCCATCGACTGATGGCCAACCAAAGGATGGTCAAAATAGATCTCGCAGGAAAGATAAAACGAATCCGCCGGCAGGATGGAAATCCGCTTGTTTCCCTGCTCCACCGTGACGGGCTTCAAAATGCGGAGATATTTACGGCGCTTTTTGTAGGTCTGCACTCCCGCTTGGGCCAACAGTTCGATGAACGGCTGACCGGAACCATCGAAAATCGGCACTTCGAGATTATCGATATCAATATAAGCGTTATCGATCCCCATCGAATAAAGGACGCTGAGCAGGTGCTCGGTCGTCGAGATCAGCACCCCCTGCCGCATCAGGCTGGTGGCATAAGACACCCGCGCCACGTGCTTCCAACTCGCCGGCAATTCGAAGTTCGACAGGTCCGTTCGGCGGAAAACGATCCCCGTGCCGGCGGCGGCAGGCTGAATCGTAATACTGACCGGCACCCCGCTATGGAGGCCCACACCTTTCGCCGATACCGGCTGTGCAACGGAAGTTTCGAAGCGCAAACCGAAGAATACCAAAAATGGTAATCAATTGAAAGTAAAATAGTTAGGACGTAAAATGTGTGTCTTTTTATACACACGTGCGGTGAAGCGGACACATTGGAGTATCCTTGTAGGCGATGCCGCGCCTCTTCCTCATCGACTCCTTCGGGTACATTTTTCGCGCCTATTATGCGCGGATGCGCATGAATACGCCGCCGATGCGCACCTCGGCCGGAGTCGCCACCGAAGCGGTGTTTATCTTCCACAACATGTTGAAGAAGCTCCGCGAGAAGCACCGGCCGGATTACCTCGCCGCCGTTTACGAATCGCTCGGCCCCACGTTTCGCGAAACGGAATTCCCTGCGTATAAGGCAACCCGGACAGAGACGCCGCCCGACCTGATCGCCCAGGTGCCGCTCGTCAAACGTTTGCTCGAAGCGCTCTCCATTCCGGTGCTCGAAGCCGCTGGTTTCGAGGCCGACGACGTCATCGGCACCCTCGCCAAGCGCGCCCAAGCCGCCGGGCTCGAAGTCATCATCGTCTCTTCCGATAAGGACATGCTCCAACTCGTCGGTCCGGGCGTCTCGATGCTCAACCCGGCCAAAGACGACACCTTATACGACCGGGATCTGGTGAAAGAATTTATGGGAGTCTGGCCCGAGCAGGTGGCGGACTTGTTGGCGCTGAAGGGCGACGCCGTCGACAACATCCCGGGTGCCCCGGGCATTGGAGACAAGGGGGCCGTGGCGTTACTGGCCGAGTATGGGACCCTCGACTCCCTGCTCGCCGCCGGGCCGGGGCTGACGAAGAAAACCTACCGGGAGGCGCTGACGACGCATCGGGAACAGGTCGAGTTGTCGAAGCGGCTCGCTACGATTCACTGCGAAGTGCCCCTCGATATTTCGCTCGAGTCGCTCGCGCTGGCCGAACCGGACCGTGCCGCGCTCGAAGCCTTCTATCGCGAAATGGAATTTTTCACATTCCTGCGCGATCTCGGCCCCGCCCGCGAGCAGGTGGCCGAGGACTATGCGCCGATCACAGCGGAAGAGCTACCCGGTTGGGTGGGCGATGCCCCGGTCGGCCTCGCCCTGTTCGGCGGCCAACTCGGAATCGCCCGTGCCGCGGGCCAGGCTCGCACGTGCCCTGATTTCGCGTTCCTTCACTCCGCCACACCAAAGATCGCCCACGACACCAAGGCCATCTATGCCGCCGATCCGGAGGCGAAGGGTCTCACCCGCGACCTGATGCTGGAAGCGTTCCTGCTCACCGCCGACTCCGGCAATTCGGCCTTTGATTCGCTCTGCGAGATTCATCTGCAACAGAAACCCGGCGCCCGCGCCGATCAACGGGCCGACCTGACGCTACGCCTGGCCGAGAAACTAGGGCCGGAGCTCGACAAGATCAACGCCCGCGAAATCTACGAGTCGATCGACCTCCCTCTGGTGCCGGTGCTCGCCGCGATGGAACGCCTCGGCGTACTGATCGAACCGAACCAACTCGCCGTCATGTCCGGAAAGATGGAAACCGCCATCCAGGCGCTGACCAAGGAGATTCACGGCCTCGCGGGTCGCGAGTTCAATATCAACTCGCCCCAACAACTGGGCAAAATCCTCTTCGAGGACTTGAACCTGCCCGCGCCTTCCAAGGGCGGGAAGAAGCAGATCTCCACCGCCGCCGATGTGCTCGAAAACCTGGCCCATCCCATCGCAGCCCAGGTTCTGGAATACCGTGGCCTCGTTAAATTGAAGGGCACCTACGTCGACGCCTTGCCGGCGCTGATCCACCCGGAAAACGGCCGCGTGCACACGACGTTTCAGCAGACCGGGGCCGCCACCGGGCGCCTGTCCAGTTCGAACCCGAACCTGCAGAACATCCCCGTCCGGACGGAGCTTGGACGAGAGATCCGTGCCGCCTTCGTTCCGCCTCCCGGCTGGAAACTCGTCGTCGCCGATTACTCGCAAATCGAACTCCGGCTGCTGGCTCACATGTCCGGCGACGCGGTGCTCACCGACGCCTTCATGAATGGCGAAGACATTCACACCCGCACCGCCGCCGAGGTCTTCGGCGTGAACGCGGCGTTCGTCACCCCGGAGATGCGCCGCGGCGCCAAAGCCGTCAATTTCGGAATCGTTTATGGCCAGACGTCCTTTGGCCTCGCATCCGCTTTAGGGATCCCGAAGCACGAAGCCGAAAAGTACATCAAAGCCTACTTCGCCCGCTACTCTGGCGTGAAAACGTTCATCGAAGCGACCATCGCCGAAGTCCGCGCGAAAGGCTACGCGGAGACGCTTTTCGGCCGTCGCCGACCGATTCCCGACATGGACAGCCGCAACCCCAACGCGCGTTCGTTCGCCGAGCGCACCGCGGTGAATACGCCCTTGCAAGGCTCGGCCGCCGACCTGATCAAGCTGGCCATGATCAAGATTCAAGCGCTGCTCGCCGAACAGAAACTCGCGTCCCGGATGATCCTACAGGTGCACGACGAACTGGTGTT
Source organism: Acidobacteriota bacterium (assembly GCA_026394015.1). GTDB lineage: Bacteria > Acidobacteriota > Terriglobia > Bryobacterales > Bryobacteraceae. The sequence goes on from JAPKZA010000245.1 coordinate 40,404, forward strand.
CGAAGCGCCCGCTGACGAAGTGGAAACGCTGCAACGCATGGTGAAGCATGAGATGGAATCGGTGCGGCAATTCGCGGTACCGCTTGTCGTCGACACCGGAGTGGGGGACAATTGGCGCGATGCGAAATAGCTGGCTAATTGCCCTCGTCCTCCTCTCCGCTTGCGGCCCCTCCAAGGTCGCCGAGAAGCCGAAAGCGCCCGTCCGCGCGCCGGATGAGTTCAAGGCGAAGTTTGAAACGTCGAAAGGCGACTTCACCGTTACCGTCAACCGAACCTGGGCCCCGATCGGCGCGGATCGTTTTTATGAGCTCGTCCAGGAAAAGTTTTTCGACGACCAGAAATTCTTCCGCGTCGTCCGCGGCTTCGTCGTCCAATGGGGCATTCATAAGGAGCCGAAAACGAACCGGCTCTGGTCCTCACGCGACATCGTCGACGACCCGGTGAAAGAGAAAAACGTGCGGGGAACCCTGACCTTTGCCACCCGCGGCCCGAACACCCGGTCGACCCAGCTTTTCTTCAATCTCCGGGACAATACCTCGCTCGATAGTCAAGGTTTCGCCCCCATTGGGAAGGTGACCGAAGGCCTTGAAGTGCTCGATCAGCTCAACTTCGTTTACGGCGACATCGCCCCGCTCGGCCCCGGGCCGGACCCGCGCCTGGCGCAGCAGGAAGGCAACGCATACTTTGACCGCACGTGGCCCCGGCTCGATTCCATCAAGCGCATCACCATCGTTCCGTAGCCCTGATAGGATAAGCGCATGGAACGTCGCGATTTTCTCAACGCAACCGCTGCCGCTTTCGGCACCTCCGTCACCGCACTCGCCGATGCCCCCATGCCCATGGCCACTCTCGGCAAGTCCGGGCTTCGGGTCTCCCGCTTCACGCTCGGCGGCTATCACATGGCCGTCAAGGGCGAAGAGGAAGGGATCAAAATCATCCGCCGCGCGATCGACCTCGGGGTCGTGATGTTCGACAGCGCGGCCAAGTATCACAACGGCAAGTCCGATGAGGTCTATGGCAAAGCGCTCACTGGCGGCCTTCGCAAGAAGATCCTGCTGATGTCGAAGGCGGAACTGCGCGACAAGAAATCCGCCATGGCGCAGCTCGAAACGACGCTGAAGCGCATGAACACCGACTACCTCGACCTGTGGTGCTGTCACGAAGTCGCGCGCATGGACGAGGTGGAAAAAATCTTCGGCCCCGGCGGGTCGCTCGAAGCCTTTGTCGAGGCGAAGAAAAGGGGCATGGTGAGGCATATCGGCTTTACCGGCCACCACGACCCCGAAGTGCATCAAGCGCTGCTCAAGGGCTTCGACGGCTGGGAGACGGTGCAGCATCCGGTGAACCTGATCGACCCCCATTACCTCAGCTTCATCAAGGACGTGTTGCCGAAGGTCCGCGCCAAGGGTCTCGGCCTGCTCGCGATGAAGTCGAACGCGATCGGCGAGATTACGAAAGCGAAAATCGCGACGATTCCCGAGTGCCTCCGCTACACCCTCAGCCACGACGTCGATACCCTCGTTAGCGGCGTCGAAACCGTCCAACAACTCGAAGAGAACGTCCTGACCGTCAAGACGTTTCAAAAAATGAGCCGCGACGAAGTGTCGACGCTGCTCTCCCGCACGGCCAAAGGCCCCATCGGCTCCAAGATCGAACGGTACAAGAAACCCGAGAAGACCGCGATCCTGAATCACCTGACCCCACATCAAGATGGCGATCCGGCCTAGTAATTGCATAGAGAAAGGGCGATGAGACCTCTAATTGCCCTTCTCCCGGTTCTGCTGGCTGCTCAGGAACCCGGCTTCGTCGTGCAAACGCGTCTCGTCTTCGTCCCGACGACCGTCCAAAGTGCGCGAGGTCGGCCCGTAGACGGCCTGACGGAGGCGAACTTCAAGATCCTCGACAACGGCGTTCCCCAGCCCTTCTCCATGGATACATTCGGCACAGGTGTGGCGAGAGTAGCCCTGGTCGTCGCCGTCCAGACGTCGGGCATCTCCGCCTCGGCTCTCGTCAAAGTTCGGCAGATTGGCGCGATGATCCAACCTGTCGTCACCGGAGAGCGTGGCTGCGCCGGCCTGATCTCCTTCTCCGATTCCGTTGTCGTGCGCCAACCCTGCACGAAGGATCCAGACGCCCTTTCGAGGGCATGCGCGGCACTCGCGTCTCGTTCACCGAAGGAGGGTCACCTGCTCGACGGCGCGGCCGAGGCGATCAAACTCCTGGAAGCGCAGCCCAACGCCCGCCGCGTCCTGCTGCTCATTTCAGAAACCCGCGACCGCGGCAGCGAAGCCACGCTCCCCGACGTCATCCGCCAAGCCCAAGCCGCCGGCGTCACCGTCTATTCGGCCACCTACTCCGCCTTTCGCACCGGCTTCTTCGCCAAGCCCGAGGACGTGCAGCAACCTCGCCAAACCCGGCCGCTGCCGATCCCCAGCGGCAAGCCCAATTGGGACCCGGTCGCGCAATCCATCCCCGCCAACACCTCGGCCCAATCGACCGACATCCTCGGCGGAATCGGCGAGTTGAAACGTCTTTCGATGGATAAGACCACCGAGAAGCTGGCCCAAGCCACGGGCGGGGCCGAATACCCGTTTACCAAGCTGGCCGGCCTCGAAAAGGCCATTCAAAACCTCGGCGAAGAAATCCACTCGCAGTACGTGATAAGCTTCATCCCGAAGGAGCCGCAACCCGGCTACCATACCCTGACCGTTCAGGTGCAACCCGGAACCAACCTTCGCATTCGCACCCGTCCTGGATACTGGGCTAACGCTACTCCCTAGGGGCTTCCATGGCCGACATTGACGCCGCGATCACCACCCAGCTCGCGAATATTCAGAAAAAAACCGGCCAGTCACTGGCCGAGCTTGGCAAACGTCTAACCGCCACCGGCCTCGCCAAGCATACCGAATTGGTGGCCTTTGCCAAGAAAGAACTCGGCCTCGGCCACGGCGACGCGAACATGCTCGTTCTGCATCTGCGCAAAGCGGAGGTTCCCCAACCCGACGATCCCCTCGACGCGATCTACGCAGGGCCCAAGGCTGCGCTCCGTCCGATCCACGAAAAGTTCCTCGCCGCCCTCGCGCCGTTTGGCCCGTTCGAGATTGCGCCAAAGAAAGCCAACGTCAGCCTGCGTAGAAAAAAGCAGTTCGCGCTGATCGGCCCGGCGACCAACTCGCGAGTCGAAATCGGCTTCAACATGCCGGCGTTGGAGGCCGGCCCCCGACTCGAAGCCGTGCCCCCCGGCGGCATGTGCCCCTATCGGGTCAAAGTCACCGCCGCCGAACAAATCGACAAAGAATTATTGGATTGGGCCCGTAGAGCATACGATTCGGCCGGCTGATTGCGCGTATTGCTCATGACCAAAGGAATCGCAACCGTTCTTCTCGCCGCCGCCACGTTGTTGGGGGCCGAAGGATCCTGGACCGACGTCGTCGCGCTCCGCCCGAGCACGAGGATCCAACTCATTAAGAGGGACAAAAAAAGCATGCAAGGCGAACTCGTCCGCGCTGACGCCGAGCGGGTCACGCTGACCGTCGGCGGTCAGGCCACCACCGTTGCCAAGGCGGATGTCGTTCGGATCAGCCGTTCGGCCGGACGAACCCGCAACGCGCTGATCGGCGCGGCCATCGGTGTCGGGGCTGCCGCCGTAGTGGGCGGTATTCTGCAGACCCGCCTCAACAACGAAACCGGCAACGGCGACCAAGCTTTGGCCGCATCGCTCGCTGTCGGCGGAGGGCTCGGCGCCGCCATCGGCGCCTCACAAATCCATTTCCAAACCATTTACCGCGCTCCGTAAACGACCATGATCAAACTTGTATCCCTCTCTCTCGCGCTCGCGATCACCCTGTTAGCCGGTGACATTCGCAAGGGCGGCTCCCTGATCGGCCGCATCGAATCCGGCGGCGACGTCCGCCTCCATGGGTCTCTGGTTGGCAAAATTGAGTCCGATGGCAGCATTCGCGTCAAGGGCTCTCTCGTCGGCAAAATCGAATCCGACGGCGATATTCGGAAAAACGGCAGCTTGGTCGGCAAGGTGGAAAAGGACGGCGATGTTCGCGTCCACGGCAGTCTGGTCGGCAAGGTGGAACGAGATGGTGACGTGCGCAAGAACGGCAGCATTATCGGTCGCGTGGAAGGGGTGCCCGCCGCCCACGCGGCCATCATCTTTTTCTGGGACTTCTTTACGCTCTAGCGAAGCAGCGCCCGGCAGGGGGCCCCGTCGGCCCCCACCAACTTCAACGGCACGCAGTTCAGCTCATACTCGCCCGGCGCGACGCTCGACAGATCCAGCCCCTCAATCACCCACACTCCGGCCCCGAGCAAGGCCACGTGGGTCTCCGTCCCGTCTTTGAAAAATCCGCCGACTGACAAATAGTCCACGCCCACCGCGCGAACTCCCTTCTCCACCATCAACTTCGCCGCATCTTCCGCCACGTAGACGAACGGCTCGAAAAACACGGGCTCGGCCAACCGACGTTGCCGCGAGTTCTCCGTCTTGAACAGAACCCGCTCCCCTGCCTGCAGGTCATGCGGGGCCAACTCGGCCGCCGTCACCGACGTCGGGTCCATAATCTCGATCACGCGGCACCGCCCAATCGTCGACTCCGGCGGCCACGCTTCCATCGTGACGCCATCTGCGATAAAGTGCCCAGGGGCATCCATGTGAGTCCCGGTATGGACGCTCATATTCAGCCGCGTTACGTTGCATTCCGCCCCATCCGCCATGCTCATCACCCGCTTCATGTCCACTCGGGCATCGCCCGGCCAGTTCACCATGCCGTCGAAGCTGGGGATCGAGATATCGCGCCACGTTTTCATCCTCCTCATTCTGCCACTTCTGGCTTCGGCCCAAGACATCGCCGGGTGGCAGTCATCGAACGGCTTCGAACATTTCCGCCCTCTCGCCGACAAAAGCTGGACGCTAGCCGGCGGCACGTTTACCACCGTCCGCGATCCCCGCATTCTCCAGGACCTCGTCACCAAGGAGGCCTACGACAACTTCGAACTCGCCCTCGATTGGCGCATCGAACCCGGCGGCAACAGCGGCGTCAAATACCGAATTAAAAACGAAGTATTCCTTCTTCACGAACAGCCCGGCTATTTGAACGGTCGGCGGGTGGCCCCCGGAACCTTGGGCCCTACCCAACGCGGCCAATTTTATAACGCGGCACTGGAGTTCCAATTCCTCGACGATCAGCGCCACCCGGATGGCCGCCTCGGTGCTACTCGCCATACCGGCGCCATCTACAACCTAAAGGCACCCACCACCGGCTCCGCCCACCCACCCGGCGAATGGAACACCCTCCGCCTGATCGTGAACGCCGGCCGAATCGAACACTGGATCAACGACAAGTTGGTCCTTTCCGCTGCCCTCACCGACCCGGCCTTAAACCCCCGCCTCGGTCCACCCAGCCCCATCACCCTCCAGAACCACGCCGACTCCATCGCCCAGTTCCGTAACGTTAAGATCCGCCGTCTCCTGCCCCTCACCCAAACCCACCTCCCCGTCCAAGCCGAACTCGGCTTCCCTTCCTCGGTCGCCGCCGCCCCCAACGGCGAAATCTACCTCCTCCAACGCGGCCTCACCGCGGACCCCATCGTCGTCATCAACCGCCAAGGCAAAGTCCTCCGCCAATGGGGCAAAGGCCTCTTCGAAATCCCCCATTCGATCCGCCTCTCCCCCGACGGCCACGTCTGGACCGTCGATGCCGCCAGCAGCCGCATTCTCAAATTCACGCCGCAAGGTAAGCTCCTGCTCAGCATCAACGTCGGCGAGCAACCCAAAACCAAATCGACCTTCAACGGCACCGCCGACATCGCCTTCGCCGCCAACGGCCACCTGTTCATCGCCGACGGCTACGGCAACGCCCGCATCCTCGAATACTCCGCCGACGGCCAACGGCTGAACCAATGGGGCACCCCCGGCACCGCCCCGGGTCAATTCAATCTCCCCCACGGCATCGCCATCGACTCGGACGGCATCGTCTACGTCGCCGACCGCGAAAACGGCCGCATCCAGCGCTTCACCCAAACCGGCAAATTCCTGAACGAATTCAATGGCCACGGCAAAACATTCTCGCTGACCATCGCCGACGGAGCCCTGTGGATCGGCTCCCAGCCCCTCGACCAGCCCAACGGCACCCCCGGCTGGCTTAAGAAACTCGACCACAAAACCGGGGCCACCCTCGGCGTCGTCGACTCTCCCGGCCACCATTCCGTCGACGTCACCGCGGACGGCGAAATCTTCACCGCCGTCCGCCCCGACCGCCTCCTCTGGTTTAAACGCTAAGCACCGGGCACGGCGACTCGCGCACAATCGCGTACGCATGCGTCGTCAATCGGCCCAGAATCGAGTCGTCCGTATGGCGCCCGATCACCACCAGATCAGCGCCCCACTCCGCCGCCACCCGATGCACGAGCTTCGCCGGCGAACCCGGCTCCATCACCGTCTCGGCCTTCAGCCCCGCGGCCTCCATCGCCTCCTTCAGCGTCACCTCCACGGCTGCCTTCAGCGCGAACTCCCACGAAGGATCAAACGAAAGCTCCACCCCGTCGCCCACCACGGGCAACGCATGGACCACCACCACCTCGGCCGCGCCCATCTCCTTCGCCGCGGCCAAAACGTCGGCCGTCCGCGGTCCTAAATCCACGCCTACGACGATCTTCCGAAACGCCTCCCGCCCCGGACCCGGCTCCTTCGCATGCGCCGCCGTCAACACCGGCACCGGCGCATCGTGCAGCACCTTCGCCGCCACCGAACCGAGAATGAACCGACGGAACGCGCCGAAACCATGCGTCGCCATCATCACGAGATCGGCCTCCAACGCGGTCGCCAGTCTCACGCTCTCCGACGCCGGTTCCCCTTCAACTAGCAAGGCCCGAAACGCGCAGCTCCCCAAGTGCTCTTCGCAAAACGCCTGCAACTGCCGTTCTAATACCGGCTTCTGCGCTTCATACCAATCCAGCACCACCGCCCCTGGAACATCCATCCCTTCGGTCATCATTGCGAAGGGCCGCACCGCATGGACGGCCACGATTTCGGCCTTGCTCGCCTCGGCAAGCATCCGGGCCCGATGAGCCATCACAACCGACTGGGGTGCAAAGTCAACCGCAAGTAGAATTTTCGTTAGTTTCTTCATGGCAACCACAGAATACACCCAGCGCGGATAAATGTATACCTTTATGTCCTAATTTACTTCTACGCGTCCCGGGGCCGCACGTAAAAGTCGATCGCCTCTTCCGATGGCAAGCCCTTCGGCTCTTTACTCGCCTCCGGATGCGTCGTCCGATAGCGCTCCAAAACCAACTTCTGCATCTTTTTCACTACCTCTGGATGCTTCCCCGCAACGTCGGTGAACTCACCCGGATCCCGCTTCCGGTCGTACAGTTTCACATACCGGCCCGGCGTCGGCTTGTCCGTCTCGTACCCGTCCGTCCGCTTCCGCTGCCCCGAGCAATGGATGAACTTCCACTCTCCGCTGCTCACAAAAACCTCCTCGTTTTCCAGATATTGACTGAAAACGTGCGTCCGCCCCGGCGCCTTCTTACCTTCCAGAAACGGCCGCAGACTCTGCCCGTGCTGCCCCGGCAGCGCTCCAATTCCCATCATGTCGGTGATTGTCGCAGTCACATCGACATGCTCGGTCATCACCTCCACCACCGCCCCCTTCCGCACCCGTCCCGGGTAACGAATGATCAACGGCACCCGCAGCGCTGGCTCATAGCCACAATGCTTCTCGAACCGCCCGTGTTGCCCTACGCAATAACCATGGTCGGCTAGGTAAACCACAAACGTGTCCTGCTCCAAATTCAACCGCCGCAGAGCGTCAAGCACGTCGCCAATATTCCGGTCGAGCATCGCCACCGACGTGTAGTAGGCCGCCTGAATCCCCTGCTTTTCCTCGACGCTCAAATCCCGGAAGATCAGCGGAATCTGCCCCGCGTCCTCCGGCCCCACCTTCGGAGCGGTAAACGTCGCCGCCGGAAACTGCGCCGCCATGTCGACGGGAAAATCGTAGGGCGAATGCGGCTCCGGAAAGCTCACCCAAAGCGCGAACGGGTCGTCTTTGTGTTTCTCGAGCCAACTCACCGCCTGCCGCGCCGTGAACGTCCCGCGCATCTCTTCGTAATAGCGCGGAAACGGTAGTTTCTCGGCGTTCAGCCAGATCCGCGCCGGATCGCGAAACGGCTTCCACGCGGGCTTCGTCTTCCCTTCCACCTTCCGCTGCACCGGGCTGCCGTTCCACGCCTTGTTGATGTCGGGCTCGGTCATCATCGTGTCGAACCCGTAAAGGCCCGGCGCCGACGGCCGATTCAAATGCATCTTGCCAAACACCGCCGTCTGATAACCGGCCTGCTTAAACTGCCTGGCCAGGTTCGGCTTCTCCGGGTCGAGCGACGTCTTCAACACCGTCACCCCCACCGCCGACGGCATCAAACCCGTCAGCAAACTCTGCCGCGAAGGCGTACAGACCGGCTGGTTGCAGTAGTGCTTCGCAAACCGTACCCCCTCGCTCGCCAGCCGGTCGATGTTCGGCGTGCTCGCCTGCCGATTCCCATCACAGCCCATCACATAGGCAGCATGATCATCGGCAATCAAGAACAGAAAGTTCGGCTTCTTCGGCGCAGCCAATCCAGCCAGCAGAGTTCGACGGGTAATCATCCGCCTCAGTCTACAATGCTTGACCATCCTCTGCGCGACAGGTCCCAATAGATAACGAACCCAGCCACCGCCGCCACTGCCAACATGCCGATCCCCAGAGCCGTTTCTTGAAAGATAATCTTTCCGATCCCGAACAACGAGCCATAGATCAACACGCATCCGCTCACCCAGCACAACAGGTTGTTCAGCCCGTCCCCGGCCGGCTTCACGTCCGGGGCCAGCTTCGCGATCGGTCCCCAACCGTTCCTCGATGGCCGCGTCCGTCGGTAAAACGCCACGAGCGTTTCGTTGCTCTCCGGCGCCGTCAGGAACGTCGCCCCTAACCAAGCCGCCGTCGTCACGCCCACGGTGATCATCATCAAGTAAGCAAACTGCCGCGGATCATCCGAATCCAAACCCGCCATCGTCTGCAACCCCACGGAGACCACAAACGCCGTCCCCATCGCGACCACTTCGCTCCACGCGTTGATCCGCCACCAGTACCACCGCAGCAGCAACACGCCGCCGGTGCCAGCTCCGGTCACAATCAGCAGCTTCCAAGCGCCGGAGATCGATTCCATATAGAACGTCACCACGGCCGAAACCAGCGTGATCAAAACGGTGACGACTTGCGATACCCGGACCAGTTGGAAGTCGCTCGCCTCCGGCTTCAGGAACCGCCGATAGAAATCGTTGACGATGTAGCTGGCGCCCCAGTTCAATTGCGTCGCGATCGTCGACATGTAAGCCGCCGCGAAACCGGCCACCATCAACCCACGCAGCGAAGGCGGCAAATGGTCGATCATCACTTTGATGTACCCCGTCTCCGGATCCGCCAAATTCGGGTAGAGGATGATGGAGGCGAGCCCGACCAGAATCCACGGCCACGGCCGCAGCGCGTAATGGGCGATGTTGAACCAGAGCGTCGCCAACAGCGAATGCCGTTCGTCTTTAGCGCAGAACATCCGCTGCGCCACGTAGCCACCGCCACCCGGCTCCGCCCCCGGATACCACACCGCCCACCAGTTCAGCGAAATGTAGACGAGAAACGTGATCATCGGCATCCACGGCGAATCCAGGTCCGGCACGAAGCTCAGCACCCCGCCCTTCCCCCCCGGCGCGATCCCCTTTGCGCGATCGATCTCGTGCAACTTGGCCAACATCTGGTCCATTCCACCGACGGCCTCCACGGCGCAGTAAGCCAAAATGATCACCATCGCCATCTTGATAAAGAACTGCACAACGTCCGTCACCAGCACGCCCCACAGCCCGCTCATCGTGGAGATCAAGGAAGTCACCGCGATCAGCCCAATCACCACCACCAGCGCCGTCGCCTTATCCACCCCCAGGATCAGCATCAGAATCTTCACCATCGCCAGATTCACCCACCCCAACACGATGCAGTTGATCGGCAACCCGAAATACAACGCCCGAAAGCCCCGCAAAAACGCCGCCGGTTTGCCCGCGTAGCGGATCTCGCTAAATTCGATATCCGTCGTCACCCCGCTGCGACGCCATAGCCGCGCGTAGAAAAACACGGTCAGCATACCGCTGGCCACAAAGTTCCACCACAGCCAGTTCCCCGCCACTCCGTACCGCGCCACCATGCCCGTTACCGCCAGCGGCGTATCGGCCGCAAACGTGGTCGCCACCATGGACGTCCCCGCCAACCACCACGGCACGTTTCGACCCGACAGGAAAAACTCATCCATGCTCTTCCCCGCCCTCGCCTTGTAATAAAAGCCAATGCCAATGTTCAAGGCAAAGTAAATGGCGACGATAAGCCAATCGAGGAGAGTCAGTTGCATCCGAACAATTATACGCGTACCCAGAACTGCGCTAAACTAGGCAAATGAGCATGAAGCTCTGTTTATCTTTGTTAACACTGTGTTCGGCCGTGCTCTATGGCCAACAAGTCACGGTCAGCGAAGAAGAGTTGCTGTGGTTCCCTGGCGTCTCTGATTCGAACAGCCCCGTTCACTGGCGAAACGGACAGATGATTGTCTTCAACTCGGACGGCATGCCCATCCGCAGCGAAGGCACGACGGTGCAAAACCTTCGCCGCGTCCGGGCCGTTCAACTGGACAACTACCAAAACCGCCCGCTTTGGATTGAGGCCACTTTCCAGGACACCGACGGCACGCTCTACGCTTGGTACCACCACGAAGTGTATTCGTACTGCGAGGACAACTACCTTACGGCTCCAGAAATCGGGATGATGGTTTCCTACGATAACGGCATTAACTTCCGGGATTACGGGATCATTGTGACGGCCGGAGAAGTATCCGATTGCAACGCGCAGAACGGCTACTTCGCCGGCGGCAACGGCGACTTCAGTGTCTTACTCGACGAAGAGAAGAAGTACTTCTACATCTACTACTCGAACTACGCTGGCTCACTGAGCGCGCAAGGAATCGCGGTAGCGCGGTTGGCGTTTGAAGATCGGCTCGCTCCAGTCGGACAGGTTTGGAAGAACTACGGTGGGGAATGGACGGAGCCAGGTTTAGGCGGCTTTTCCGAAGCCGCGTTCCCGGCCAAAGTAAGCTGGATGCGCGCCGATACCGATGCCCTTTGGGGCCCTTCGTTGCACTTCAATACGTATCTGAATAAGTACGTGATGCTAATGAACCGCTCCTGCTGCGAGCCGCGCTGGCCTGCGGAAGGAATCTACATCAGCTACTCTAGCGACTTAGGCGATCCAAAGTCCTGGACCCCGCCCCAACAGATTCTCGCGAACGTCGGTTGGTATCCGATGGTGATCGGCCTCGGGGTCGAAGAAACCGACAGACGCGCCGGACGAACGGCTCGCTTATTTATCGGAAGTGACTCGCGCTGGGTCTTGAACTTTCATCGGTAGTGAGTTAGAACGTCGAGACCCGACGTCGCAAGATCCGCTCATTCAAGTGGGCACTCCAAACTTCGGCAGTACGAAGCGCATCAGCACAATGTAGCCCGCAATTGCTGCCAGCGGCAACCAAATTTCGTTCATACCTACTAGATGCAGTCGCCAACCGTTTGGTGACAACGCACCAAAAGAGAAGGGGCCGACAGAACTTTCGTTCCGTCGGCCCCTTCGCCATTTTTATCGGTCGAACTACTGCGCCACTTCGCCCTTCAACTTCTCGCGCTGCTCTTTCAGCACCGCACGCCGACTCAGCTTGATCTTGTTGCCTTCCAGCGCCAGAACCTTAACCATGATCTGGTCGCCTTCGTTCAACTCGTCACGCACTTCCTTCACACGGCTCTCGGCGATTTCGCTGATGTGCAGCAAACCGTCGGTGCCCGGGAAGATCTCAACGAACGCGCCGAAGTCCACAATCCGCACCACGGTACCAAGGTAGATCTTGCCCGGCTCGGCCACCGCGCAAATGTTGGTGACGCGTTGGATCGCCTTCTGCGCCGCCACGCCGTCGGTGGCATAAATGTTCACCGTACCGTCGTCGTTGATGTCGATCTTGCAGCCCGTCTCTTCGGTGATGCTCCGGATCATCTTGCCACCCGGACCAATCAGCTCCCGAATCTTGTCGGTCGGAATCTGCATGGTGTGGATGCGAGGAGCATGCAGCGACAGTTCGCCACGCGGCTTGGTGATGCACTGCACCATGATGCCGAGGATGTGCAAGCGGGCTACGCGCGCCTGCTCGAGAGCCTCTTTCATCAATTCGGTCGTCACATTCGGGACCTTGATGTCCATCTGCAACGCCGTGATGCCGTCGGCCGATCCGGACACTTTGAAGTCCATATCGCCGTAGTGATCTTCAGCGCCCGCGATGTCGGTCAGAATGGCGTACTGATCGCCTTCTTTCACCAAACCCATCGCGATACCCGCTACCGCCATCGAAACCGGAACGCCAGCGTCCATCATCGACAAGGAAGCGCCGCAAACAGAAGCCATCGAGCTCGATCCGTTCGATTCCAAAATGTCGCTAACCACGCGAATCGTGTACGGGAACACTTTCTCAGAAGGCACCACGGCCGTCATCGAACGTTCCGCCAACGCACCGTGCCCAATTTCACGCCGACCCGCGCCGCGCATGAAGCCCATTTCGCCGACCGAGAACGGCGGGAAGTTGTAGTGCAACATAAAGCGCTTCGAAAGAACGGTCGGATCCAACAACTCGATCCGCTGTTCGTCGTCTTTCGTGCCGAGCGTGGTCGTAACCAACGCCTGGGTCTCACCGCGCGTAAACAGAGCCGATCCATGCGTCCGGGGCAGAATGCCCACTTCGCATTCGATATGTCGAACTTCGTCGAACGCCCGACCATCCGGCCGCCGCCGATCTTTCAGCATCTCATCGCGGAAAACACGCTCTTTCAACACGCCAAAGAGCTCTTTGGCGGCCGCTTGCTGATCTTCCGGGTACTTCTCGATAACTTTCTTCTTGGCCGCGTCGATCAGCGAATAGCTCTCGAGCTTGCCGTGCTTCTTCGTGTTCAGCGCGTCGCTGAGTTCAGCGCGGATAAACGCGTCAATCTCATCGAGCAAGGGCTGGTTGATCGCCGGAGTCGTGTACGCTTTCTTACCTTTACCCGCCAACTTCATCAGTTCACGGATACCGGCGTTCATCTTCCGGCAGCACTCGTGGCCGAACTCAATAGCTTCCAACATCTCGGATTCCGAAACATGGCTCGCTCCGGCTTCCACCATCACGATGCCATTGTCCGTACCCGCCACGATGATGCTCAACGATGATTCCGCCGCCTGTTCGTAGGAAGGATTCGGAACCAGTTTGCCGCCCACCTTGCCCACGCGAACCGCGCTCAGGACATGATGAAACGGAATGTCGCTGATCGCCAGCGCCGCACCGGCACCGGCAATCGCCAAGGAGCCCGGATCGCGCAACGGATCAGCCGACAACAACATCGCAATCACTTGCGTCTCGTGCGAATAGCCCTCTGGAAACAGGGGGCGGATCGGACGGTCAATCATCCGGCTCGTCAAAACTTCCTTTTCGGAAGGACGACCCTCACGCTTAATGAACCCGCCGGGAAAACGACCGGTCGCGTATGTAAACTCGCGGTAGTCGACCGTGAGCGGAAAAAAGTCAGCGTTCAGCTTCGGCTTCGGGGCCGTACACGCCGTGACTAGCACTACGGACTCACCCGAGCGCACGATCACCGATCCATTTGCCTGTTTGGCCATGTGGCCGGTTTCGATCGAAACCGACAGACCAAACAGGTCAATTTCAACTTTATGAAGCATTGCTATTCCTTGAACCGAATTGACTCGAAATCAAGGAGACGCGAGGAGCGATTGTACGCGCGGTCTTATCCGCTCACCAGAGCGGAATTCCGAAAGTTTTCCACTAACGACGGATGCCAAGGCTGGTGATGAGCGTCTTGTAACGCACCGGGCTGTCGCCCTTCAGATAATCCAGCAGCCTACGCCGCCGAGCTACCATCAACAGAAGTCCACGGCGAGAGCTATGATCCTTCTTGTTTGCCTTGAAATGATCCTGCAACTGCGTTATACGCTGGCTCAGGATCGCAACCTGGACCTCTGGTGAACCGCAATCGGTCTTGTGGATCTTGTACTTCGCGATTACTTCTTGTTTCGATTCATCCGCCAGTGCCATGCCGTTAAAGTGGATACTCCTTAGTCTTTCCTTAATCGTTTGATGTCAGAAAATAGAATAACACAATCGCAACGATTATTTCGGACCAAGACGAATTGCACCGTCTAATCGGATCGTTTCGCCATTTAAATACGAATTTTCCACCACATGCCGTACCAACCGCGCAAATTCCGCCGCCTCGCCCAACCGATTCGGGAACGGAACCGTCTTCCCTAACTCCCCCTTCACGCTCGCCGGCAACCCATCCAACATCGCCGTATCCATTAATCCGGGCGCGATCGTCACCACCCGAATCCCCATCCGCGCAAACTCCCGCGCCAAAGGCAGCGTCATCCCCGCCACCGCCGCCTTCGACGCCGCATACGCCGCCTGCCCAATCTGACCATCAAACGCCGCAATCGACGCCGTATTCACAATCACGCCCCGCTCCCCGCCCTCGTCCGCTTCGTTCTCCATCATCGCCGCCGCCGCCCACCGAATCACGTTAAACGTCCCCAACACGTTCACCCGCATCACCCGTTCGAAATCCCCCAGCGCCATCGGCCCCTCCCGACCCACCGTCCGCTGCGCCGTCGCCACCCCCGCGCAATTCACGACGATATCCACGCCCCCCGCCAACCCCGCCGCCACATCCTCATCCCGCAGCACGTCCTGCCCCAATGCCCGGTCCAACACCCGCACCTCCGACCCCGCCGCCCGGAACTCCGCCGCCGTCGCCGCCCCCAATCCCGACGCCCCGCCCGTCACTAAAACTCGCTTCCCCGCGATCTGCATCCTCCCTTCATAGCATGTTCGCCGTAAAACAAAACAGCTATACTTTGTTTGGCCCCCCATTTATGCAGCCCCCCCGTTATGCAGAATGACTGGTTCCCGCTCTGGCTCAGCCTCCGCGTGGCCGCCTTGGCCACGGCGCTCTCTCTGCTCCTCGGCCTCGCCCTTGCTTGGCTTCTCGCCAACCGCTCCTTCCGCGGCCGGGAACTCCTTGACGCCACCATCTCCCTTCCTCTCGTTCTCCCCCCCACCGTCCTCGGCTTCTATCTACTGATCCTCCTCGGCCGCGAATCCGCCCTCGGCCGCCTCTACGAAACCGTCACCGGCAGCCCTCTCGTCTTCACCTGGCAAGCCGCCGTTGTCGCCGCCCTCTTCCACTCCGCCCCCCTGCTTATTAAGTCCGCCCGCGCCGCCCTCGAATCCGTCGACCACGTCTATGAACGCGCCGCCCGCACCCTCGGCGCCTCCGAATGGCGCGTCTTCGTCCACATCACCCTCCCCCTCGCCCTCCGTCCCATCCTCGCCGCCGCCGCCCTCGCCTTCGCCCGCTCCCTCGGCGATTTCGGCGTCACCATCATGCTCGCCGGCAATATCCCCGGCCGCACCCAAACCGTCGCCGTCGCCATCTATGACGCCGTCGAAGGTGGCAACGGCGACCTCGCCCGCTGGCTCGTCCTCGCCGTCTCCGCGCTCGCCATCGCGCTCCTCACCCTCGCCAACGCCCTCGCCCCCAAACGAGCCTGACCATGCTGCAAGTCCGTCTCAAAAACTCGTTCCCCGCCCGCCCCGGCTCCCGCGGCTTCTCTCTCGATCTCGCCTTCGAAGCCCGCCCCGGCGTCACCGTTTTGTTCGGGCCCTCCGGCTCCGGCAAAACCCTCACCCTCGATTCCATCGCCGGCTTCGCCACCCCCGCCGCCGGACGGATCCTGCTCGATGATTCCATCCTCTTCGACGGCGAAACCCGCGTCAACCTCCCGCCCCAAGCCCGCCGCTGCGGCTACGTGTTCCAAAACTACGCCCTTTTCCCGCACATGACTCTGGCCGATAACCTCGCCTTCGCCGCCCACTCCCTCCCTCCCCGCGAACGCGCCCGCCAAGTCAAGGACTCCCTCGAACAGTTCCAACTCTCCGACGTCGCCGGCCGTCGACCCGGCGAACTCTCCGGCGGCCAAAAGCAACGCGGCTCCATCGCCCGCGCCCTCCTCCGCGCCCCCCGCATGCTCCTGCTCGATGAACCCGCCCAGGGCCTCGACCCCTCCCTCCGCCAAGAGCTATATAGCATTTTGCGCGCCGTCCGTGCCCAATACGAAACCCCCATCGTCCTCGTCACCCACTCCCTCGAAGAGTGCTTCGAACTCGGCGACTCCCTCCAACTCATCCACGACGGCCACATCATACAGTCCGGCACCCCCCGCCAAGTCGTCGACCATCCCGCCTCCCCCGAAGCCGCCCGCCTCCTCGGCATTTATACGCTCCTCCCCGCCGAAATCCGTGCCCTTGACCCCGGCCGCCAAACCAGCCGCATCCGCTGCCTCGACCACGACCTCACCGGCCCCTACTACCCCTCGCATTTCATCGGCGACCGCATCACCCTCTGCCTCCTCCCCGCCCTCCTCCGCGCTCTCCCCCGCTCCGGCGCGCCTTCCGAAAACCAGCTCCCCGCCTCGCTCGAACGCGTCTCCGAACGGCCCCACTCCGTCATCCTCCACTTCGCCGACGGCCTCTCGGTCGAAATGTCCCGCGCGGAATACGAACCCTTGCGCCAAACCCGCGAATGGCTCATCGCCTTCCCGCCCGCCGCCCTCCGCATCCTCTGATATGCTCCGCTGCCAAATCGCCGAGACCCCTACCGTCCACCCCGCCGCCGACTGGTTCCAACTCCGCGCCAAGCACCTCCCCGCCCGCGAACTCTACGCCCGCGCCCTCGCCGCCCTCGCCGCCGCTCCCCACAAAAAGGTCCTCATCAACTCCCGCCTCGACGTCGCCCTCGCCGCCGGGGCCCACGGCCTCCACCTCCCCCCCCATAGCCCCGCCCCGTCCGCGTTCCGGCGCATTACCCCGCCCGGCTTCCTCATCGGCGTCTCCTGCCACACCCTCGAAGAACTCCGCCAAGCCGAATCCGAAGGCGCCGACTACGTCTTCTTCAGCCCCATATTCCAGCCCTTCTCCAAGCCCGGCTATCACCCCGGCCTAGGCCTCGCCGCCCTCCGCCAAGCCTGCTCCGCCACCACCATCCCCCTGTTCGCGCTCGGTGGTATCACCGCCGAAAATGCGTTAGACTGCGGGGCAGCAGGTGCTGGTGGAGTTGCCGGCATCTCTCTATTTCTCCCATGAAAACCATCTCCACTCTCCTCCTCGCCGTCTCTCTCTTCGCCCAGGGCCCCACTTGGTACGAAGACGACATCGACGGCCGTCGGGTCCGCTTCCAGATCATCGACGGCTACGCCATGGAAGGCGACATCATCCTCGGACCAGCCAGCGAGTTCAACCGCAAGTCTCCCCGCGCCTCCAGCACCGTCCGCCGTTCAGCCCGGTTGTGGATCAACGGCGTCGTCCCCTACGTCCCCCCCTCCCTCCCCAACAAACAAATGATCCTCGATGCCATCAACGCCTTCACCGCCGTCGTCGGAACCGAAATATCAAAGCCGCCCATTCTCTTCCGCCCGGCGAACCAGACCGACAAAGATTACATCCAGTTTGAAACCGGCACTACGTGCGCGTCCTCCATCGGCCTAGTCGGCGGTCCACAAACGATCAAAGTCGGCGGGTGCTCCACCACCGCTCAGATTATTCACGAACTCGGCCACGCCCTCGGACTCAACCACACCCAAGCCCGGCAGGATCGCGACTTCTATGTGGAGGTTGGCTATCCCTCGCTCAACGACCGCGCTACCTTCAGCCAGTACAATCAGGACCTCACCGAAAGCCAGGACACCGGACCCTACCCTTACGACTCCATCATGCATTACAACGAAGATCAGTTCAGCGTCCCCAAACGCTTCACGCTTCTCACCATCCCCCGCGGAATTCCCATTGGGCGGCGCGACTCCCTCGCTCCCTCCGACATCGATTCCATTATTCGACTCTACGGCCAACAGCCCCCCCTAACCTTCATCACCGCCAACCCCCCCGGCCCGACCCTAACCATTGCCGACAGCTCCAATAAGCCTATAAACATCAACGACCCCGCCTACAACTGGCCCGCCGGGAAAACATTCACCCTCTCCGCACCGACAGAGCGCCCCTGCGATGGCGTCTCTTGCGTGTTCGTCGGCTGGAGTAACTTTGGCCCCCGGGAGCAGGAAATCGCTCGCCCTGAAGCCACCACCTTTTACACCGCCAACTACCGCCGCATGGTCGAGGTCGACTTCCGGGCCGACGTCAGAATCAACGGCACCGTCGCTGTCGACCCCCCCCTCGAGAACAATCGACTCGCCGCCGGATCCACCGCCACACTCACAGCCGTAGCGGCCCGCGGCCCCCGGTTACACCTTCCTGAGCTGGACTTCGGAATCCGGGTTCACACCCACCAGTACCAATCCCCTCGAGATCGGCATCTCCGCATTCGTCAACTCGGACACAGTGGCCAAAGTCCGCTACACCGCGCAATTCACGAAAGATCCCTTCACCACGATTACGAGCATTCCCCCCGGCCTCGAACTTAAGGTGAATGGCAAGAAAGTGCGAACCCCCTACCGCGACACCTGGCCGGCCGGTACCCCGCTAGACATCGAAGCGCCAACCCAACCCGGCGTCTTTCCCAACTCCGGTACCGAATACCAGGTCCTCAAGTCCTGGTCGCGCGCCCAGACCGCCGGCCCCGACCCCATCGTCGCCACCTTCTCCGCCGTTCACTCCGTTCGCTGGGTCGCTCCCCGGATCGGCGACGGCACCGTTACGTTCTCGCCGGCCCTCCTCCCCGGGAACCTCGTCGCCGGGGACACCGAACTCACCATCACCGCCGTCCCCGGTGCCGGCTCCGGGTTCATCAGTTGGGGCGACTCCCTCTCCGGTTCCGATCCCTCCGTTAAGATCAAAGTAAACAGCGACCTTGTCATTTCCGCCCGCTTTGGCGTGGTCGGCCTTCTCTCTGCCGCTGGCACCGTCAACGCAGCCAGCCAACTCCGCAGCCCCCTCAGCCCGGAGGGCTTTACGCAAATCATCGTTGCGCCCGGCCAAATGATTAGCCTCTATGGTGCCGCCATCGGCCCCGCAACCACGACCGAGGTGCCCTTTCCCTTCGCCTCCAACGCCCGGGACCTCCATCAAACCGAAGTGCTATTCAACGGCGTGTCCCGCGCACCGGTCACCTACGTCTCCCCCAATCAAATCAACTGCATCGTCCCTTTTGGCGTCAACGGGAAAGATGTTCCTATCCAGGTAATACTCGCCGGCCGGCGCTCCAATGAGCTAAAGGTCACCGTGCAAGCCGCCGTCCCCGCCCTCTTCACGGCCAATTCCTCCGGCCTCGGCCCCGGGGTCATCCGCAACGTTGACGGCTCCCCCAATTCACCCAGCAATCGCGCCGCCCGCGGCTCTCAGGTAACGATCTACGCCACCGGCACCGGTCGCACCACCCCCGCCTCCCTCGACGGCGAAATCATTCGCGCCGACGCCCCCCCACCCAGCCCCGAACTCCCCATCAAGGTATTCATCGCCGACCGCGAAGTCAAAATCACCTCCCCCGCGGTGAGCGTCCCGGGCAGCGTAAACGGCCTCACGGTACTCACCGTCCTCGTGCCGGATGAAAAGACCATCGGCCCCGGCATCGTCCCCATCGTCATCCAAGTCGGCGAGTTCCGCAGCCCCCGCACCGCCAGCATCGCCGTGAAGTAGCAATCGTCGCGAAACCGCATCGCCCCACCGGGCATCTCAAGAATGCTGCCATGAGAATTCTACTCGCCCTGCTCTTCGCCTCTACGATCTATCCGCAGGCCCCCGACTGGCGCGAAACCGAAATCAATGGCCGCCGCATTCGCTACCAGGTCGTCGAAGGCGAAGCCCTCGTCGGCGACATCGTTCTCGGACCCGTCAGCGACGTCGAATCCAAAGCCAACCGCGCCTCCAGCGTCGTCGTCGGGCAACGCTACCGCTGGCCCGGCGGTGTCGTCCCCTACGTCATCGATCCTGACGTCCCCGACGTCACCACCCGCCTCGAACCCGCCATCCGCGCCTGGAACGACTCGACCCCCGTCCGCCTTGTCCTCCGGACTACCGAAACCGACTACATCCAATTCCGCCGCCGCAACGGCTTCGCCTGCAGTTCCAACGTCGGCCGCATCGGCGGGCGCCAGTTCATCAACCTGCCCGATACTTGCCTGGTCGGCTCCGTCACCCACGAAATCGGCCACGCCCTCGGCCTCTGGCACACCCAGTCCCGCCAGGACCGCGACATGTTCGTCGACGTCGACTATTCCGCCATGGCCCGGGGAGACCAAGCCCAGTACGAACCCGCCCTCACCGACGGCGACGACGTCGGTCCCTATCCGTTCGATTCCATCATGCACTACTCCGAGGACGGCTTCGCCTACCCCCTCAACTACGCGATGCAGACCATCCCCCGCGGCATCACCATCGGCCAACGCACCGCTCTCGCTCCTTCCGACATCGATACCATCACCCGCCTCTATGGCACCGCCCCCCGCCGCACTACGATCACCTCCAACCCGCCCGGCCTCACCCTCTTCGTCGACGCCCGCTCGGCCACCACCCCCGCTTCGTTCGACTGGACCCCCGGCTCCACCCACACCCTCCGCGCCGACGATCAAACCCGCGACGCAACCCAGTTCGTCTACGGCCGCTGGAGCAACTTCGGCCCCCGCATCCAAACCATCACCGCCGCCGCCAACTCGACCGTCTACACCGTTCATTACCGGCGCATGATCGCCTTCCCTCTGCTCAGCAGCCCCGCCACCGCCGGCTCCATCCGTCTCACCCCGCCCTCCGAAAACGACCGCGTCCCCGCCGGCTCACTCGTACAACTCGACGCTATCCCCGCCCCCGGCTTTGCCTTCACCAACTGGTCCGGCTTCGGCTACTTCTCCGCCCACGGCAGCGCCAACCCCATCCGCATCCCCCTTGAAGGCACCGACCTCCGCTACACCGCCAGTTTCTCCAACGCCGCGCTCACCACCATCACCTCTAACCCGCCCGGCCTCCGCGTCGTCATCGACGGCACCACCCAAACCACCCCGCGCCGCGTCGTCTGGGCCCCCGGCTCCACCCACACCCTCGCAGTCGCCACGCCCTCCCAAACCGCTCCTTCCACCAACTCCCGCTACGAGTTCGCCTCCTGGTCCCCCGGTGCCGCCGCCTCCCAAACCTACACCGCCACCCTCACCGCCGACTTCTCCGCCCAACATCGGGTCACCCTCCTCGCCTCGCCCTCCACCGGCGGAACCCTCACCGTTGACCTCCCACTCCCAGCCGATGGCTTCGTTCCCGCCGGCACCGTACTCACTCTCACCGCCTCGCCCCGCGCCAACTTCACCTTCGTCGGCTGGGGCGACGACGCCGCCCCCCAAGTCACCGTCAACCGCGATCTCTTCCTCTCCGCCAATTTCGCCGTCCCCAATCTCATCAGCCTCTCCGGCACCGTCAACGCCGCCAGTCAGCTCGTGGTACCCATCGCCCCCGGCCAGTTTCTTACCCTCTACGGCCTAGCCATCGGCCCCGCCGAACCCGCCGGCCTCGCCCTCACCGCCCAGGGCCGGGTCTCGACGCAGCTCAACGATACCCGCGTGCTCTTCAACGGCATCCCCGCCCCCCTCACGTATGTCTCGGCGAATCAGATCAACTGCATCGTCCCCTATGGCGTCTCCGAACCCTCCGCCACCATTCGCGTCGAAGTCGCCGGCCGCCCCACCAACTCGCTAACCTTCCCCGTCCAGGCCGCCTCCCCGGCTTTCTTCACGTACAACTCCTCCGGCCTCGGCGGCGGCGCGTTCCTCAATCAGAACGGCAGCGTCAACACCGCCGCCAACCCCGCTGACCGCGGCTCCATCGTCGTGCTCTACGCCAACGGCACCGGCCGCACCTCGCCCACCCAGGTCGATGGCGAGGTCACTGGCAACAACCCGCCCCGCCCCGCCCTGGCCGTTAAGGTATTCATCGCCGACCGCGAGGTCGAACTGCTCTTCGCCGGCAGCACCCCGGGAGTCGTCAGTGGCTTGACCCAGCTCAACGTCCGCGTCCCGCTAGCTCTCGACCCCGGCATCGTTCCGGTCGTCCTCGACCTCGGGGGCATCCGCAGCCCCCGCACCGTCAGCCTCGCGATCCGCTAAACGCCCGTCACCAAAAACGGCGTCGTCGTCGGAGCCGGCGATCCGCCCTCGGGCTCCACCGACAGCGCCACCGCCGCAATCCCGGCCAAGTCGAATCCCTGCACGTTCAAATGCACCGCCCCGCCCGCGTCATCCGCCCGGAAGGTCCCCGCCGGTAGCGGCGCGCCGCTCTTCGGCACGAGCCACATCTCAAACACTTTCCCGCGCTCTAACCGCGGCAAATTGTTCGCAAACAGCAGCACCCCGCGCTCCGGGTTCACAAACACCCGCGCCACCGCCTTCCGCTCCTCGGCCCCACTTGTATTCAGCACCGTCGTCCCCGGTGCCCGCAAAAACGCCAGTGTCGACTCCGTCTTGCGCAGTTGCGTTTGCGTCAGCGCCAGCTCTTTCTTCGTCTCAAAAGCATCGTTCCGCAGCCGACCGCTCTCGGTGCTGTAAAAAACGAACCCGGCCAGCAAACCCGCCGTGGCCAGCCCCCAAGCCCCGAACCAGGTCCACCCGGTCTTCTCCTCCACCCCCGCCGCCGCCAAGATCCGCCGCCGCAAACGGGCCGGCGGTTCCACGTCCGGCACCATCGTCGAAATCATCGCGTTCGTCGCCATCGCCGCCCGCAACATTCGCTGCCCATCGGTCGACCCGCTCCGCAACTCCGCCTCAATCTCGGACCGCTCCGGCTCTTCCAGCAGCCCCAGAGCGTACAGCTCGTACAAACTATCCCGATTCGTTTCGCTCATACGAGTGCCGGCTCCTCTAACTCTTCCCGCAGAGTCCGTAACGCCGTCCTCACCCACGTCTTCACCGTCCCCAACGGTTGCCGCAGCTTCTCCGCCATCTCCGTCTGCGACAAGCCCTCAAAATAGGCCAATTCAATCACCGTCCGCTGGTTCTCGTTCAACTTCCGAAACGCCCCTTGCAACTGTTTCGCCCGTTCGGCGTTCATTATCGTGGACTCCATATCGACAAACAACGCCGGCGACTCCGTCCCCGTTAACTCAATCGCGTTCTGCGTCATCCGGCCATCGACTGACCGTAAGTAATCAATCGCCCGGTTCCGCGCCACCGTCAGCACCCACGGCCCAATTGCCCCCCGCTGATCGTCAAACCCCGCCATCCGGTTCCACACCCGCAGAAAGGTCTCCTGCGTCAAATCCTCCGCTACGCCCGCATTGCGGACCACGCGGAAAATCAGCGCATAAGCCATCCGCCCATATTTGTCGTAGAGCTCGCGCAATGCCTCCGGCTCCCGGGCCTTCAGCCGTTGAGCTAAGGCGCGATCTGTCTCGGAATCGAGTACCGCGAATAAGATCGGAAAAAAATACATGGTCCTGTAAGCTGTACGGATCTGGCGTCCAACTGGATTTAGTATAACTCTGGCTATACTGGGGGCTTGACCTGGTATACGTGGCAGGACGGCGCCCAACAGGGCCCGTTCGAAGAGCAACAAGTCAGGGATCTCGCCCTCGCCGGCAGTCTCGGCCCCCTCGCCCTCGTCTGGCGCGAAGGAGCCCCGGGATGGTCTCCTCTCGCGGAACTGCTGGCCCCCGCCGCTCCCACCGCCGTCACGCGCCCCTGCGCCCGCTGCCTCAACCGCTACCCCGAAAACCTGCTCGCCCCCTGGGGCGGCGTCGAAGTCTGCGCCTACTGCAAACCCCGCCATCTCGCCGAACTCCGCGAATCCGCCGCCTTCCTGTCCGGACATACCTCCTACGCCAGCTGGGGCACCCGATTCGCCGCCCGCATGATCGACGGCGTCATCCTCTCCATCGTCAACGTCCTCATTCAAGTCCCCATGCTCGTCTCCGCCGGGCTCACCGCCAAACCCGGCGAATTCGAAAACGGCCGCTTCCTCTTCATCTACGCCGCCACCGTCCTCACCCAACTCGCCGTCCAAGGCTTCTACGAAATTTGGTTCGTCTACCGCAAAGGCGGCACCCCCGGCAAACTCATCCTCGAACTCCAAATCGTCGACGGCGAAGGCAAGCGCCTCTCGAAAGGCCGAGCCACCGGCCGATACTTCGCCCAGTACATCTCCGGCCTCACCCTGGGCATCGGCTACCTCCTCCCCCTCTGGGACCCCGAAAAACGAACTCTCCACGACATGATCGCCGACACCCGGGTCGTGAAAAAATGACCGCCGCCCCCCGCTGCTACGACTGCGGCCAATTCATCCCCCTCGAAGACTGGAACCGCCCTCCCCAACCCTGCTCCAAATGCGCCCGCCCGGTGGAAGCCTGGGTCTTCCCCGCCGCTTGGACCAACCCCGTTGGCCTCCCGCCCACCCCCATCTCCGACGAAAACGCCGTCTCCTGCTTCCACCACCCCGCCAACCAAGCCGATCTCGCCTGCAGCCGTTGCGGCCGCTTCGTCTGCCACCTCTGCTGCTCCGGCACAGGCGAACACGCCGTCTGCAACACCTGCTTCGCCCGCCTCATCGCCGATCGCGATCCCGGCTTTGCCCGCCGCGCCACCCTCCACGACGGCATCGGACTCTCCCTCGCCACGCTCCCCGCCCTCACCATCTTCCTCCCCATCTTCACGGGCCCCATCGCCGCCGTCTACACCCTCGCCACCTGGAGCCGAACCCGTACCGCCGTCCCCCGCGGCTCCGCCATCCGCTGGCTCGCCCTTCTGTTCTCCGTCCTCGGCCTCGGCACCTTCGTCGCCTTCGTCGCCTTTGCCGTCTACCGCACCCGAGGCACCCTTTGAGCCCCTACCGCCCCCTTACCCCCTGGTCCCCCGGCCTGCTCCGCAGCGGCGCGCTCTACGATGGCGACGACCATCTCCTCCACGTCACCTCCTCCCGCGTCCAACACGAATACCAACGCTTCCCTTACTCCGAAATCCGCTCGCTCACGCTCACCCACTTGCCCCTGTGGTCCACCCCTCGTATCGTCTGGCTCGCCGTCTCCGCCCTCCTCTTCCTCCTCGCCTTGGTCACCGGCCGCTTCGGCTTCACCGCCCTGCCCCTGCTCAGCCTCCTGGCGATCCTCCCGTCCATCATCCGGGGCCAACGCTGCCGCGCCCGCCTCTTAACCCTCGCCGGCGAATGGACCCTCCCCGCCCTCTCCACCAAACGCGCCGCCGATCAAGCCGTCCCCCAGATCCTAGCCCGCATCCAAGCCGCCCAAGCCGACCTCCCCGCCATCCCCAGCGGCCTTCCCGTCATCACCCCGAACGCCGCCCCCGTCGTCGCCTCCCATCCCGCCAACCTCTGGTACGCCCTCAGTGCCACCCTGATCTTCACCGCTCTCAGCATCGTCCTCACCGCTCGTTTCGGCGGAGCCCGCGATGCCCTTCTCACTCTCCAGCTCTTCCTCTTCCCCACCACTCTCCTCCTCGCCATCGCCCTCTGGAGCCGAGCCCGCCGCTATCAAATCGTGCCCCCGGTCCTCGTCGTCGTCACCATCCTGGACGTCCTGCTTAACCTCGTCTACATCGCTCTCGAATTCCGCGGCCCCACCTTCTCCCTCGAACTCGCCCAACTCACCCTGCAGTTCCAAAACTGGAAAAACGCCCTCCTCGCCGCCGCCATCGGCTGGCGCATCTTCGCCGCCGCCCTCGCCGCCTGGATCGGCCACTCCGCGGAGGACCCGGCATGATCGCCCAACTCCGCTGCCAGCAACACCCCGCCCGCGAGGCCATCGCGCGCTGCCCGAACTGCCGCCAATCCTTCTGCCGCGAATGCATCACCGAACATGACGGCCGCATGCTCTGCCTCCCCTGCCTCGCCAAGCAAGCCGTCCCTCCCGCTCCCCCCTCCGCCCTCTGGCCGAAACTCGGCTGGAGCCTCGGAGCCTTCGCCGGCCTCCTCCTCACCTGGGCCTTCTTCCTCGGCCTCGGCGAAATCTTCCTGCGAGCCTCCGGATGAAAACCTCCTGGACCGAATCCACGGACGCCGCCGCCGCCCTTCTCCGCCAAGCCTCCCCCCGGGCCTGGACCATCTGGGCCCTTTGCACCCTCCCCTTCGCTTACCTCCTCGGCCGCCTCCTCCTCGCCGCGTCCTTCGACGCCTTCTACTCCGAACACGCCGCCCCTCTCACCCTCGCCGTCGCCGCCGCCTACCTGCTCAAGCAAGTCGGCGAAGCCTACTTCCAGGGCGAACTCATCCGCTCCCTCGGTGCCCCTCCCCCGCCCCTCCGCCTCGGCCCCCAACTCGCTCTCCAGCCCACCGCTCTCCTCGTCATCCCCCTCGCCGCTCTGCTCTTTTTCCCACTCGCCCCGGCCGTCACCTTCTACCGAACCCTCTCGGTCTCCTCCCCCCGCCAAGCCCTTGCCCACGCCACCCGCGCCGTCATTCTCCAAAGCTGGGAACTCTCGCTCCTCCTCGCCGCCGGCCTTCTCCTCTGGATCAATCTCTTCGCCCTCTGGCTCTTTCTCCCCACCCTCCTCCGCGCCTTCTTCGGCTGGGAAACCGCCTTCGGCCGCATCGAAAATCGAATGTTCAACCTGCCCAGCTTCTGGGTCGTCAGCCTGCTCACCTACCTCGTACTCGACCCCCTCTGCAACGCCATCTCCGCCCGGCGCGTTTTCCTCCACGAAGCCCGCAAATCCGGCATCGACCTCCTCGCCGCCCTCCGCGTCATCGCCACCGCCCTCATTCTCATCACCCCCCTCGCCGCCCAGGAATCTCGCGAAATCGAACAAAGCATCCAGCAAACCCAGCGCGAACCCGGCTTCGCCTTCCGCCAGCCCCGCGAACCCAACTCCGCCGAAGCCCAGGAAAACTGGATCCTCCGCAGCCTTCGCGCCATCGGTCACCTCATCGACGACTTCCCCGAATGGATCCGGCCAAAGAAGGACCAGCCCCCCGAACTCCCCAGCGCCGGCCTCAGCCCCCAAGTCACCCAGAACCTCCTCATCGGCCTCGCCGTCGTCCTCGTCCTCGGCCTCGGCTTCTATCTCTACAAGAACCGTCGCCCCTCCAATCCCCCCACCGTCGCCGCCTCCGCCCTTCCCACCCCCGACCTCACCCGCGAAGACGTCCGTCCCGACGCCCTCCCCGAAGCCTCCTGGCTCGCCCTCGCTGATGACTACGTCGCCCGCGGCGACTACCGCCTCGCCCTCCGCGCCCTCCACCTCGCCGGCCTTCGCCGCCTCGGCGAACGCGGCCTCATCACGATCGCCGCCACCAAGAGCGGCGGCGAATACGGCCGCGAACTCGAACGCCGCTCCCGCCCCCAACCCGCGGTCTTCCCACTCTTCTCCGCCAACCTCCGCCGCTTCGAAGAGGCCTGGTATGGCTTTCACGAACTCGACCCCACCGCCGTCTTGACCGTCCGCCAGCGCTGGGAGGAGATCCGCTCCCATGTGGGCTAAACTCGCCTTCGCCGCCCTCCTCCTCGTCTTCGGATGGTCCCTTCTCGACCTCGCCGACGCCGCCTACGAACGCGGTAACGCCTATCCCCGATGGTCCAGCCTCCGCGCCGACGCCGAAGGCACGAAGCTCCTCCATGACAGCCTCCGTAAGCTGCCCTCCTGGATGGTCCTCCGCCACTTCACTCCCGAAGCTAAGCTCCCCGCCGAACCGTCCGTGATACTCTTCCTCAGCCAATCTCCGGACACCCTTGAGAAACTCGCGGCCACCGTCGACCGCCTCACCGCCGGCGGAGCCCGCGTCCTCGTCAACATCCCCGAGCAGCGCAAAACCCTTCGCAAGGGCAGCAAAACCGAATCTGAACCCCACGACTGGCTCGGTCTCCACCTCGAACCGAAAGCCTCCGGCGAACTCATCGAAGGCGACTTCGAAGAACACATCACCTGGAAGCTCCAAGCCAAAGACCCCGCCTGGAAGCTAGGCGACGGCTTCGCCGAACGCCCCCGCGGCCGCGGCACCATCCTCGTCCTCACCGGCAACGAACTCCGCAACGACCGTCTCCGCAGTTCCCCGAACGGAGACCGCCTCCTCCGCCTCCTTGGCCCCTCCCATCGCGTCGTCTTCGCCGAAAGCACTCTCGGCGTCGCCGACCAGGGCGGCATCGTCAGCCTCCTCCGCCGCGCCGGTTGGGGCCCCGCCGCCCTGCTCCTCCTCGCCGCCGCCGCCCTCTACCTCTGGCGCGCCGCCACCCCTCTCCTCCCCGAACGCGCCGACTCCATCCTCCGCGAAGAACCCGGCGGCGGCGCCACCGCCCTCGCCCAACTCCTCCGCAAGCACGTCCCCCCCTCGGACCTCCTCGCCACCTGTCTCGAAGAATGGAAAAAGTCCGCCGGGCTCCTGCCCCGCTGGCAAACCAACCGAAAGACCGAACTCTCCGGCCCCCCTCTCACGGCCTACCGAAAAATGCAGCAACTCCTCCGAGAAAAGCCCACCCTATGACCCTCGAACAAATGCACCAGCTCCTCGCCGAAGCCCGGGCCGAAATCGGCCGCGTCGTCATCGGCCAGCGCGACGCCGTAGACCAAGCCCTCGTCGTCGTCCTCTGCGGCCAGCACGGCCTCTTCGAAGGAGTCCCCGGGGTCGCCAAAACCCTCCTCGCCAAAACCCTCGCCGCCGTCATGGGCGGCTCCTTCCAACGCGTCCAGTTCACCCCCGACCTCATGCCCGCCGACATCACCGGCACCAACGTCTTTAACCTCCAACGCAACGAGTTCACCCTCGCCCCCGGCCCCATCTTCACCTCGTTCCTCGTCGCCGACGAAATCAACCGCGCCCCCGCCAAAACCCAATCCGCCCTCCTCCAAGCCATGCAGGAACGCCAAGTCTCCATCGACCGCGCCACCTACCAGCTCCCCCCCGAATTCACCGTCTTCGCCACCCAAAACCCCATCGAACACGAAGGCACCTACCCCCTCGCCGAAGCGCAAAAAGACCGTTTCCAACTCAAAATCGAAATCGGCTATCTCGACCGCGCCGAAGAGATCGAACTCGCCCAGCGCCAGCTCAACGGCGACTCCCCCGAATCCCGCCTCGCCCACGGAGCCGTCCGCCCCGTCCTCGCCGGCGGCCAACTCGTCGCCCTCCAAACCGCCCTCCGCCAGGTCCGCATGCGCGACGAAATGGTCGCCTACGTCGTCGAAATCGTCCGTCGTACCCGTACCGCCGAAACCCTTCTCACCGGCGCCGGCCCCCGCGGCACCCAAGCCCTCCTCGGCGCCGCCCGCGCCTACGCCGCCCTCGAACTCCGCGACTTCGTCACGCCCGACGACGTCAAGCGCATCGCCGCCGCCGCCCTCGCCCACCGCCTCATCCTCCGCCCCGAATTCGAAATCGAAGGCCTCACCGCCGCCGAAGTCATCGCCCAAATCCTCGCCCAAGTCCCCGTCCCTGTGTAATGATTCCCACCCCCCGCCTCATCACCGCCACCGCCCTCCTGGCCGTCCTCATCGCCGGCCTGCCCGCGCTAACCCTCCCCGCCGTCGCCCTCCTCCTCGCTGTCGCCGCCCTCGATTTCGCGCTCAGCCGCCAACTGCTCAACACCGTCCAAATCACCCCCCTCCAGCCCATCCGCACCTACCTCGGAGTCCCCACCCCGCTTACCCTCCAAGTCTCCGCCCCGCCCCACGCCCGCCTCTCCCTCGCCCTCCCCCCCGAACTTGAACTGGCCGCCGAATCCGGCACCTCCTGGCAATTCACCCCCCGCGAACGCGGCCGCTACAAAATCGTCGCCCTCGCCGTCCAAGCCCCCTCCCGCCTCGGCCTCTGGGAACTCCGCCAGCGCTTCACCCCCGATGGCGAAATCCGCGTCTACCCCCGCGTCCGCGGCTCCCAAGAAATGAAGGCCCTCGCCCGCGCCCTCTCCGGCTCCCGCCACATCCGCCAAGTCGGCCGCGGCCGCGAGTTCGAAAAGCTCCGCGAATACTCGCCCGGCGATAGCTTTCAAGACGTCCACTGGAAAGCCACCGCCCGGCGCGGCGCCCCCGTCACCCGCACCTACCAACTCGAACGCACCCAGGAAATCTTCTGCCTCATCGATTGCGGCCGCCTCCAATCCCGCCGCCAGGAAGGCCAAACCGTCCTCGATTGGAGCCTCACCGCCGCCCTCCACCTCGCCCTCGCGGCCGACCGCCAGGGCGACCGCCTCGGCCTTCTCGCCTTCAGCGATCGCGTCCACGGCTTCGTCCGCCCCAGCAACGGCGCCGCCCATTTCGCCGCCTGCCAGGAGATGCTCTACCCCCTCCGCCCCTCCCCCGCCGTCACTGACTTCGCCGAAGCCGCCACCTACCTCCGCGCCCGCCTCCCCCGCCGCTCCCTCGTCATCATCTTCACCGCCCTCGACGACCGCGCCTCCGCCGAACCCTTCACCCGCGCCACCCGCCTCCTCGCCGAACGCCATCTGGTCGCCGTCGTCGCCGCCCGCCCCCCTGGCTCCGCCCCGCTCTTCAGCGGCCCCGAAGTCCCCGACCAAGAAGCGATCTATAGCAAATTGGGCGGCCATCTCGTCTGGCGCGGTCTCCGCCAACTCCAACTCGACCTCGGTCACCAAGGCATCCGCCTCGCCTTCGAAGAGCCCAGCGAAATGGGCCTCCGCGCTCTCACCATGTACGAAGAAACCCGCCAAAGGCAACTCGTATGATTCTCGATCTCGACCGCTTCGTCCGCGACGGCGAACCCCTCTGGCAAGCCCTCGACCAGCAACTCACCCATCTCGAAAAGCACCCCTACTCCACCATCGGCGTCCCCGACCTCGAACGCCTCCACGCTCTCTACCAACGCGCCTCCTCGGACCTCCTCCGCGTCCGCACCCTCCACTCCGAAGCCCGCCTCCGCACCTACCTCGAAAACCTCGTCAGCCGCGCCTACACAGCCATCCACGGCGTCACCGAACAACGCCGCTTCTCGCCCCTCTCGTGGCTCCTCCAACACTTCCCCCGCGCCGTCCGCCGCCACTCCGGCGCCCTCGCTCTCTCCATGGCCCTCTTCTGGGGCGGCGCCGCCCTCGGTGCCATCCTCCTCGTCCTGCTCTTCGAAGACCGCGCCACCCTCTTCCCCTTCGCCGGCCTCGAGGCCAAACCCAGCGAGCGCGTCAAACGCGAAACCATCGAAAGAAGCAAAATGGTCTCCGCCCAAACCGGCCGTTTCTCCGCCCATCTCATCCAGAACAACACCCGCGTCGCCATCTTCACCTTCGCCCTCGGCATGACCTACGGCGTCGGCCCCACCGTCCTCCTGTTCTCGAACGGCGTCTACCTCGGCGCCGTCGCTATGGACTACATCAAGGACGGCCAAACCATCTTCCTCCTCGGCTGGCTCCTCCCCCACGGCGTCATCGAACTCCCCGCCATCATCCTCGCCGGCCAGGCCGCCTTCCTGCTCACCGGAGCCCTCCTCCCCCGCGGCCGCCGCTCCCCCCTCGCCCAGCGCCTCCGCGAAATCTCCCCCGACGCCCTCGCCATCATGGGCGGCGTCGCCGTCATGCTCCTCTGGGCCGGCATCGTCGAAGCCTTCTTCTCCCAGTATCACGAACCAGTAATTCCGTATGCGGTCAAAATCGCTTTCGGCGTCGGCCAACTCGCCGCCCTCGTCGCCTTCCTGAAACTGGCAGGTTCCCATGAAAAGTGAAGGCCTCGAAATCTACACCCCCGAAGGCGTCCCCTTCTCCCTCCCCCTCGCCGGAGCCGGCACCCGCCTCGTCGCGCTCGTCGTCGACCTCCTCGCCATCCTCGCCCTCGGCGGGCTCGTCTTCTCCGCCCTTAAAGCCTTCGAAGCCGCCGCCCCGGACGCCATCGGCGGCATCGTCACCCTCGTCTATTTCGTCCTCTCCACCGCCTACGGCATCGTTCTCGAAATCTGGTGGAACGGCCAAACCCTCGGCAAGCGTCTCCTCGGCCTCCGCGTCATGGACTGCCACGCCCGCCCCGCCACCGCCACCCAAATCGTCGTCCGCAATCTCCTCCGCCCCGTCGACTCCATCCCCGTCTTCTACCTCGCCGGAGCTATCGCCTGCTGGTTAACCCGCCATCGCCAACGCCTCGGCGACCTCGCCGCCGGCACCGTCGTCGTCCGCACGCAGGAATCCCTCCGCGCCGATTGGAGCCAACTCACCCGCGCCAAATTCAACTCCCTCCGCGAACACCCCGCCCTCGCCGCCCGTCTCCGCCAACGTACCGCCCCCGAACTCGCCGCCCTCGCCCTCGATGCCGTCCTCCGCCGCGAAGAACTCTCCCCCGATGCCCGCCTCGCCGTCTTCGCCGCTCTTGCTGCCCGGCTCCGAACCCTCGTCGAATTCCCCGCCCACGCCGTCGAGTCGCTCTCCGACGAACAGTACGTCCACCGCGCCGTCGAAGTGCTCTATAGCACTTCGCGCGTCACCTAACCGAAAAGCTTCTTCGCCAACGCGTCCGACCCGCCCACAATCGTCGGCCGCTCCGCCCGCCCGTTGTGTTGGTAGGTCAACTGCAAATGGTCCAGCCCCAAGCCCTGCAAAATCGCGGCATGAATATCGTGCACATGGAACGGATCTTCCACCGCGCGGAAACCCAGCTCATCCGTCGTCCCAACCGTCTGCCCGCCCTTCACCCCGCCTCCGGCGAACCACATCGTAAAGCCCCACGGATTATGGTCCCGCCCGTTGCCTTTCTCGTTGAACGGCGTCCGGCCAAACTCCCCGCCCCAAACCACCAGCGTATCTTCCAGCAAACCCCGCTGCTTCAAATCCGTCAGCAAACCAGCGATCGGCTTATCCGACACCCGGCACCACTTCCCATGGTTCCCTTCAATGTTGGAATGCGCGTCCCACCCTGACCCCGACCCGCAGTACAACTCGACAAACCGCACGCCCCGCTCCACCAACCGCCGCGCCTGCAAACAGTTCTGCCCAAACTGCCGCGTCGACTCTTCATCCATCCCGTACAGCGCCTTGGTCGCCGCCGTCTCCTGCCGCAGATCCACCGCCTCGGCCCCGGCCGACTGCATCTCGTACGCCAACTCAAACGACCGAATCCGCGCCTCCAGATCCGTGTCCTCCGCCTTATCCGCCCCGAACCCTTCGTTCAGCTTTTTCAAAAACGAAAGCTGATTCAGTTGCCGTTCGGTCGTCACATCCTTCGGCCGGCCCAGGTTCAAAATCGGCGTCTCGCCCTGCCGGAATTGCGTCCCCTGATAGGTCGCCGCCAAAAACCCGCTGCTCCAATTCTTCGGTCCGCCCACCACTTCCCGGTCATCCAGCAGCACCACAAACGTCGGCAAATTCTTATTCGCCGAACCCAACCCGTACGTCACCCAGGCGCCCAACGACGGCCGCCCCGCCAGAATATCGCCAGTGTTCATCTGGCAAACCGAACCCACATGGTTCAACCCATTCGCCCAGCAACTCCGTACCACCGCCATGTCATCAACATGCTTCGCAATCTCCGGGTACCAATCGGAAACCCACGTCCCCGCCTGCCCGTGCTGCTTCCATTTCCGCGGCGACGCCATCAGCGTATTGCTGCCTGTCCCCATCGCCGTGATGATCTTGCCAAAGCTGGCCGGCATCTTCTGCCCGTCCAGCTCGTTCAGTTTCGGCTTCGGGTCGAACAGGTCGATATGACTCGGCCCGCCTTCCATAAACAGCCAAATCACGTTCTTAGCCTTCGGCACCATGTGGCCTTTTTTCGGCGCCAACGGATCCGAATTGGGCTTCGCCCCCTCGGCCACCATCGCCGACAAGGCCATCCCGGCCAAGCCGCTCCCGGCCTTCGAGAAGAAATCCCGGCGCGATTGCACCGACCAATTGTGGGCTAGCTTGCGATGCATGTTAGTTCAGGTAAAGGAATTCGTTGCTGCTCAAAAGCATGTGGCAAAGGTCGACAAACGCCGTCTTCTCATCGCCCGTAATCTTCGTCTGCGCCGCTAGAAAATCAGCCGCCGCCGTCCGTTCATCGGCCCGCGGCGTCCGGTTATACGCCAGCTTCCAAGCCTTATCAAACAGCCCGTCCCGGCTCACGCCCTGGTCGTTCTGCAACCGCTCGGCAAAGCTCCGCGACCAATCATTCACCATCGCCGAATTCATCAGTTCCAGCGATTGCGCCGGCGACACCGTATTGTTCCGCCGCGCACAACTCTCGTGCGTATCCGGCATATCGAACGCCTCAAACATCGGATACCGCGTATTCCGCCGCACAAACACATAAATCGACCGCCGATCCGCGTTCTCCCGCGACTCGTTCTTCTTCCAACCGCCCCGCGTCTCCACCCCCGCCGGCAGCGGCGGAAACACGCTCGGCCCATACAGCGCCGCGTTCAGCCGGCCACTCGTCGCCAGCATCGAATCCCGAATCACTTCCCCTTCCAACCGCCGACGCGGAAACCGCCACAAATACTTATTCTCCGGATCCACCTTCGCCGCCGACTCGCTGAACTCCGAAGACTGCTGCCAAACCGCCGACATCATGATCGTCTTGTGCAGCTTCTTCAAGCTCCATCCGCCGTCGACAAACTGCGCCGTCAAATGGTCCAGCAACGGCAAATTCGTCGGCCGTTCTCCCATTAACCCCAAATCGCTGGGCGTCCCCGCAATACCCGTCCCGAAGTGGTAGTGCCAAACCCGGTTCACGATCACCCGCGTGCTCAGCGGATTCTTCGCATCCGCCAACCAGTTCGCCAACACACTCCGCCGGCCAGTCGTGGCCGCCCCCGCCACCGTTGGGATCTTCGCTTCCGTCGGGTCCAAAATCGATAAGAACCCAGGAGCAATCTCTTCCTGCGGATTATCGTGGTTTCCGCCCTTCAGCAAAAACGTCTTCGGCGCTTCCGCCCCGTGGTCCACCATCGCCTGCGCCACCGGCTGCTCCGCCGGCTTCATACCCTCAAATTCCTTTAACGAGGCCGCCAACTCCGCATACCGTTTGGCCTCCGCGCTCTTCAACTTCGCCGCCGCGTCCTTCTCGTTCACGGTCACCTGCGGCTTCACCTTCATATACATCTGCCACTGGAACGCGTTCCGCTTCTCCGGTGCCATCGCCACCACTTCCTGAATCTCTTCAGGGAACTTTTGCAGCTTATCAGCCAATATTTTCTTCGCCGGGGCCTCGGTCAACGCCGCCATCTCCCCCCGAATCCCGCTCGTCTTCGCGTCCCATGCGTCATACGCCGCCTGCCAACCCTGCCGCTCCGCCGAACTCTGTAGCACGGCATGATCCTCGATCCGCGTATTGGCAAAAAACGATTGCAGCCGGTAGTAGTCCTTGTGCAGAATCGGGTCGAACTTATGGTCGTGGCACCGGGCGCACCCATACGTCATCCCCAAAAACACGCTCCCCGTGGTGTCCGTAACATCGTTCAGCAACTCTTGCCGCCGCTGCATGATATTCGCGGCATTAGATTCATCCGGAAAGTGCCTATTGAACCCCGTCGCCACCAACGCATCCGCATTCCCCGGGTACAACTCGTCCCCGGCAATCTGCTCTTTCACAAACCGGTCGTACGGCTTATCAGAATTGAAGCTCCGAATCACATAGTCGCGATACCGCCACACATTCGGCCGCGTCTCATCGCTCTTGAACCCTTCGCTATCGGCATACCGCGCCAAATCCAACCAGTGCCGGGCCCACCGCTCCCCGTAGTGGGGCGAGGCCAACAACCGGTCCACCTGCTTCTCAAACGCGTTCGCCGACCCATCGGTCAAAAACGCCTGCGTCTCCTCCGGCGTCGGCGGCAACCCCGTCAATACTAACGACGCCCGCCGCAGCAGCGTCACCCGGTCCGCCGACCCATTGGCGACGATTCCCTTATCTTTCAGCTTCCCCTGTACAAGCGCATCGATGCTCGTCGGCGTCCCCGACCGCTGTAGCGGCTGAAAAGCCCACCATTTCTTCTGCATCGGCGTAAAGTCTTTCTTCGCCGTCTCGGCCAACAAAAAGATCGACATCCCGCCGACCAGCAACAATATCCAAGCACGCAACAGCAATGGCGCCTCCCGGGGCTTCCCTTCTGGCTAAAGATTATCACAAGCAGAAAAAGAAGACCTCCAGACCAAAGGTACTAAGGTGATGAACCGACCCGACCATGGCCAATTGGTACCGTCTGCCCATTGTTGGATCCCGCTCCCATCGTCAAACTAACGAGTAATGAACCCTGCCGTCAGCACAGGAGGGCGCTCCGCTCAGCGCACATCCATCTACCTCCACCGCAGCGTCCGCGCTCTGCCGCTTACGCGCACCCGTTTGTGGACGGCTCTCGCCCTCGCCCTCACCATCTTCCTCCTCATCGCCGCGTACGCCGTCCCCATCATGCAGGCGCACTCGGATCTTGCCAACGTCTTCCTCCGCTGGGCCGACATCCCCAACGATGGCTGGCGCCAAGTCGCCATCTTCCCCGGCCTCGAACCCGGCTCCGGCCCCCTCGTCCCCATCCCTACCTTTAGCCAGGTGTCCGAAGGCGCCCGATTCGCTCTGATCCTCGGCATCGTCGCCCTGTTGATCATCGCCCGGCGCTTCTCTCTGTTCCGGAATCTCGCCAACTTCCTCATCGTCCTCCTGTTCGCCTCCGCCATCGTCAACGTCTTCTTCGATTCCTTCCAACTCCAGTCCATGGTCTTCGGCCAAATCTGGCTCCGCCAGGAACTCCTCGTCTGGCTTCTCATGCCCTTCGTCAGCCTCCTGCTCTTCATGCTCCCCCAGCCCAACATCGCCGTCGGCATCTCTTGGATGCTGCTCGCTCAGGTCTACGGCTTCCTCTTCTCCGTCCTCCGCTTCGTCTTTTGCCTCGGCGTCCTCCACTACACCGGCCTGCTCTTCATGCCGCTCCTCTGGTTCGCCTTTGGCACCTTGAGCGACCTGCTCTTCCTGCTCTTTTTCTATTCCATCTCCGTCTATCGCGCGTCCGGACATCTCTGGGGAGTCAGAAGCACATGGCAATCACAGCTCTAATCATTTTTTCCTGGACCCTCATCGGCATCGCCATGGTCGTGCTCTCGGCCTACGCCGTCCGCCACTACTATCTCGCCTACTCGCGCATGCGCATCGCCCATCCACGCGAAACCAACGAACTCGTCGGCTTCGTCATGCCGCGCATCACCGTCTTCATCCCCATGCACAACGAAGAGCGCGTCGCCCGCGACGTCCTCCAAGCTCTCGTCGATTGCGACTACGACTGGGAACTCCTCGAAGTCATCCCCGTCAACGACCGCTCCACCGACGGCACCCGCGCCATCGTCGACGATTTCGCCCGCCGCTACCCCTTCATCAAGCCCTACCATCGCGCCGAAGGCTCCGGCGGCAAACCCGCCGCCCTCGTCGAAGCCACCGTCAACGCCTCCGGCGACATCTACCTCATGTTCGACGCCGACTACGTCCCCGGCCGCGCCGTCCTCAAAATGCTCACCGCGCCCTTCCTCGACCCCGAAATCGGTGCCGTCATGGGCCGCGTCGTCCCCCACAACATCGGCGACAGCCTCCTGTCCGGCCTCCTCTCCCTCGAACGCTCCGCCGGCTATCAGTCCGTCCAACAAGCCCGCTACAACCTCGGCTTCACCGCCCAATTCGGCGGCACCGTCGGCGGCGTCCGCGCGGCCGCTCTCCGCGCCGTCGGCGGATGGAACCCCGAATCGCTCACCGAAGATACCGACCTCACCTTCGCCCTCCTCCTCAACGGCTGGCGCACCGCCTACGTCAACCGCGCCGAGTGCTACGAAGAGGTCCCGCAGGATTGGGGCGTCCGCCGTCGTCAACTCAGCCGCTGGGTCACCGGCCACACCGAGTGCCTCCACAACTATTGGCCCGACCTCGTCCGCGCCCGCTTCCTCACCCGCGGCGAAAAGTGGGACGCCATCTTCCTCCTCGCCATGTACCTCACGGCCCCCATCATCGTCCTCGGCTGGCTCGCCTCGCTCGTCCTGTTCTTCGTCCCCGAAGCCCACGCCGTCCCGGTACTCCCCATCGCCATGCTCATCATCGGCTATCAACTCTTCTCAAACCAAGCCACCTTCCTCGAAATCGGCGTCGCCACCCTCCTCGATGGCACCCGCCTCCGGGCTCTCCTCATGCCCCTCAGCCTCCTCAACTTCTTCGCCAACACCGGAGCCATCTGCAACGCTCTCCGCAAGTTCTACTGGAACCGTTTCTGGGGCAGCGGCGGCGACGGCTGGTACAAAACCCATCGCACCCGCCCCGGCTCCGACGGCCAAGGCTTCGGTCTCAACCAAGCCCCCACCGGTGCCGCCCGCCAATCTCTGAACGGGCTCTATCACGCCAACAACGAAGGAGTGGGGGACTAACGCCATGCTCTTCCTCGTCTATTCCGTCTGCTTCCTCGCCCTCTTCTACCTCCACTTCTCCCTCGCCCACCGCGCCTGGATCACCATCCGCGGCAAGCGCTCTTCCGAACTGGACATGTCTTACGTCCGCCTCGAAGATTACTTCGGCCAATCCTTCCGCCGAAAACTGAAGCAGTGGCTCTCCACGCTGCCCGCCGCCTCCAACTCCACCGCCAACCTCCGCGTCTACCACCACGGACAGGAACGCATCTTCGTCGCCCCCACCGTCCAATACCCCAGCGGCCGCGTCGAAAAAGAACTCCTCGTCGCCGAAGGCGCTTTCTCCTGCGGCAACAACTGCGACTTCCGCCGCGAAGTCATGGTCCATGGCGATTGCTCGATCGGCGAAGGAACCGCCCTCCAAGCCCTCGCCGTCGACGGTGCCCTCTCCCTCGGCGAAGCCGTCACCATCCGCCGATGGGTCGACGCCGCCGGCAAACTCTCGATCGGAGCCGACACCGCCATCTCCTCCCGTGCCACCTCCCGCACCGCCATCGAATTCCTCCCCGGTGCCTACGCCCAGTCCCTCTTCGCCCCCGAAATCTCTACCGAGGGCCGAAACGACGACTCCCCCCCTCTGTCCACCACCATCGGTCCCGTGCTGCAGATCCCCCATCGCCCGGACGATCCCCAGACCGCCCACCATGGCTTCGATCCGCAAAAGCTCTTCTCCATGGGCGGCGGCACCTACGCCTATGAAGGCGATCTCGATGTCACCACCCCGCTCCATCTCCGCGCCCCCCTCGTCGCCCGCGGCCACTTCTCCTGCGCCAAGGAAAGCCTCCTCGAAGCCGACCTCAAAGCCCATCGCAACATCACCATCGGCCCCGCCTCCGTCGTTAAAGGCAACCTCGTCTGCGACGGCGACATGCTCCTCAAACCCGACGTCTACTTCCAGTCCATCCTCCAACCCGAAGGCACCATGCGCCTCTCCTTCGGCGTCCGCGGTCTCCGCGAAAAACTGCCCGTCGCCGCCCATGCCACCGGCGCCCTCACCCTCGAAAGCAACATCGTCATCAACGGCAAGGTCTCCTCGGCCCATCGCGTCATCGCGATCTCCACCCCCCTCGCCTGGCTCCAACCGAACTCAGCAAGAGCATAACCCCCCATGAAGCTTCCCATCGCCCTATCCCTGCTCCTCCTCCCCGCCGCCTTCGCCGAACAAAGCCCCACTACCCCCGGAGCCACGTTCGAACGCCCCGGCTACGAAAGCCCCCTCCCCGTCCTCGTCGAAGTCGGCACCTATCACAACGCCGTCTCCAACGGTTACGGCTACTGGCGCGGGGCCGACGCCACCGTCTGGATCCGCAAAAACCCCCGCTTCACCCCCGTCTTCCAATTCAACTCCCAAACCCGCCCCGGCGTCACCCAACAATCGTTCGGCTTCTTCAGCTTCGCCAACTGGTCCAAAAACTTTTACACAACCCAAGGCGCTAGCTACGCCCCCCAGCGGAACGGCCTCTCCCTGTTCGCCAGCCGCCGCTTCGACCTAAAAGGCTTCTACAAACTCCCCGTCCTCGACCGCCGCTTTCTCGTCTCCGCCGGCGTCTCTCAGTTCAACTTCCAAGGCCCCGTCAAAGGCCAAATCTATAACGTCGGCTTCCTCTATTACCCCAAGAAGATGATGGTCGAAGGCAATTACTACATCAATCGCAATCAACCCGGGAATAAGATCGGTAACTCCGCCAGCCTCGCCGTCCAGTACGGGCAAGAAGGGAAATACTGGGTCGGTACCGTCGTCGGCGGCGGCAAGGAAGTCTACACCTATATCGCCCAAACACCCCTCGAAGTCAATCTCGACAGCGTCTCCACCCAAATCTTCTTCCGCAAATGGCTCGGCCGCCACTACGGCGTCTTCATGGCCTTCGACCAGCAAACTAAGTTCGGCGCCTTCACCCGCGCCGGAGTCATCGGTCGCGTCTTCTTCGAGTTCTAGTACAATCGGCCCCCGGGGTCACGGTACGAAAGGTCGATTTGGATCATACTCCAATTCCCTCTTCCGTGGCCCAATGAAAGGGTATGTTACTCAGACTTACTCTCCTAAGTGCCCTCGCCGTCGCCCCCCTCTCGGCCGTCTCCTTCACCTTCGCTGATTTCAGCTCAGCCCCCGGCATCAACCTCATCTCGAACGCCAGCCTCACCTCCAACCTCCTCCGCCTCACCCCCGCCCTCGAAAATCAAAACGGCGCCGCCTGGTTCAACTCGGCCGTCGACGTCCAAAGCGGCTTCACCTCCGAATTCAGCTTCCGCATCTCCGATCGCGGCGGCTACAAACCCGACTGGGAACCCGGCGTCAATAA
This sequence comes from Acidobacteriota bacterium, assembly GCA_026394015.1. Classification (GTDB taxonomy): domain Bacteria; phylum Acidobacteriota; class Terriglobia; order Bryobacterales; family Bryobacteraceae. The sequence continues at coordinate 81,144 of JAPKZA010000245.1, forward strand.
CGACGGTGCCGACGGCTTCGCCTTCGTCATCCAAGCCCAAGGCGTCTCCGAACTCGGCCTCTATGCCAGCGGCATCGGCTACTACGGCATCCCCAACAGCCTCGCCATCGAGTTCGACACCTGGGCCAACAAACCCAGCTACTGCGAACCCAACGGCAACCACGTCGCCTTCCAAAGCCTCGGCGCCCTCGCCAACCGCCCCGAACACTGCGCCGGCACCGAGTTCGATGGCACCTTCACAAATCCTACCCTCGCCATCGCCACCGTCGGCCCGGACCTGTCAAACGGCACCACCTACAACGCCCGCATCGTCTACAACCCCGGTCTGCTCCAGCTCTATCTCACCGACTTCTCGACGCCCATCCTCTCCGCCAACGTCGACCTCGGCACCCTGCTCAACCTCCAAGGCGGCCGCAACGCCTTCATCGGTTTCACCTCTTCCACCGGCGGCGCCTGGGAAAATCACGACATCGTCAACTGGCAGTTCACGAACGTTCCCGAACCGGGCACCCTCGCCCTCATCGGCATCGGCCTCGTCTGCGGCGGACTCCTCCGCCGTCGCCGCACCGCCTAGTGCGTGCCGGTCTGAATATTCACTAACTCCGTCTTCTCGGGCTTCGTCGTCGCCTTCTGCGCCAACGTCTGCGGAGCCCGCCAGAAGTCAATCAACGAAGTCATATGCACGCACGAAACGGTGCAGTTCGGCGCACAACCCTTCTCCGTCAAAAACTCCCGCCGCATATCGCCTTTCGTATAACCCAGCAGTGGTACACCTGGATAACCGCGCTGCTGCGAGCAATAGTGCACCAGCCCGTCCTCGCAAATGTACATGTACCGCGCCCCGGCCCGGCACCGCCACTCGCTTGATTGCCCCTGCGCAATCCGGTCTTGAAACTTGCCGAATCGTGCAAAACTCCGCTTGGCCAGCACTTTGAACTCGCGATAGACCGACATCTCGGTCTCGCCCAACGCCTTCGCCTGCCCCTGCCCGTCGTGGATAATTCCCACCGTCGTGCTGAAACCCAACTCCAGCGCCCGCTTCCCGATCTTCACCGCATCACTCGGAAACTTCACCCCGCCGCCCAGCACAGAGTTGATGTTCACATGGAACAGTGCGTTCTCCTGCAACAATTGCAGCTTCTTATCGAGCACTTTCAAGCTCTTCTTCGATACCTCGTCCGGCATCACGTTGTCGATGCTGATCTGCAAATGGTCCAGCCCTGCATCATTCAACCGCTGAATCCGCGCCGCCGTGAGCAAATAACCGTTCGTGATCATCCCGGCGATAATCCCGTGATGATGAATCCGGTTGATGATCAAATCCAATTCCGGATGCAGCAACGGCTCCCCGCCGCTGATCATGATCAAGCTCGTTCCCAGCTTCGCCAGATGGTCCACCCGGTCCATCACCACCGTCACATCCACCGGCTTCGAAATGTCGTCGTACTCGTTGCAGTACGTGCAGGATAGGTTGCAACGGCGCATCGGAATAATGTGCGCCTGCACGATATGATCGGTCGACCAAAGGCCTTTGCCGATCATCCGCAACTCACGCATCCGGCGGCCAATGGCCTTTACCGAGCGTCGAAAGCGAAAACCTGTACTGGACATAGAGACGTAATTTTCTATTAAAACACAGGCCCTACGCAAAAGCACCGTTCTCGGCCCGAACGCGCCGAAAACGGTGCCGAATGGCAATCCTTAGGGTTTCGGTGGCTTCGCCGGCTTCGGTGCCGGGGGCGTATTCGCCGGCGGAGTCTCCACCGCGTCGCCAAACGTAATCGTCGTCGTCGAACGGAACTGCTTGTAGTCCTCGTACTTCACCTGCATCTTCAGCCCCACCGGACCAGAAGCGAACTGCAACGTGTCGTCCGCCTTCGTCAACACCGGAAACCAATACTTGCCGTCCACCTGCGCCCGCCAAGTCTCAAACTTCGGAAACCGCTGATCATTGCCTTTCTTTAATATTCCCGTCGCCCGCCCGAACGACTTCACGATCTGCAAATCCTGATCGTCCACCCACACCTGCCCCTGAAAATACCGCTGCCCCGGCTCCATCTTCTTCGGCTTCACCGCGAAAACGTAGCAATCAATCTCGTCCAGCTTCTCTTTCGAAAGGTAGTCCACCTGATACTTCGGCAGGTCCTTCGTCGTCAACACGAACGGCTGTACACTCCGCAAGTCCTGCTCGTCTTCCGGCGACAACGACACCAGCACCAGCGACGGCGAAGGCGCACGTACAATCCGCTCCGTCCGCTTCCCCTCCGGCGAGAAGATGATGTCCGACACCAAATCAAACCGCCCCCGCGCCTGGCCCCCGCCCTCAAACTCCTGAATCTTAATCGTTTGTCGATAGGTATAGGTCTCCCGCGCCTTGGCGAACTCCGACTCTTTAGCCGCAAAGTTCGTAATCACCTTCTCGATCTCTTCTTTCGTCGGCTCCGGCTTCGCCGCCACCAGCGCCAAACTACTCGCCATCAATCCCAACGCTAAAATTCGCATACCTTCTCCATGGGTCGGACGCTTCGGGCCACCCGCCCGTTACGACAGAATTCCCTTCGCAATCGTGATCCGCTGCATATTGCTCGTCCCTTCATAGATCCGACCAATCTTTACATCACGATAATACTTTTCCACCGGCGAGTCTTTCGTAAACCCAATCCCCCCGAAAATCTCCACCGCCTGCGACGCAATCTCCTCCGCCACCGTCGACGCGTACAACTTCGCCATCGCCGCCTCCGTCACAAAACTCTTCCCCGCCTCGCGCAACCGCGCCGCGTTGTAAACCATCAACCGCGCCCCTTCCAATTTCATCGCCATCTCCGCCAACTGAAACTGCACCCCCTGAAACTCCGCAATCGGCTTCCCAAACTGCCGTCGCTGCTTCGCATAGGCCAGCGCGTGTTGATAGGCCCCCCGCGCCAACCCCACCATCTGCCCCCCAATCGCAATCCGCCCCTCGTTCAACGTCTCAATCGCAATCTTATAGCCCTTCCCCACCTCGCCCACCACCGCCGACTTATGCACCCGCACCCCGTTCAACACCACCTCCGCCGTCGACGAAGCCCGTATCCCCATCTTGTCTTCCTTCTTGCCGATCTTCAGCCCCTCACACTCCCGCGGTACCAAAAAGCAAGTAATTCCCTTGTAACCAGCCGCCGAGTCCACCGTCGCAAACACCAAAAACAGCCCCGCCTCGTGCGCGCTGCTGATCCAAAGCTTCCGCCCGTCCAGCACGTACTCACTCCCCTCAGCCTTTGCCGTCATCGCCAAACCAAACGCGTCCGACCCCGAACCCGCCTCCGACAACGCATACGCCCCCACCACGTTCTCATTCAACTTCGGCAACCACTTGGCCTGCTGCGCGTCGCTCCCAAAACGCAACAGCGCATTCACGACGAGCGTATTCTGCACGTCCACCATCACCGCCACCGCCGGGTCCACCGCCGCGATCTCCTCCACGCACAGCACCGACTGGAAAAACGTCCCCCCCGCCCCGCCGTACTCCTCCGGCACCTCCACCCCCATCAACCCCAACTCAAACAGACCCTTCTGAATCTTCGGGTCAAATGTCGCGCTCTCGTCCATCGCCCGTACCCGGGGCGCAATCTGCTCCCGCGCAAACTGCCGCACCGAACTCTGCAGCAACGCTTCTTCTTCATTCAGGACAGTAAGAGGAGCCATCGCTCCAGTCTACCCCTGTCGCGTCAACCGCCCCTCGTACGCCGCCGCCACTTCCCCAATCGGCCCGTCCATCACCAGTTGCCCATGGTCCAGCCACAGCGCCCGCTCACACAGCAATTGCAGCGTCGGCGAGACGTGCGAGACACAAAGAATCGTCCTACCCTGATTCCGTATCTCGAAAATCTTTTCCGTGCACTTAGCCTGAAACTTCTGATCCCCAACCGCCAACACCTCGTCGATAATCAAAATTTCCGGGTCCAAATTCACCGCCACCGAAAACGCCAACCGCAACATCATCCCGTTTGAGTAAGTCCGCAGCGGCTCTTTGATGAAATCGTCCAGCTCCGAAAACTCCACAATCGAATCGTACAAATCGTGGGCCTGCTTCCGGCTGAAGCCCAAAAGCGAAGCGTTCAGCAGAATGTTCTCCCGCCCCGTCAAATCCGGATGAAAACCACTGCCCAAATCGAGCAGCGCCGCCGTCCGGCCCCGCACGTCCAAGGTCCCCGTCGAAGGCGGCACCAACTGCGTCACCAAACTCAGCAGCGTGCTCTTCCCCGCCCCGTTCGCCCCAATCACGGCCACCGACTCCCCATCCCGAATCGAAAAGCTTACGTCCTTCAAAGCAAAAAACTGCTCCGGATCCGTCTTACCCAGAATGTCTTCCAGGTAGTGCCGTAGCAACTTCTGTCCACCCGACCGATGGAAAGTCTTGTTGACGTTCTTAAGCTCGATAACTTTCATTTAGAGATAGTCGAAAAACTGACGCTTCAAACGATGAAAGACATACAACCCAAGCGCAAACACCAGCGTAGAACTAAATGTGAGCTTTAGCAACAAGGTCGAACTCGGCGCCGCCCCATCAATCAAAATCGTACGCAAGGCCAGGATCAATGCCGACAACGGGTTGAACTGATAGATATTCGCGTAGGACTGCGGAACCGAATGAATCGCATAAAACACCGGCACCATCCAGAACAACAGCGTACAAGCCGACTCCACCACATACCGCACGTCGCGTATGTAAACATCCAGCGCCGAAGTCATCAACGTCAGCCCGCACACAAACAAAATTTCTACGCCCCACACCACTGGCAACCAAAGCCAGTTCCAATTCAAGCCCCGGCCAAACACGAGCACCATCACAAGCAACAACCCAATCTGGATCCCCAAATGCACGCATGTCGAAAGCACAGTGGCAATCGGCACAATCTCGCGCGGCACCGGCACCCGCTTGATCAGCCCCGCATTATTCGCCACTGAAATCGTCCCGTTCTGCCAAGCTACCGTGAAAAAATTGAATGGCACCAAGCCGCACAATACGAAAATCGGAAAATTCTCAATCTGGTTATTCGGGAACACCGCCGTAAAAACGAAGGTCAGTGCGCTCATCATCACCAGCGGATTCAGCAGCGACCAAAAAACGCCCAGCGACATGTTACGGTACCGGATCTTGAAATCCTTCACGACCAGGTTCTGCAACAAAAATAGATAATCGCCTTTCCACATAAGTGTTTCACCCTACCCTACGCGGGAGGACTTCCAATTGTACCCCACCATCGGAGGATGTTGAGTCCCAAAAGCGCCAAGCCTACCCCCGCCCAGATCCTTCCCGGCACTCGACCCGGGTCCACCGGCCGCTCCGGCCGCACCAAACCCCACCCCAGCCAAGCCACCACCCCCGCCATCACCAGCGGCGACAACGGATGGTACCCCAATGCCTTCTCCCACTGCCCGTGCCCCAACGCCGCCATCGCCCGTGTCATCCCGCACAACGGACACACCAACCCCGTCAAAAACCGAAACGGACAAATCATCAAACGCGGCCCACCCTCCGGCGGATACGCCGCGCAAAACGCTAGCGCCGCCACCGGAGGCCCTACCGCCCAAACTCGATCCTGCCACCTCACCGCGCTTGCTCGATCGTCCTCTGTTCAAACCCAAACACGTCCTGATACGCCGCCACCGTCGAGGCATGAATCACCGGAAACGCCACCAACACCCCCACGCAACAAGCCAGCACCCCGCCAATCATCACAAGCACCTGCAGCAACACAAAAACCAAATACCCGCCCCAGTCCTTCTGCGCCGCCTCAAAGCTCAACTGCATCGCCGGCCAGAAATCCATGCCCTTATCTAAAATCAGCAGGAAGGGAAACTGCAACGCCGCGACCACAAAAAAGCCAGGAATCAAACACAAAGCAAAGCCGATACTCCCAAAGATCGAAACCAAAATCCCCGCCACCATCGCCGGCACAAAATAGTTGAACCCCTTGAAGACGTCTCCCACCTCCGTCTTCCCCACAAACATCCGCCGCATCATCGCGTACTGAATTCCCAAAATCATCGGCCCCTGCAGAATCAGCGGAATCGCCCCGCTCACCACCAAAAACAAAAGGGCATGGATCGCAAACATCACCATGTCCAATTTCACCAGCTCCCACCCCTGGCTAATCCACTTCGAGCCCTGCGCCTTGTCCATCCGGATAATCGGCATCGCCATCGCCATTGGCGCTTGCCCCGGCATCTCCTGCGGCGCACCGCAAACCGGACAAAAGGGCGCTTGCGGCGCGACTTGAGAACCACATTTTGCACAAAACATAAGTTGGAAGCCTCGTTATATCCTAATCTCACTGATGCCCAACTGGAAACTCCTCGCCCAAGCCCGCGGAATTGACCTCCCCGCCGAAGACCTCGAACGCCTCGGCCCCGCCCTCGATTCCCTCGACGCCGCCTTCGCCCCCCTACGCGAACTCGCCCCCCACGAATCCGAACCCATCACCATCTACCGTCTGGAGCGCATGAAATGACGATCCTAGAAGCCGCCGCCCAACTCCGCGCGAAGTCCACCTCCTCCCGCCAACTCACCGAAACCTGCCTCACCCGCATCGAAGCGCTCAACCCCCGCCTCAACGCCTTCCTAACGGTCACCGCCGACCACGCCCTCGCCCAAGCCGACCAAGCCGACCGCGAACTCGCCGCCGGCCACTCCCGCGGCCCCCTCCACGGCATCCCCATCGCCCTCAAAGACGTCTTCGAAACCAAAGGCATCCGCACCACCGTCGGCTCCCTCCTCTTCCAAAACCACATCCCCACCGCCGACGCCGCCGTCACCGAAAAACTCGCCGCCGCCGGCTCCGTCCTCCTCGGCAAAACCCACATGCACGAACTCGCCTACGGCGTAACCTCGTCCAACCCCCACTTCGGCCCCGTCCGCAACCCGTGGAACACCGACTGCATCCCCGGCGGCTCTTCCGGGGGCTCCGGTGCCGCCGTCGCCGCCGACCTCTGCTTCATGGCCATGGGCAGCGACACCGGCCGCGCCATCCGCATCCCCGCCGCCTTCTGTAACACCGTCGGACTCAAGCCCACCTACGGCCGCGTCTCCCGCCGAGGCGTCCTCCCCCTCGACTTCTCCCTCGACCACATGGGCCCCCTCACCCGCTCCGTCCGCGACGCCGCCCTCTGCCTCCAAGCCCTCGCCGGCCCCGACCCCCTCGACGATACCTCCAACCCCGAACCCGTCGACGACTACCTCCCCCTCGCCCAAGTCTCCCTCGCCGGAGTCCGCATCGGCGTCCCCGAAAACTACTACTTCGACCAAGTCGATCCCGCCGTCCAGTCCTCCGTCCGCAAGATGGTCCAACTCGCCGCCGGCCTCGGTGCCAAGGTCGAAGTCATCCGCGTCCCCGACATCGCCGCGATGAATGCCACCGCCCGCATCATCCTCCTCTCGGAAGCCTCCGCCACCATGGAGCGTTTCCAACACCGCCGCCTCGAAATCGGCCCCGATGTCCGCGCCCTCCTCGACCAAGGCCGCTTCCTCGCCGCCACCGACTACGTCAACGCGCAACGCGCCCGCCGCGTCTTCCGCGATCAGTTCCTCGAACTCTTCCGCCGCGTCGACGTCATCTTCACCCCCGCCGCCCCCACCGCCGCCGCCCCCATCGGCCAAACCACCGTCCGCATCAATGACCAGGAAGAAGACGTGCGCCTAGCCTCCACCCGCTTCGCCCGCGCCATCAACCTCCTCGGCTTCCCCGCCCTCTCCATGCCCTGCGGCTTCGACGCCAACCGCATGCCCCTCGGCCTTCAAATCATCGCCGCCCCCTTCGAAGAGCGCCAACTCCTAGCCGTCGCCGCCGCCCTCGAAGACGAAACCGACTTCCACAAACAGTCCCCACCGCTCTAACCGTGCTCCTCCGTGCACCCGGGGAAGGCCGTCAAATGGACCCCTCCCCGGTACCCCAACCAATCCCGCTGCCCCTCCTCGCTCAACGCATACGCCTCAATCGCCGCCCGCTTCGCCACCCCGAAAAACCGTTCCAACTCCGTGCCCGGCGAAAGCTCATTAGCCGCCAACTCCCCCATCGGCCGCTTCCCGTTCATCCACTCCCCCACCCCCCGTTTCCAAGCCTCCACATCGCCCACCCCATGCGCCAGCCCCAGGTCGATATACCGCATCACCCGCGCCCCCTTCGCCCCCGGGACAAGCAACTCCACAAACTCCTCCGCCGCCCCAAACTCCGCCGCCGTCAAGGCCCGCGGCACATAGTCCACCGCCGCCAGCAAAGCGCCTAACGAAACGAACTCTCTCCGATCCAGCATTACAACTCCCCCCGTCGAGCCCGCCCCGCCAACCTCTCCGCCATCCGCCAAGACAGCGCAATATTCGTCAGGGTCGGGTTCTTCTCCGGGTAAGCCGGAAACACACTAGCATCCCCAATGAAAAGGTTCGCCACATCATGGCAACGCCCCTCCAAATCCACGACACTCGTCTTCTTATCCGTCCCCATCCGAGCCGTCCCCACCCAATGATTCGAATCGATCACCAGGTTCTCCCGCGTCGCCTTCCCCGGCGACGAATGCACCGTCCCCCCGCCGAGCTGAATAATCTCCTCGCAAGTCTCAATCACATCATCCGCCATCGCCAAATCCGAATCGTCATAGTGCAAATGCACCCGCGGCAGCGGCATCCCCAACGCGTCTCTCTTCACCGGATCCAAGTCCACAAACTTGTTCTTCGACACGAGCAACATCCCCTGCATATTCATCCCCGCATGAGTCACATTCCAATCCTTCAACTGCGCCTTCATGCTCTCCCCAAACCCCGGAGCCCACTTAATCGCCATCTTCTTCGGATGCACCCCCGCCCCGCACTGCACCTGATACGTCCCCTCAAATTTCTTCGCCTTATCCCGCCAATACATCCCCGACAGCATGCTGTGATAGTAATCCCACCCGTCATCGTTCGATGCATCCCGCCCCCGCACCTGCGGAAACAAACCCACCACCGTCAGCCCAAAATGCGACGTCAAATTCCGCCCCACCTGCCCACTCGAATTCGCCAACCCCTGCGCCAGCAGCAACCGCGCCGTCTCCACCGTACTGCAAGCCAACACCAGCGCCTTACACCGAATCTCCTCCCGGCTGCCGTCCGCCCTCACAATCTCCACCCCCTCCGCCCGCGCCCCATCTTTGCTCATCAAAACCCGCACCACCGTCGACTGCAAAAACACCGTCAACCGCCCCGTCTTCATCGCCATCGGAATCGGCGTATTCGCCGACGTGTACTTCGAATCCACCTCGCACCCTGCCATGCAGTGCCCGCAAAAATGGCACGTCGCCCGCGGCACCGCCCCGCCCTTGCTCGGCATGGCTTTCCGAATCCCTACAAACGCCGCCTCCCGATGCTTGCCCCGCAGCTTCGCCACCCCTTTCCCTAACATCCTCTCGCTACACCGCATCGGCACCCCCGGCAAAAACTCCCCGTCCGGCATGTTCCACAACCCATCCCGAAACCCCGAAACGCCCATCATCCGCTCCGCCCGCGCATAGTACGGCGCCACTTCGTCATACCCAATCGGCCACTGCGCAAAATCCCCCGGCCCGAACCGCAGCGTATGCCCCGCCCAGCACAGCGAACGGCCCCCCAGCGCCTTCAACAGCCCATGCCGAGGGTTATCCCCGACTCCCACGAAATGGTCCTTCTCCTGGTAGTCCGTCACCTTCCAATGCGGCGTCTTGAACCCCGCCGCCAACCGCTTCTCCCAGTCCTTATGCGCCGACCCATGGCCGTTATAATCCTTCCCTGGAATCATCCGCCGACCCGCCTCCACCAGTCCCACCTTCAGCCCCTGCTGACACAGCGCGTAGGTCGCAATCCCGCCCCCCGGCCCACTCCCCACCACGACGACATCCAAAATCTCTTTCGCCATGCCCGATACTGTATCAATGCCCCCGCCCGACCGCTTCGTCGAGTTCTGCATCGAACAATTCTCCCCGCTCGGCCGCATCACCTCCCGCTACATGTTTGGCGGCTGGTGCCTCTACTGCGACGGCGACGTCTTCGCCTTAGTCGCCGACGGAGCCGTCTATCTCAAAGGCGAGTCCCCCGGACGCGCCCCCTTCAAGCCCTTCCCCAACAAAGAGCTAACCATGAAATACTTCGCCGCGCCCCCCGAAATCTTCGAAGACTCGGACGTGATGCACCATTGGTGCGGGCAAGCCATCGCCGCCGCCCGCACCAAACCCAAGAAGCCTAAGACATCCTAGGCGGAGCCATCTGCTCCGTGTGCATCGCTAAGTCGCGAACGTTCTTCTGCACCGCCACCCCACCGAAAAGCGCCAGCAAAAACGACATCGCATAGAAGCCCTTTTCGCTCGAAGTCAACGTCGCGTTCCACAGGCCAATCGTCAGCAACAGCATACACAAGCCCACCGAAATCCAACAAAGGCCAAAATAAAGCGCCGAAACGCGAATCCCTTCCAATCGGTCCCGCACCGATTTCTGCAGCGAAACCGCCGCAAACAACCCATACATCAGGATCGTGAAGTAATAGCCCTTCTCATTCAAGGGCATCTCCGCGTTCCATAGCCCGATCGAAAACGAGCCCATCCCGACCATCAAGGCCAACCAGGATGCGCCAATAAACGCCGCTGTCGGTTTCTGTACCTGAAAACTCATATTTGTCCTCCCGTGTATACTCTCACAAACCAATGGGCGCATTTACATCCCCATTCTGCTCACGGTAAACTCAAATCCTTCATCGGGCCCACTAACCTCACGCTCATGAGAATCTCCGCCCTGCTCGCGCTGGCTCTGTTGTGCGACTCGGCCTATGCCCAGCGCATCATCACCTCCCTCACCGCCGGCAACGGCGACGGAGGACCAGCCACCGCCACCCGCTTCGCCCTCCTCGGCGGAATGGCCTTCGATGCCCTCGGAAACCTCTACTTCAGCGAGCGCGGAGCCCATGCCATTCGCCGCATCACCCCCTCCGGAATAATCTCCACCTACGCCGGAAACGGGCAAACCGGCTTCGGCGTTAGTGACGTCGCTGCCACGTCCACCAGCGTAGAGTCTCCCAACACCATCACGCTCGACTCGCGCGGCAACCTTTTCATCGTGGATACTACCCGCGAACGCATCCGCCGTGTATCACCCAACGGCGTCATCTCCACCCTCGTCTCAGGTGTCCGACCCGAAAGCATCGCCGTCGACGCCGCTGGAAACCTCTATTTCGCGGATCCCGGCAACGCGCGCATCCGCCGCATCGATCCCGCTGGCATCATCAACACCTTCGCAGGCAACGGCACTGCCGGCTTCAGCGGAGACGGCGGACCCGCCACCTCCGCAACCATCTCCTACCCCACCGGCATCGCCTTCGACTCGGCCGGAAATCTCCTCTTCTGCGATCGGGGCAACAATCGTATCCGCCGCATCACCCCGACCGGGATCATCTCGACCGTTGCCGGCAACGGCACAAATGAAACCACCCCCAGTGCCCTCGCCACCGCCACCGGCCTTCCCCCGCTCAAAACCATCGCCGTCGACTCTGCGGGCAACATCGCATTCGCCCATGACGGCTTCGCCAGCACTTCCCTCTACCGCGTCAATACCTCCGGCATCCTGGAATTGCTTGCCCCCTCCGCCCGGCTCGCCGACATCCGCGGTCTCGTCTACGAGACTTCCGGAAATCTCCTCTTCTCGATGAGCGACCGCATCCACCGGCTCACCCCCGGCGGAAACATCTCCATCGCGTACGGCGGCACCCTGATTGATGGAGCCCCAGCCACCAGCACCCGTCTACTCCCCGATTACGGCGCTGCCTTTGCCGGCGACGCTGCCGGCAACCTTCTTGTCGGCGATGCCACCAGCCGCATTCTAAGCCTCACCGCCGGCAACCTCACGACCTACTCCGGCAACGGCCTCTCCAACTACCTCAACCCGACCCCACCCGCCGACGGCGCCGCCATTGGTGCCTTCGTTCACAACAGGCTAACAAGCCTAACCACAGCTCCCAACGGGGATGTCTACTTCGCGGACTACTACCGCATCTTCCGCGTCACCCTTGTGGGCATCGTCACGGCCATCGCGGGCGACGGCACCAACTATAGTATGGGCGACGGAGGGCCTGCAACGTCGGCTGCCATTCTGTCAAGGCAAAGTAGAAAGGTCCCCCGCTGGCAAAGTAGAAAGGTCCCCTTTTGGCTGGGCTGGTGAAAATCGCATGTTAGTCTGTTGCTGCCGGTGAAGCGGAGACGGGTAATGCTGGCGAGCTCGCTGCAGACGACGTTGTTTTTCCAGTAGCGGAAAAGAATTCGGATCCACTTGAAGGCGAGCGCCCTTACCGCTGTTTTGTGTCTTTTGCCGACTTTGCGTTGCTGTTCATAATACTCGCGTGCCCACGGGGAACTGACCATCGAGTGCTGCGCCCATTCGTGGAAGGTCTGCCGCAAAAAGGCTGGGCAGGCCCAGCGGCAATGAACGTGATGCTTCTTGCCACTGCTGGAGACAACAGGAGCAATGCCGCTGTAGCACTGGATCTGGTAAGCCGATTCATACCTGTCCCGTTGGCTGCCCAGTGCGGCGATCCGTCGGGGTGCGATCATTGGACCACTCCGGGAAACGACTTCATGAGCGCGTAGTCTGGATGCTTCTTTGCCAACAAGTCGATCCGCCGGTCATAGTTTGGGATCGCCACCAAAAGCTGCTTCAGAAGGCCTGCCCAAGCGAGCACGGCCACACTGTAACTGGCAGTGACCGCCTCATCGTGAGTGGCGGCGACCGCCTTCTGGATCTCCTCGATCCGTTTGTCCAGGCAGTCCCCTCCGGTGCGGCTGTTGTGACTGGTATAGAACTTGCGGATTGTAGTGGAACGGGACTTCTGTACATCGGATAAAGTTGGCCAGCGCTCGAAGAACGCCACGGCGATGGGCGAGCCGAGTTCGCTGAACCACTGCAGGGCTTGAGGGAAATACATTTTGAGAGGTGCGGTCAATCGATTCGTGTACGCCGTCTTCTGGTCTACAAGCTTGCGCCGCTCCTCTACAAGAAACTGGATCGTTCGAGTCTCGACCGTGTCTGTTCGCAGCGGTCGTAGTTTGTCGCGATGCCTGGCCAGAATATCGAGTATGAGCTGGGCATTGATCGGGTCGTCTTTAGCCCCGGAGGGTCGAAAGCTCTTCCGGTAGTTAGCCAGGGTGCTGCAATGCACCGGATAGATAATCAGGTGCGGATATTTGGTCAACATGAACACGAGCGGCCCTCTGGATTGTTCGAGCGCGACGGCAATCGGCTGGCCACCAAAGCGTCCCGCCAGTTCCGCAGCCCAGGCGTCGACGGCCTCGGGTGAATGGGAAAGCGACCCCATTTGTGGTTTCGTTTGCCCGGGGATTTCCATCGCCCAGACGTGTTTTTGATCGGCCCAATCAATGGCAATCAATGCGGCAAATTGTGGCTCCATTGCTGTCTCTCCGGTTGAGTTTCTGGCAGGCGGGCATTCCTCACGCGAGGGCCTTATAGTAGAGCCTGGTGTCTGACTTCCAGGCGGAATCTGAGGATTCGTCTGGAGGAATTGCCGACCCGCCGCCCGAGGGTCTAACTTTAGACATCGAACGCCTGGTTGATTCGTTCGTGGCGGCGGGATGCCTGTCCTTGTTCAAGCTGGCAGAAGCGCCGGGCCGAAGCAAGGACAACTTTTCCACACTCCATCGCGGCGACGGCTGTGGAAAACCCTTATCTCAACTTTTCTCCTTTGGAGAAACTATAAGGTTGGGTCCAAGACATCAAGCGGTCCCGGTTCGGCCCCTTGGTCCGATTTGCTTATGGGCTCCCAAAGGATATCGTTGCCGTCACAGCCGCCGTCGAGACCGAATGGAGCAACGGTCAAACGTAAGCGTTCGGCCAACCCCAGCCTTGCGAATTCCCTTAAACTCGGCTAGGCCTGTTGCCGCCGCCACCAAGCCGACGGGGTCAGTTCGTCCACCTCGCTCACCTTCCGATCC
>JAPKZA010000241.1:0-26857 GCA_026394015.1 Acidobacteriota bacterium
GGGGGGGGGGGGGGGGGGGCCGGGCTGCCGGTGCTGGGGTCGGAGATCGACAAGTTTTGATTGAGGAGATTGAAGAACTCGGCGCGGAGGCTCATGGTTACTTTTTCCTGGATACGGAATTCTTTGCCGATGCCGCCAGAAATGATAGGACGACGCTGGCCGCGGAAATCGTTAAAGTAGGCGATATTGCTGCCGGGAACGCCGGCAGTCTGATCCTGCCAAGCGGCGGGGTTGAGAACGGTTTCCTGCGAGGGATCGATGCAGCCGCAGTTGATATCTTTCAGGTAGAGGGGGACGCCAGGGACGCGCGTTTGGCGCGTGTAACCGGTGGACAGGAAGCCGCCGATAGAGTTGTTCGAGCCCGGGGTATTCAGCAGGGTGCCGCTTTGCCAGGTACTGATGGTGCCAAGCCGCCAACCGCTGAGGAAGGCCTTGGCTAATCTGTTTTGTTTGACGAAGCCGTAGGCCGGAACCGTGTAGTTCACGCTGAGGCTGGTGACATGGGGCAGGTAGTTGGGCGAGAGCCCCTTGAAGCTTTTGCGATCGTAGATGCTGCCGGCGTTGGTTGCGTTGTCGAGGGTTTTCGAGAAGGCATAGGCCAGGGTGGCGGTGAGGCCGTAGGAGAAGCGCTTAGTGGCTTTGACTTGGAGCGCGTCATACCAGGAGGCGCCGAGCGGGGCGAAGAGTTGGCCGACGCCGCTGAACTGGGGGTAGGGCCGGAGGGTTTGCAGAACGGTACCGTTGGTGGGGAAGCCGGGGTAAGGCAGCTTGAAGCCAGCGGCGACGGCGCCGGCGGAGGTGATGGTGGAGTTGAGGAGGGTGCGGGTGGCGGGGTTGGTCAGATCGCCGAGGCCGAAACGGGCGAGGGTGGCGGGGTCGACGGCGTTGTAGTTGACGAGATTGCCGACCGAATAAGTTCCGTTGCCGCCGCCGCCGGCATTTTGCCAGACGGTGCGGTTGCCGAGATAGGAGGCTTCGACGACGATGTCCTTGGCGACTTCGCGTTGGATGGAGACGTTCCATTGATTGACGCGGGAGGGTCGGCCGCCGTTGCGGTCGACGAGGGCGGGGGCAGCCGGGACGGCGGCGCCCGGGACGAAGGTAAGACCGGCGTCATAGGCGGCCCCATAGAGGAGATTCTGATCGAGGACCAAGGGACGGGAGAGCGAGCCGGCAGCGACGCCGTTGCCGGGCGAGGGGAGGTTAACAACATTGAAGCCCATGCTGGCGGTGGAGGGGGCGACGGCGGTGGGGGAGAGCGGTCCGTAGACGAGGCCCCAGCCAGCGCGGAGAACAGTTTTGGGATTGAGTTGATAGGCGGCGCCGAGGCGCGGGGCGAAGGCTTTGCGATAGGCGGGGACGAGGGCGCAGTTGCAGCGGCCCTTCCCTTCCCCGGCGTAGATGACCGCGCCGAGCAGGCCGTTGGCGTTGGGGTTGGGGGTGGTGGGGCTGAAGGTGGAGGGACGGTCCCAGAGCTCTCCGAGGGGGCCCTGGTAGTCCCAACGGACGCCGTAGTCGAAGGTGAGTTTGCGGGTGAGCTTCCAGGTGTCCTGAGCGTAGACAGCGAGGGATTTACGGCGGTTTTGCGGAGTGGAGGCGTTGCCGGCGGAGGCGTTGTCGTAGAGGCCGAGCAGGAAGCTAGCCCAGGCGGAGCCGGTGCCGGTGCCGTTGGGGAGGACCTGGCCGTAGAGGGGTTGGGCGGTTTGGGCACCGCTGAAGTTGAAGGTAGGGGTGAGGTTGTTGTAGGTGAGCGGGCTGGTGGTTTCGAGCTTCCAATCGCCGCCGAACTTGGTGGTGTGGTTGCCGTGGACCCAACTGAGGCTCGCGACGCCGGTAGCCTTTTGGTCGAACAGCAGGGTGCGATTGCCGGTTCCGAACGGGAGCGCCATGCCGCCGAGGATGCTATCGCCGATGGGGCCGAGGCGGGGGAAGCCGGTGCCGGGGGCGCCGGTAATGCCGACCTTGGTGGGATCGAACTCGAAGCTGATGGGGGGAACGGTGTCGGGGTTGCGGTAGCGAATGAAGCCGGCGCCGAGGTGGAGGAGGAGGGTGGGCGAAAGGGTGTGGTCGTAGTTGACCCGGCTGGTCATGCTCCAGATGTTTTGGATGCGGACGCGGGAGAGGACGTCGGGCAGACCGTCGACTCCGTTGGACTTGTCGGTGTTCTGTGTGCCGACATAACCGGAGATTTTGCTGCGGTCGCTGAAGTTGTGGTCGATTTTGAGAGAGGGGATTTGTTGGAGCTTGAAGAAGGCTCCGGATTGGGTGAAGTTATTGACGTAGGCGTCGTTGCCGAGGTTGGGTTTGGGGAGGAAGGCGAGGATTTTTGCGGCGGCGGGGTCTATGCGGCTGGGCGGGATGATGTTGTTGGGGAACGTATTGAGAACACGGCGACCGGTGGGATCGATGACCTGGGTGGCGGGGTCGTAGATGGCATTTTGGATGATGGGGCGGCCGGCGAAGTCGTTGCCGAGATTCCGGTTGGCGGTGACGGCGAGGTTGTTGCTCAGGTTGCCGGCGAGATAGGCACTGTTGGGGACGGTGGAGGTGCCGGCGTAGAGGCTTTCGCGGTCGCGGTATTTTTCGATATTGACGAAGAAGAAGGTTTTGTTTTTTCCGCTATAGAGCTTGGGGATGAGGACGGGGCCACCGAGGGAGCCACCGTAGTCGGCCAAGTGCTTGACGACTTTGATGTGGCCGCCCTTACCATCGTTTGTGAAAGGGATGCCGGCGTTGAGGAAAGTATTTTCAAAGTAGAGGTAGGCGCTGCCGTGGAAGGCGTTGGTCCCACTTTTGGAGGTGAAATTATAGACGCCGCCGTTGCCAACGCGGCCGAATTCCGCGGAGAAGTTGGAAGTTTGGAGGGTGAACTGCTCGATGGATTCGACGGAGGGCTGGAGTTCGTCGGAGACGCGGGTCTGGCGGGCGCTGTCGGATTCCTGGCCTTCGAACATGACTTTGAAGTTGTTGTTGCCGCCGTTGATGGAGATGTTGTTCCAGCCGTTGAAGGTGGCGCCGGGGGTCATCTGGGCGAAGGAGAGGGGGTTGCGGATGGCGCCGGCGCCGATGCCGAAGTTGATGGGGAGTTCGTTGATTTGCTTGCCGGTGATGGTGGAGGACTGTTCGGCGCTTTCGGTTCGGAGCTGGGTGGATTCGGCGTTAACGCGAATGGTTTCGGCAGCGGAGCCGATGGCGAGGACGATTTCAACGCGGGTGGTGACGGCGACCTGGACTTGGATTTTCGTTTGTTCGTAGACGCCGAAGCCGGGGTGAGCGACTTTGAGTGAGTAGGTTCCGGCGGACAAAGAGAGCAGGGTGTAGTTGCCGGTTCCCGTGGTGACAGTGTCGGAATTGGCACCGGTGTTCGTATTGGTAAGGACGATGCGGGCCCCGGGGATGAGGGCTCCAGTGGAATCGGATACTGTACCGGTAATCACACCTCGATCGCTTTGAGCGAAAAGGGCAGTCATCGAGCAAAGGAACAGAGCAAGCGAAGTATAAGTTTTCATGGATCTTTGACGGGCGAGAGGCGCGGAGCCAGCTGGATACTATCAGGAAGTCGCCACGAACACCAGCGGTGATTACTCGGCTTTACGAAGCTCGGCCAGGCGGCTGAGGGCCTTGCGGGAGACTGGGTTGATGGCGAGATATTTTTGGAGGAGGGCGATCGATTCTTTGGCGGGGCGGATTTGGGTTAGGTTGAGTACGGCTTCTTCAATGGCGGGGTTGGCGAGGAGGGCGCGGTCCCAAAGGCTGCCGGCTTCTAGCGTCCGGCCTTGGCGGATTCGATGGGTGCCGAGATTGACTAGAGCGGCGGGATCGTAGGGGTTGGCGCGGAGCACCGATTCATAGAGCTGGGCGGCGCGGTTAGGGTCGGGTTCGAGGACGGCGAGGCGGAGTTGGACGGGCCAGTCTTGAGGGACCGCTCGGGAGAGGTAGGCGGCGGCTCGCGGGTCGCCGAGTTCGGCGTAGGCGAGACCAAAGGCACGGTCGTCGGCGGGGCCGAGGAACGGTGTTAGGGATTCAAGTCTGGGCTGGGACTCGCGACTCGGTTTCTTGGGGATGCTGTGGTCGGTCATGACGCCGTGGTTGGCGTCGACGGCCTTGGAGCGGGGCATGTGGCAGGTGACGCAGCGTTCCTGCTGGCGGTGAGCCGTTTGATGGCAGCCTTGGCAGGCGGGCTGGGACTTGTCGGCGTTCGTGTGGGGGTCGTGGCAGGTGCCACACCAAAGCGCATCGCCGGCCCCGGTTTTGCAGGCGCTGGCGGCGAGCTTTTCGACGTGGCTGGTTACCTTGAGGTCCTTGCGGCCTAGCTTCGAGACGAAGTAGGTGGCAAAGTCGGAGAGGCGGTCGCCGGCCCGGAACTCGGCGAACTTGCGACCCGGGCGCTCGATGCGGGCTTCGCCGGTAAGGTGGCACTGGCTGCAGACGGCGTCGCGGCGATCGGGAGCGAGGCGGGCTGGGTTGACGATGTTGCCTTTGGCAGGGGCGTGGGCGTGGGCGCTGCCGGGCCCGTGGCAGCGTTCACAGGCGACGCCGTTTTCATGGAAAGGCGGATCGCCGAAACGGTTCTGGGTGCCGAGGACGGGGCGAACTCGGCTGGCGTGGCACTGGAGGCAACTGGCTTCGACGGCGCGGGTGAGATGGACTTCTTTGTGATCTTCGTAGCCGGGGGAGGCGTCCCAGGCTTGCTTCTGGGCGTACCAGGTGACGGGCAGTTCAAAGAGATAGCCTTCGTACTCGCGGAGGTAGCTGCGCCCGGCGGCGTTCGAGCCGATAAAGTAGTCGATCGTCGCTTCACCGCCGGGAAAGATTAGCTTCTTATTGGCGATCTGGTAGCGGTGGCCGGCAGCGGAGAAGCTAGCGGGGGGGATGGCTTCGACTCGTCCGCTTGACTGCGCCATGGCAGTTTCCGCATAGGCGTCGAAGACCGTGGCGTGGCAGGGGCGGCACTGTTGACTGCCGATAAAGACGGCAGCGGCGAGGAGGAGCATAAACCCCTCCCGAGTTTATCACTGCGTTTTTTGGGCCATGGCGGCGAGGCTGAGTTGGCCGCCGAGGCCCATGGTTTCGACGGCGGAGGAGGGGACGACGACCATGGCCCCTTTCTCTTTCATCGTTTCGTACAGCATGTTCATCGCGCGGAGGTGGAGGGCCGCGGGGTGGCCGTCGTAGACCTTGGCGGCGGCGACGAATTTTTCGGCGGCTTCGGTTTCGGCCTGGCCGAAGATGATGCGGGCGCGGCGTTCACGTTCGGCTTGTGCTTCGCGGGACATGGCGTCTTCCAGGGCTTGGGGGATCTGGACGTCGCGGACTTCAACCGATTGAATCGTGATGCCCCACGGGTTCGTTTTTTCGTCGAGGGTACGTTGGAGTTCGACGCCGATGGATTCGCGTTCGGTGATCATTTGGGCGAGTTCGTGGCGGCCGATGGATTCGCGGAGGGCGGTTTGGGCGGCCATGGCGATGGCTTCGCTGAAGTCTTCGACTTCGAGGATGGCCTTCTCCGCGTTCCAGACGACCCAGAAATAGACGGCGTCGACGGCGACCGGGACGGTGTCCCGGGTGAGGGTCGATTCGGCTTTCACGTTGCCGACGCGGACGCGCTGATCGACGGCGGGGCTGACGGTGTCGATGACGGGGATGATCCAGAACATGCCGGGGCCGCGCATGCCTTGGAAGCGGCCGAGGCGGAGGACGGCGACGCGTTCCCATTGGTCGGCGACGCGGGCGGCGAGGAGGAGGTAGAAGCCAGCGGGGAGAAAGAAAGCCAAAGGCCACGGAGAGCGGAGGAGGGCGGCCGTGGCGATGCCCAAGACAAGGCAGCCGACCAGCAATACGATGCCGAAGGGGCTGATGGTGGAGTTAAGCTGTGTTATTTTCAATTGGATTTTCTCTCTTGGAGGCGGCTTAGGATGTCTTCGATTTGGAACCCGGCGGCGCCGGCGCGCGCGACGAACTCGCTGACGATTTGATCGAGCTGGCGTTGGCGTTCCACATCGTCGCGCTCCACCTTTTGGGAACTGACAAAAGTGCCGGTGCCTTGGTGGGTTTCGATGACGCCGAGGATCTCGAGTTCACGGTAGGCGCGAACGACGGTGTTGGGATTGATGGCGAGATCGACCGCGGTTTGGCGGACGGTGGGGAGTTGGTCACCAGGGCGGAGCGAACGAAAGACAATTCCGTTGCGAACCTGCTCGATGAGTTGGCGGTAAACGGGAACGCCGCTGGCCAGATCGAGGCGGAAGCGGAATGAGACGGGTTGGGGGGCCGTTGACATCTAGCTAGATAGTGTACTAGTTTTCTAGTACAGTCAAGATGAAAATTAGGCCGCCGCGGGCGAGAGGCCTTTACTGCAGGAGGGACTGATAGACGAGGGTATTGAACTTGGGCTGGACGTCCGTACCGTTAGGCATGAGCTGAATCATCAGAACGATGACGGTGCCGCTTTTCCGATCCACCTGATAGGTGGTGCCATAGGCGCCGCTCCAGCCGAAGGCACCGATGCCGGCCATGCCGTTTGCTCCATAGAGGTCGATGGTTTGGAAGCCGAGGCCGAAACCAAGACCAGCGCCGAACGACTTGGAGTGGAGGTCGCCGGACTGGTTGGTGGTCATGAGTTCCGCGCTGCGGGGAGCGAGAATCCGAACGCCATCGAAGACGCCGCCGCGGCGAATCATTTCCAGGAAGCGGGCGTAGTCGCGGGCGGTGGAGGTGAGGCCGGCGCCGCCGGCGAAGCTGACGCGGGGACCATCGACATAGTGGCCTTGGCCTTTCGAACCTTCGGGGGCGCGGACGAATGTGCCGTCCTTGCCGGTCGAGTAGACGGCGGCGAGGCGATCGCGTTCCGCGGCGGGGACGAAGAAGCGGGTGTCTTTCAGGCCGAGGGGGGCGGTGATGCGGGTGCGGATGAATTCGGCGAGGGACATCCCGGACGCCTTTTCGACGACGCAGCCGAGGATGTCGGTGTTGTAGCCATAGACGAACGCTTCGCCAGGCTGGGCGACGAAGGGCAGGGTGCCGAGCCGTTCCATGGTTTGGCAGACCGGTTCGTCTTTATCGGCGGTATACCAGCCGTTGCCGGCAGCGGGGCCGAGGCCTTTCGCTTCGTAGAGGGCGGAGACGTGGGGTTCGCGACCGTAGGAGATACCCGCGGTGTGGGTGAGGAGGTCTTGAATGGTGATCGCGCGTTTGGCGGGGACGAGGTTGATACCGGACTCTGTTTTCACGGCGACCGTGGTTTTGGTGAAGGAAGGGATGAAATGGCCGACAGGTTCTTTCAGGCCGATTTTGCCCTCTTCGACAAGAGCCATGATGGCGGCGCTGGTGATGGCTTTGGTTTGGGAAGCGATGCGGAAGAGGGTAGTCGTGGTCATGCGGCGACCGGCTTCTTTGTCGCTCCAGCCGACGGCGCGTTCATAGACGGGCTTGCCGTTGTGGAGGACGAGGGCGACGGCCCCGGCGATTTTGTTTTGGTCGACGGACTGTTGGAGGAAAGTGCCGATGCGGGCGAGGCGTTCTGATGAGAACGCTGGATCGGGGGCAGGCTGGGCGGAGCAGAGGCTGGCCAGGAGGGACAGGAGAAGGATTTTGCGCATCGTCGGTTCGACCATCATACCGTCAGTCGAGTTCGCAGTCCCCTGGCCTCCATTGACATTGGTCCTCGCTGGATATATCCCTAATAGAGTTAAATTTTCTACATTCTGTTGGTTCCCGGAAGATGTCGCCGCTGTTTCGTTCCCCTTCGCGATCTGGCGAACCGTTCTTGGACCGATGCGCCAAAGTTTGCAGAGCATCCCCGAAGGAGACGTACAAGCGATGATTCTTTTTACTCGATCCCTGCCTAAGGTGTGGGCACTTTCTCTTCTACTGACTACCGCCGCGGCGGCCCAAACGATTACTGGCTCCATCACGGGTACCGTCATCGACCCGTCCGGTGCCTCCGTCGGCAAGGCTGAAATCAAGCTGATTCAAACCTCCACTGGTTCCTCCCGTACCCTTCGGTCAAATGAGCAGGGGGACTTCGTCGCGGGAAGCTTGCAGCCGGGTGGCTACACTCTCGACATCAGCGCGCCTGGCTTCAAGGGTTTCCAGCAGACCGGCATCTTGCTCTCGGCGGCCGAAACGCTTTCGCTGGGGCGTTTGCCACTAGTCGTAGGAGCCGCCACGGAGAGGATCACGGTGGAAGCTTCCGGCCCCACGGTGCAGCTGAATAGCTCGGAACGTTCCGGGGTGATTACGAGTTCGCAGTTGGAAAATCTGCTTACGAAAGGGCGCAATCCGATGTCCCTGATTGGTCTCCTGCCGGGCGTCGTGGACCGAGGCGGACTGGGGGACCCGGAGCGGGTTGACCGAAACTTCGACATTAGCGTGCAGGGAAATCGCCGGAACACCAATACCGTGACCATCGACGGGATGCCGACCAACCCGATCGGCAACAATTTCAATAGCGGAGTGGTTTTGAGCCAGGACTCCGTACAGGAAGTGAAAGCTCTACTGACGAACTATCCCGCCGAGTATGGGCGTTCCTCGGGCGCTACGATTAACTTCATCACCAAGTCCGGCAGCAAGGACTTCCACGGCTTGGTGTCGTACTTCAAGCGGCACGAACAGTTCAACGCGAACAACTTTTTCAACAATCGCCTCGGCGTATCCCGCGGGCGGTACCGTTACAACACCTGGAACTACAACATCGGCGGCCCGGTGACTCTGGGAAAGTTCAACAAGAATCGGGACAAACTGTTTTTCTTCTGGGCGCAGGAGTTCTGGCCGCTGACGGTTCCCCGACCGATCGCCCAACTGACGGTGCCGACGCTGCTCGAAAGGCGCGGGGACTTCACCCAGTCGGTGGACCTCAACAACCGAACGATCCCGATCCGCGATTCGCAGACGGGCCAACCGTTCCCCGGCAATCAAGTTCCAGCCAGCCGACTGAATCCCAGCGGCCTATCGTTGCTACGGCGGTTTCCGGAACCGAACTTCCTGGACCGAAGCGTCTCGGGTGGGCGCTACAACTACGTCTTCCAAGCCGAGAACGAAACGCCGATCCGGATGGAAAACGCCAGAATCGACTACAACCTTACGCCGAACCATCAGTTCGCGTTCACTTATGCTTCTTTTTTGGATCGCCAGAACGGAGCGGTCGGCATTCTCACCGCCGGGGCCGCAAACTGGGAGCAGATGCAGAAGTCTTATCGGCTGCAGGGTATCGGCTACATCCTTCGTTACACGGCCGTTCTCTCGCCGACGCTCATCAACGAAATGAGTTTGGGCGCGACACGCCGACCGGAAGGCAACAGCGCTCCAGATGCCGCCATTCGGGCCAATCAACGGGACACCGTCGGGTTCACGGCAGGACAACTGTTCCCGTCTTCGAACCCGCTGAACTTTATTCCCAACGCTACGTTCGGCGGCATTCAAAACCCAGCGACATTGTTCATGGAAGGGCGCTTCCCGTTCTATCAGAAGCTCTATGCGTTTAATCTGACCAACAACACCACCAAGACGCTCGGAGCGCACACGCTCAAGGCGGGCGTCATGATCGAACGTAATTTCCAGGGCTCGCTTAACGATGGCCTGTATGCCGGGAGCCTCGTGTTTACTCCTGACGTCAACAATCCCCAGGATACGAACTACGCTTACTCCAACGCGGCGTTAGGGGTTTTCAGCAGCTATTCGGAAGCTTCCAACCGAGTGATTCTCAACTTCCGGCAACATGCCGTGGAGTGGTTCGGCCAGGACCAATGGCGGGTGAATCGTAGGCTTACGTTAGAGGTTGGTATGCGGTTTCATTGGCTGAACCCCATCCACATGCGTTCGGATCGTCTAGCGGCCTTCGATCCCGGCGCTTTCAATAACGCGCAGCGAGTGCAGTTGGTGCAGCCGGTGCGCGACGCGGCCAATCGACGCGTGGGGCGCAACCCGGTGACAGGCGAACTGTTGCCCGCTGCGCTGATTGGCGCCATTGCGCCGGGTTCTGGAAACCCGGTGAACGGGATGACGCAGGCGGGCCAGGGCGGCACCCCGCGAGGATTCATTGACGGTTACGGCATCCAGTTTGGGCCGCGCGCGGGATTTGCCTATGATGTCTTCGGCAATGGCAAAACGGCGCTCCGCGGCGGGGTGGGCCTGTTCTACAACCGCCCCAATATGAGCGACAACCTGATTCGCTTTTCGTCGCTTCCGCCGCTGATTTCGACGCCGACGGTATTCTACGGGTCGCTCGACACGTTGCGGCAATCCGCCGGTCTCGTCTTTCCGCAGAACGTAAACGGATTCGACCGCTCGGACCGGGTGCCGAAGGTGATGAATTTCAGCTTCACCCTACAACAGAACGTTGGCTTCAACACGATTGTGGACATTGGTTATGTCGGTTCGCTGGGCCGTAATCTGCTCTGGCTGCGGAACATCAATCCGGTACCGCTGGGCGCGAACTTCCGGACGCAGAACGCCGACCCGTCCAATCCCGCGACTCCCCTTCCCGCCGCCTTCCTGCGGCCGATCGCTGGCTACAACGACATTCTGATGACCGAGCCGGCGGCCTCATCTAACTACCATTCCCTGCAAGTGACGGCCCGCCGCCGTTTGACCAAGAACTTCCAATACGGCTTTGCCTGGACTTGGTCGAAGGCGCTCGGCTACGGAGACTTCGACACCTCTCCGGTGAGCCCGCTGGCGGACCCGCGCTACTGGAATTACGGCTTGTCGAGCTTTGATCGCACGCACAACGTACGGATCGATTGGACGTACAATCTTCCCACCGTCAAGACACAGAATAAGGTACTGAACTACGCCGTCAACGAGTGGCAGCTTTCGGGAATCACCAGCTTCGTGAGCGGTGAACCGCTGGGAATTTCTTGGACCAATGTGACGCCGATCGACATCACGGGAACGGCGAGCCAAGGTGCGCGGATCGATATGACCGGGGACGCAGTGTTGGCCAAGGGCGAGCGCTCCTTCAGCCGCAACTTCCGGACGGAAGTTTTCCGTCGCCCCGCGCTGAACACATTTGGGAACTCAGGAGTGACCCAAATCCGGGGCCCGGGCATCAACAATTGGGATATGGTCCTGATGAAGAACCTGCCGATTAAAGAGCGCCTCCGCATTCAGTTCCGCGCTGAAGCGTACAACGTCTTTAATCAAACCCAATTTTCGACGCTCGACACCGCCGCTCGATTTGATGCGGCCGGCAACCAGGTGAATGCCCGGTTTGGAGAATTTCTCGCCGCCCGTCCGCCGCGCGTGATGCAGTTCGCGCTCCGCCTCTATTTCTAAATCCTCAGGACCCGACCGAATGGAGGGGCCATTGCGCCCAGCGGCCGGCACATGTACTATTCCTAATATCTATGCGATCTCCTCAGTTAGCCGCGCTGCTGACAGCTTCACTCGTCTTCCAATTGGCCGCCGAGGAGACGATTGCACCGCTGGGCACCTACACTGCGATCGAACGGCGGCACTGGGCGTTTCAGAAGCGAACGACTCCCGAGGTTCCAACCTTCACGGAGTCGACCGATTTGGCTTGGGCCAAGAGTCCGGTGGATGCTTTCGTCCTGCATCGTCTGAAAAAGGCCGGATTGCGGCCGGCCCCGGAAGCGGATCGGCGGACGTTGATTCGCCGGGCGTCGTTTAGTCTGGTCGGATTGCCACCGACGCCGGAGGCGGTGGAAGCGTTTGTGGCTGACCGGTCTCCAAACGCCTGGGAGAAAGTGGTGGACCGCTTGCTGGCTTCGCCTTCGTATGGCGAGCGATGGGGCCAGCATTGGCTGGACGTCGTTCGCTACGCCGAGACCGATGGTTTTGAATATGATACCCATCGGAACGGGGCGTGGCGATTTCGCGATTACGTGATTCAGTCGCTGAACGCGGATAAGCCATACGACAAATTCGTGCTGGAACAGTTGGCAGGGGACGAGATGGCACCAGAGGCGGAGGCGATGCGGGTGGCCGCGGGATTGCAGCGGATGGGTCCGCTGCGAAAGAACGCGGGCAATCAGGAAGTGGCGAGTTCGCGCAACGAAGTACTGACGGAGATGACCAACGTGGTGGGCGCGGCGTTTCTCGGCGTGACGCTGGGTTGTGCCCGATGCCACGACCACAAGTTTGACCCGTTTCGGCAGTCAGACTATTACCGAATCCAATCGTACTTTTCGGCGACGCATGAGAAGGACATATCCCTAGCCACGGCGGCGGAGCAGACGGCGTGGCAGGAGAAAGCCAAGAGCGCCGAGACCGAGATCAAGGCGTTGAAGACGGAGTTGAAAGATAAGGCCAAGACCGAGGAAGAGAAGGCCGCGCTCGAGAAGAAGCTGGAAGCAGCCACGGACAGACTCCCGTCCCCGCTGCCGGCGCTGTACAGCGTGACGAACGATTTCGCCAAGGTCTCGCCGATCAACTTGCTCGAGCGCGGGGAACACGATCGACGGAAAGACAAAGTGGGGGCTAGGCCGCTGGGAATTCTGTTGCCCGAAGGGACGCCGGAACGGCTGACCCTGCCGGAGAATCCGCGGACGAAGCTGGGCGAGTGGGTGGTTGACGCGGAGAACCCGCTAACGGCGCGAGTGATGGCGAATCGGATGTGGAGCTGGCAGTTTGGCCGGGGGTTGGTCGCGACGCCGAATGATTTCGGGAAGATGGGATTGCGGCCGAGCCATCCGGAATTGCTGGATTACTTGGCGAATCAGTTTGTGGCCGGTGGTTGGCGAATGAAGCCGATGCACCGGATGTTGCTGCTCTCGAATACGTGGCGGCAGTCGTTCGATTCACCGATGGCCAAAGAGGCGGAAGCGCAGGACCCGGAGAATAAGCTGCTATGGCACTGGGGTCGGCGGAGGCTGGAGGCCGAGGAGTTGCGAGACAGCCTGTTGGCAGTGGCCGGCCAGTTGAACGCGAAAGCGGGCGGGCCGAGCGTGATTGTTCCGGTGGATCCGGAGCTCGTGCAGTTCCTTTATAAGCCTTCGCAATGGGCGATTACGCCGGACCCGGCCGAGCACAACCGGCGGAGTGTCTACCTGATGGCCAAGCGCAATTTGCGACTGCCGATGATGGAGACCTTTGACGCGCCGGACTTGCAGATCAGTTGTGCGCGACGGGAATCCTCGACGCATGCTCCCCAGGCGCTCGAGTTGACCAATGGAGACTTGGCCGCACGAATGGCGACCGCGCTCGCGGCGCGATTGGAAACGGAAGCCAAGGGTGATCGGAACAAACTGATCGAACGGGCCTGGCTCCTGGCAACGAGCCGCATGCCCTCGGCGAAGGAGCGCGCGATCGCGGCGCAGTACCTGACCGAGGGACAGCCGTTGCGCGAGTTCGCCTTGGCCGTTTTGAATCTAAACGCGTTTTTGTACGTGGAGTAACGAACGATGTCTGAACATATCCGCTGGACCCGCAATCGCCGGGAATTTGTGACCGACGCCTTCTGTGGCTTCGGTTCGCTGGCCATGGCACAGATGGTGGCGCAAGCGGCCGCAAAAAACCCGCTAGCTCCGAAGACACCGCACATGCCGGACAAAGCAAAGGCGAAGTCGGTGATTTTTCTGTTTCAAGCGGGTGGGCCAAGCCACATCGAAACGTTTGACCCGAAGCCGTTGTTGAACCAACTGGACGGGCAGGTACGGCCGAAGGAGTTTGGTGAGGCGAAGTATCAGTTTGTGGCCAAGGACGCCCGGTTGCTAGGGACGAAGCGGACGTTCCAACGGTACGGAAAGAGCGGGATTGAGGTCTCGGACCTGTTTCCGCATCAGGCGCAAGTGATCGACGAGTTGGCGGTAATCCGGTCGTGCCATGGGGACATGGTGGTGCATTCGGCGGCGCAGTATCAGTTGATGAGCGGACGGATTTTGCCTGGGTTCCCGAACATGGGTTCGTGGGTGGCTTACGGGTTGGGGACGGAAAGCGAATCGCTGCCGGCGTACTGTGTTCTGCCGGATCCGAAGGGCGCTCTCGAAGGCGGGCAGCCGATGTATACGCAGGGTTTTTTGCCGGCGGTTTATCAGCCGACGATGCTGCGGTCGGGGTCGCGGCCGGTGCTGAATTTGGATCTGCCGAGCGGAATTACGACACCCCAACGGCGGCGGACTTTAGACCTGCTACGGAGCCTGAACGAAGCCGAGATGACGCCGGGCGATGCGGAGTTGGAGGCGCGGATTTCGGCCTACGATTTAGCGTTCAAGATGCAGACCGAAGCCCCGGCGGCGTTTGATATCGCCAAGGAGCCGGACGCGATTCGGGAGATGTACGGGATCGGGAAGAAAGAAACGGATGACTATGGCCGGCGCTGTTTACTGGCTCGGCGGTTAGTGGAGCGGGGCGTCCGGTTTGTGACGGTGGTGGCGGGCGGTGGGCCGGGAGATATGCAGTGGGATGCCCACGCCAACATTGAGGAAAATCATCTGCGGATGGCGATGCACACCGATCAACCGGTGGCGGCGCTGATCAAGGATCTGAAGCAGCGAGGGCTTTTGGATTCGACGTTGGTCGTGTGGGGCGGTGAATTCGGCCGGTCGCCGGAGTCGCAAGGAGCCAAGGGCCGGGACCACCATAACTTGGGTTTTTCGATGTGGATGGCCGGAGGCGGGGTGAAGGGCGGACAGGTGGTGGGGGCAACGGATGCGATTGGCCTGAAGGCGATCGAGAAGCCGTATCATTTCCGCGATATTCACACGACGATTTTGAACCAGCTCGGCTTGCAGCAGGATGCGTTGAGCTTTCTGCACCTGGGTCGGCGGGAGCGGTTGACCGAAGTACACGGGCAGGTGATCAGCGAGATAGTTTAGCTAGCTGAAATGGGGCCTTCGCGTTGGGAAGCGGTGAGGGTAGAGATCATCTCCTCTTTGCGGACTTCCCCGGCTTCGACGGCGGAGTCGGTGGCGACCCAGTAGAAAGCGGCGGCTATGGCGAGGTCCACCGCGAGGACGGCGAAGAAGGCAGCTTCCGAGTCGGTAGCCCAACGGGCGACGTAGGCGAGGGATAACGGGATGGAGATGAGGGGGTAGACGAGGAGCATGAAGATCTGCGTCTTGCCGGCGGAGGCGTTGCGCCACGCTTGGGTGGGGTCGACGGCGCGGGGGAAATAGACACTGCCGAGATTCCCCACCGCGATGAGCATCGTAGCCATGACGGTGAGCACCGCGAGGGATTCGATGAACTGTAGCGGGGTGAGCTGGACGGGGAGCACGATGACGATAAGGGTGACCACCGCGAGGCAGAGGAGAAGGAAGAACGCGGCGACGAGGTTTTTGGCGCGAAGGACAGTGCGGAGGCTGACGGGGGTGACAAACCAGGCCTGGGCGGCGCCGCGTTCAAAGCCAAATACATTCCACAGGAGGATGTCGCTCAGAATCAGCAGGGCGTAGGACATGGAGAGGGTGAGGTAGTTGCTGGTCACGAAGCCTCCTTCGGCCCCGCGGCGGAGGCCGATCGGGAGCCAGAGAAGCTGGCCCATGGAACAGGCCATCAGGAGGACGAGACGAAAGCGGGGAGCGCGGACGAGGGCCCGGAGTTCTTTTTCCATGAGGGCGGCAAGCGGATCGGCAAAGAGGCGGGAGGGGAAACGATAGAAAGCTTCCAGACGGGGGCTGGCTTGGCGAGGCGCGGCCGTGGCGGGGGCGGCGCTGAACTCTTCCAGGCGGAGCGAGCGGGCGAACTGAGACCGGGCGAACCAGTAAGCGGCGGCGGTCCAGGCGAGCAGGATGAGAACGGAAGGCCAGGCGAGGTGGCCTGTGCCAAGATGACCGGCGGCTTTCCAGGGAAAGACCCAGGAGAGGGCGACTAGCTTTTCCAGTTGCGCGACCGCCGGCTTGGGGATGCCCTTGAGGGCGACAAGTTGGGGCAGCACGAGGAGGCCGAGAAAGCAGAAGACGAGGATTTCGCGGATCCACTTGCGCTGCATCAGCCGTTCGAGAAGAGTTTTCAGGCCGCTCGAAACGAACAGGTTGAAGGCGCCGAAAAGAAGCAGAGGAAGCACCGTCCAGAGGGGAGTGCGCGGATTGATGATCAGCCCGACGCAGGCCCCGAGGAGGACAAGGAGCATTTCGACGCAGGTGGACAGGCGAAGGGCGACTTCGAGGGCGAAAAGTTGCCCGGGAGGGATGGGGTATACAAGGAGCCGGCGAACATCGAGGAAGGCGCCGGAAGAGGCGAGCAGGACCGGGAACAGTTGCCAGAAGAAAAAGACGAAGAAGAGGCCGGAGACCAGGGCGGGTTCGAGGATCTCAAGACGAACGGCACCGCTCGTGAGCAGGGCGGCACCGGCACCGCCGCCGACCCAGAGGCTATACCAGAGGAGGCCGCTGAGCCAGGAGAGGAAGACGCCGGCTTTGTGCGCGCGGAGGTAGAAATTTCGTTGGGCCCGGAACTGGGCCCAGAGGATGGCGCGGAGTTGGGCGAGGTTGGGCGAGCCGGGCATGGTTAGAGCCACTCGAGAGCGTTGGGAGACCGGGGCACTCCACCGACAACGCGAACGAAAATCTCTTCGAGCGTTTCGGCACCGGAGCGGAGGTTCGCCATGGGTTCGTCGATGACAAGCTTGCCATCGTGGATGATTGCGACGCGGTCACAGAGCCGTTCGACGACTTCGAGGACGTGCGAGGTGAGGAACATCGTGGCGCCGCGGCGGACGCGGTCGAGCAGGATGTCTTTCATCAGACGGGCGCCGACGGCGTCGACCCCTTCAAAGGGTTCGTCGAGCAGGAAGAGTTGGGGGGAATGAATGAGAGCGGCTGCCATGGCCACGCGTTTCCGCATGCCTTTGGAGTATTCGGCGATGAGCTTTTGGTCATGGCCGTCCATTTCGAACAGGGCGAGGAGTTCGCGGGTCCGTTCCCGGGCCAGGGTTGGGTCGAGGCCATAAAGGCGACCGATAAATTCCAGGAACTCAGGACCAGTGAGGTGATCGAACAGAAGGGTATCGTCTGGGACTAGCCCGATCTGCTGTTTGATGGCGAGGGCGTCGGCGGGCATGCGCAGGCCGAGCAGTTCGATTTCGCCGGAGGTCGGGGTAGCCAGCCCCATCAGCATTTTGATGGTGGTGGTTTTACCGGCTCCGTTCGGCCCGAGGAAGCCGAAAAAGCAGCCACGGGGGACCGAGAAGGTGAGGCCGTCCACCGCCGCTTTGGTTCCATAGACTTTCCGGAGGTCGCGAACGGCGACGGCCGACGCGGGGACAAGCGGAGGAGGCTCAATCACAATCAACAGTTTAAGACTTTTCGCGGAGCCGCCGAGAAGGAATACGAGACGACGCTGCCATGAACGCCATCCTATCCCCTTCCGCCGCCCGCGAAAAAGCTCTTCAAGCCCTCGGCCAACTGCCCCCGTTCAGTCCGGTTCTTGCCAAACTAATGGCAACTCTGGCGCGGGAGGATGTGATGTTGACCGAACTTGCCGACTGGATCGAAAAGGACGCCGTTCTGGCCGGGAACGTGCTTCGGATCGTGAACTCGGCAGCCTATGGTCGTTCGGCATCCGTGAGCAGCGTTCGTCAGGCGATCGCGATTCTCGGAACGGTGAAGCTGCGGAACATCGTTTTGGCCATGCAGGTGGCGCGGATGTTGACGCAGTTGAAGTTACCGAAGGGATGGTCCGATTCCCGTTTCAACCTCCATGCCACTGCCACGGCACTGATGGCGGACCTATTGGCGCAGTATCTGCCGATCGACTACGCCGAAGGCGCATTTATTGCCGGGCTGATGCACGACATTGGCAAATTGATGTTCGCTGTCGGGCTGCCGGAATCGTATGCCCAAGTCTGCGAGATGCAGAAGCAGACCGGCCGCGCGGCTGTCGAATGCGAGTACGAGTTGTTGGGGATTACGCACCCCGAACTATCGCTTGCCGTACTGGAAAAGTGGCAGTTGCCGATTCCGGTTCGATCCGCCGTTCGCTATCACCACAACCCCGACGCCGATTCCTCTGCACCGGGTTTGATGGCGCTGAGCCGGGCAATTCAGTTGGCCGACCATGCGGTGAACCAATTCGGAATTGGTCTCTTCCCGCCCGATGGTGAGCTCGAAGATCCATCGCCGCTGCTCGAAGCGTGCGGACTCGGGGACAGAACACCGCGGGTGATTGAGTCGTTTAAGAAAGACTTCGAGGCGCTGAAGTCCAGCTTCTAATCGAACGGGATTTCGGCGACGTAAACCTGAGCAGAACCAGTCCGATCACTCGTGAAGACCACGCTGCGTTCGTCGCGGGAATAAGACGGGTGGGGGTGGGTCCATTGGGGCCCATAAACGGTATCGGTGCCGACTTCCATCCAGCTCAACGCCCGACGCTCCGGATTCGTCGCACGTTGCGCCGCTGCAAAATCTGCCGCCAGCGCGTACCGAAGTTCGGTCCACTGCGACCCGCCGTTAGTGGCTTCCGACAGGCAGACCAGTCGACGCGTACCGCTGGCGACATCAACGATGAAGATTCCCTCATCGGGATGGTTCGTATCGCAAAGAACGGCGGTCCCTGCCCGGTTTGGGGTGATGTGCCAAGCGTTGAACTCTGCGATCGTCCGGTGCTCTCGGGTCTCCCAGTTCATGGCACGGAGCGCTTGAGGCCACACGGTGTAGAGCAGCTGGCCGGTTTGTCCCAAAAACGTCTCGTGGACAACGAACTCGTTGTTGTCATGCGCGTAGAGACACTCCAGGCCGGTGCCGTCTCGACGGACACGATGCATGCGGGGGGCGGGATCCCCGGCGAACTCGATCCAAGTGCCATCGAGCGGGTGAAACTGCGGGTGGATCACCGTCCGTGGGAACGGGATAAGATGCCAGCCAGTTCCATCGGTCCGACCAACCGCCAAGCCCGATTGCCCGTCTCGCTTGATCGCCGCCACCAGCCATTCGCCGCTGGCGTCGAAGGAGCACTCCCCCATCGAACCACCGCCGAAATCAATCACACACCCTTCTTCGAGCGTGGCCAACCGCAGCCACCAGATGCCGCATCCACGGACGAAGAAGACGCGATCGCCGGCCGGATGAAAGGCAGGCGAGAAGGGGTGGATCGCTGCCCCGTCGGTCAACTGCCGGAGATCCCCGGTCGGAAACTCATTCACGGCAAAGAGCTGCCATCTGCCGCGGCGATTCGAAATGAAGAGCATCGTCTGCCCGTCGGGGCTGAACGAGCTCTGGAGGAAATACGTAGCGTGATTAATCGACCCGTGATCAGTGAGTTGATGGATCAGGGCGCCGGACACGCTGTCCCGCCGCTGGGAGTACTCAGAAGGCGAAACAAGGCCCTTACTACCCGTCATCTAGTCCTTCTTTTTGCAAATAAAAATGTGTTGCCAGGGCAGGACGTCCAGCACCTTGTCGACGCGAAAGCCTTCTGGCTCAAGCTCCATTTTCACTTCGGCGATACTCATTTTGTGTTCGAGACGAATCGGCACAGAGGTGTCTTCTTTGCGAAACTCAAGCAGGACGAGACGTCCGTCGTCTTTCAACGCTTCCCGCATGCGGCGCAGCATCAATTGCGGGCGCGCGAATTCGTGATAGACGTCGACGAGCAGAATCAAGTCCTGAGACTTCGGCGGCAACTTCGGATCGTCCTCGGTGCTGAGCACGGGGACGACGTTGCTGATGCCGGCTGATTTCAGGCGCCGATCGAGAAGCTCAAGCATGCGCGGCTGGATATCGACGGCATAAACTTTGCCGGTGGGCCCGACGAGCCGCGACATGCGGACGGTGTAGTACCCACTCCCGGCACCTAAGTCACAGACCGTCATGCCCGGCTTGACCTGCAGAGCCTGGATCGCTTTTGCAGGGTTTTCCTCGCTTTCCCGTTCGCTACGCTCTAGCCAGTCGGCACCGGCAGCGCTCATAACTGGGGCAACTACCCGACCACTGACGGGGTGTTTGGACTGCGCCATTAGCCCAGATATTCCGGCCAAAAAAAGAGCCGATTGCAAACCCGTTCGGATTACTCGCATAATTGTGATATCTAACATTCTAAAGATTGATTCACCTTGTGCTTCACTTGTTGCACTAGATGAACCAATAAATTACCTGGACAGCCGTCATGCTATCTCCTCGCGCACTTTCTATCTTATCCGTTGCAGCCCTGCTCGTCCTTATCGCCTCGTGCGGCGGGGGCTCGGCCATGAAAAAGACCGTCTCCTACCGAATGGGGGATCGCGCCTCCACCGGGTCGGTTACCTACGTCGGCTTAACCGCGGACTACCGGCAGGAACTTCCGGGCGCCAAAGAGCCGATGAAGAATCGTTACCTCGTGATCTCTCTCTCGATTACGAATGGCGGGGGAACGGAAGTGATGTTGCCCCACACGCGACTGATCAAGCCCGACGGGACGGAAATTGCCGAGGTCACCGAGATCGACGGTTTCCCGCAGTGGCTGGGTCTCCTACGGAAGGTTGGGCCAGCTTCCACCGAACAGGGTTATGTGATCTTCGATGTACCGATCGGTGCGTATAAACTACAAGTATCCAGCGGCGGCGACCCCGAGAATGAGCAACTTGCCCAAATTGAAATTCCGGCCAACCTTGTTGCCCCTAGCGGCAGCGTTGCTGGTCCTTCTCTCGGCAACTAGAATCCACGCGCAAGCGCCTTCAGGGCTGGCGATCCAAAACTTGGTGGTGAGCGATTCGGATGGGGGCGAAGCCTTCGCGGGGCGCTTTGGTAGCGGAGAGCGGGTTTTCTTACGATTCTCTATTGCGGGAGCGCGAGCGATCAAGGGCGATGACGACAAGGATCCGCGGATGCGGCTTCGATATACCATTCATTTGACGGATGCAAGCCAGATCCCGCTGGCCAAGCCGTTGCAAGGTGAAGTGGTCGCGGACCTGGCTCCCGAGGATAAAAAATGGCAGCCGCGGGTGAACGCGGAGCTAGAACTGCCGACCGGTTTGGTGAAGGGACAAGCCGCCCTTTTGATCGAACTCGAAGACCAGGTCGCCGTGACCCGGACATCGATTCGCTCCGAACTCCCCCTGGCCGGACCCGTCGTCGCCGACGACGCTCCGCTGGCGGCGGCGAATTTCCATTTCCTCCGGCAGGAAGAAAACGGCCCCCCGCTCAATCCCCCGGCATACCCCGCTGGGGAAACCGTGTGGGCCCGCTTCTCGATTATCGGTTTCGCGCGCGCCGAAGGGAACCGCTACGCAATCTCCTACGGGCTGGAAACGTTTGCGGCCGATGGAGTCAGCCTGTTCCGCCAGGAGGTCGCGGCCGAACAACAGGGCGATTCGGCCTATCCACGCCGCTATTTGCCCAGCGTACTCAGCCTCCAACTCACGAAGGATCTGGCGAAAGGAGAGTATCTGATCCGCCTCCACGTGCTCGATACGATCAGCGGGAAGCGCGCCTCGTCCGAACATCGTTTTACGGTTGAATGAGATTATTCGTTCTGGGCCCCACTCCTGAGTCATGGGCCTTTTTCGCACGCGTTCCGCGGCAGTGTACGGCATCGAAGCGCATCTGATTGACGTCGAAGTCGACTTGTACAACTCCGGTTCGGCTCGGGACTTCATTACAGTCGGAATGCCGGACTTGGCCGTCCGGGAGAGCCGGGAGCGGATCAAATCAGCGTTGATGAATTCCGGCTTTGGCTATCCGTCAAAAGCGGTGACGATCAATCTGGCTCCGGCCAATGTCCGCAAGGAGGGCCCTGGATTCGATCTACCGATGGCGCTGGGCATCCTCGGGGCGATGGGGACGCTGCATCGGAGCGATCAGCACCTCTCGATCGGGGAGCTATCGCTGGACGGAGCGGTACGGCCGATCCGCGGTGCGCTGTCGATTGCGGTTTGCGCTCGGGAGAGAAACGTCCGCAACGTCATTGTGCCGTTCGAGAATGTGGCGGAAGCGGCGGTGGTGGATGGCGTGAACGTCTATGGGGTAAAGCACATCGCCGAGGCGGTCGGCGTCATAAACGAACCGACGAAATTTGAGCCGACTAACGCGACGGTCGACGGGAGTCGACAGGCCGACTATCCCGATTTTTCGGATGTGCGGGGGCAAACGACGGCGAAGCGGGCGTTGGAAGTGGCCGCGGCAGGCGGACACAACGTATTGCTCGTGGGTCCGCCGGGCTCGGGCAAGACGATGTTGGCCAAGCGTTTGGCGGGAATTCTGCCGGCCTTGACGTTTGAGGAATCCATCGAGACGACGCAGATTCATTCCGTGGCCGGACAACTCGCGCGCGGTCATGGACTGCTGCGCCTGCGGCCGTTTCGCTCGCCGCATCATACGGTCTCTGATGCCGGGTTGATCGGCGGCGGCAGCGGCACACCACGCCCGGGAGAAGCGAGCCTGGCCCACCACGGAGTACTCTTTCTCGATGAGTTCCCGGAGTTCGCCCGGAACGTGTTGGAGCAGTTGCGACAACCGATGGAAGAGGGTGCCGTAACAATTGCGCGAGCGAATTCAACCACTCGCTTTCCCGCCCGGTTCATGTTGGTGGCGGCGATGAACCCTTGCCCCTGTGGATTTCACGGCGACCCGACGCGGGAGTGCCGATGCACCCCTGGGATAATCCAACGCTATCTGGCTAAGATCAGCGGCCCGATGCTCGATCGCATCGACCTTCATATCGAAGTTCCGGCCGTGGCGTACAAAGATCTGCGGGCTCCGGATGCGGCCGCCAGTTCTGACCACTACCGGCACCGCGTGGAAGGTGCCCGCGACCGCCAGCAGGCTCGCGGCTACTACAACGCTCATATTCCCAGTGCCCATCTGCGCACCCACTGCGCCCTCGACGAAGCAGGAGAGCGAACCTTAGAGATGGCCGTGCGGCGCATGGGGCTGAGCGCGCGGGCGCATGACCGGATTCTAA
Source organism: Acidobacteriota bacterium (assembly GCA_026394015.1). Classification (GTDB taxonomy): domain Bacteria; phylum Acidobacteriota; class Terriglobia; order Bryobacterales; family Bryobacteraceae. Next base: position 22,774 of record JAPKZA010000241.1, read on the forward strand.
AGGTCGCGCGGACCATCGCGGATCTGGACGGCAAAGACGCGGTGTCGGCCAAGCATCTGGCGGAAGCAGTGCAGTATCGGAGCCTGGATCGGACTTATTGGAATTGAACTGAGAGGATTGACACTCCCGCGGCAGCGGCCCATAATCTAGCGTGGAGCGAACTAGGCAAGCGCGCAGGAATCCGGTCAGCGGGGCCACCCTTATCTGTATCCTCGCGGGCACGGCGACTCTCGGTACCGCCTTGGGACAAGGGGAAGCGCGAGCCGAACTGGATAGCAGGTTCACCCGCACCGTCCGACCGTTCCTCGAAAACTATTGCCTCAGCTGCCACGGCCAACGGGACCCAGCGGCGCAGTTGGACCTGAGCGGGTTCACGACCATGGCTGGCGTATTGCAGGACGGTCGCCGCGCGAGCCAGATTTTGGAGCGCCTCGAAGCTGAGGAAATGCCGCCGAAAGGAGCGCGCCATCCCATGCCGCATCAGCGGCGCGCGGCCCTCGATTGGTTCCATGCGGCCCGGGAGTATGAGACGCGCCGCAACGCCGGGGACCCCGGCGTCGTGCTCGCGCGACGCCTGAGCAACGCCGAGTACAACTACACGGTCCGCGATCTGACCGGCGTCGACATCAGCCCAACCCGTAAATTCCCCGTCGATCCGGCCAACACCGCCGGCTTCGACAACTCCGGCGAGACACTCAGCATGTCTCCGACGCTGCTGAACAAGTATCTGGAAGCGGCCCGGGAAGTGGCCTCCCACGTTTATTTGAAGGAGAAGGGGTTTGCTTTTGCCCCGCATCCGATGCTGGCGGAAAGCGACCGCGACAAGTTCGCCGTGCATCAGATCATCGATTTCTATCACCGGCAGAACACCGACTACGTCAGTTACTTTCAGACCGCCTGGCGCTTCCGGCATCGGGCGGCGCTTGGGCAGCCCAGCGCCACTCTGGCTGATTTGGCGCGGCAAAACGGCGTCAGCGCCAAGTATCTGGAGACGGTCTGGCGAACCCTCGAGACGGCCGAAGAGGTTGGCCCGCTCGCGAAACTACAGGCGCTTTGGCGAGCCCTGCCCGCGCCTCGGCCGAATCAACCGGACGTGGCGAAGCCTGGCTGCGAACAGATGCGAGCCTACCTCACGCAGGTGCGGAAGAAGGTAGAGCCGCGGTTTATCAACATCACTGCGGGTGCCATCGGCACAGCCTGGCAGCCGCTCCTGATCTGGAAGAACACGCAGTACGCAACCCATCGCCGCAAGTTTGACCACCGGCAGTTGCAGGCCGCCGGTGAGCCGCCGTTTACTCAGACCAACGTGGTCGAGCCCGAATGGGCGAATGCGTTCGGCCCGGGCAAGACGCTCCTCGTCGAAAATCAGCCCACTGATCCCGACCTCTTCGTCCCGGCCGGTCAACGTGCCCGCCATGAAGCGGCGTGGGGCCGATTTTGCAGCGTCTTCCCCGACATGTTCTACAAGGAGTCGCGCGGCAGAAACTACTTCGTGACCGGCAAAGATGAAGGCCGCTATCTGAGTGCCGGCTTCCACAATGTCATGGGCTATTTCCGCGACGATCAGCCGCTGTTTGAGCTCCTCCTCGACGACCAGCAGCAGGCAACCTTGGACGCGATGTGGCGGGAGATGGACTTTGTCGCTTCCATCAACATCCGCACCTACGTCGAATTTGCCAAGCTCGGGACCCGCGGAACGCGGGACGACTTCAAGGACGGCGAGCCCGAAGTCGGCGATCTTGAAGTGGATAAGATCATCTCGGCTTCGAAGCTGCGGAGCCTCGAAGCCGACTACTTGAAGTTCGCCAAGGGCGGCAGCGACGTAGCGATCCGGGCGATTCGAGACTTCTTCGATCGCGCCGACACGAGCCTTCGCTGGGTCCAACAAGCTCGCCGCGACGCGGAGCCGAGTCACGTGCAATCGCTCTTCGATTTCGCCGCCCGCGCCTATCGACGGCCGTTAACGGCGGCCGATCGCGCCGATCTGCAATCCTTCTACCGCGATGTCAAAGAGCGCTACGCCCTCGATCATGAAGCAGCGATCCGCGAAGCGATCGTCCTGATCTTGATGTCTCCGAAGTTCTCCTACCGCGTCGACCTGGTGGGCACGGGCAGCGAAGTGCAGCCGCTTACGGCGTTCGATTTGGCCAGCCGCCTAAGCTACTTTCTCTGGTCGAGCATGCCCGACGACGAGCTACTCCGCCACGCCGCCGCCGGCGATTTGCACAAGCCGGAAATCATCAAAGCCCAGGCCCGACGGATGCTCCAAGACCCGCGCAGCCGGGCGCTCGCGGTGGAATTCGGCGCGAATTGGCTCGAGGTTCGCGACTTCGACCAGATCGGTACGGTGGACCGCGCCCGTTTCCCTTCCTTTAGCGACGCCTTGCGAGAAGCGATGTTCGAAGAGCCGATTCGCTTCCTGTTGGACGTGTTTCGCCGCAACCGTTCGATCCTCGACCTGCTGTACGCCCGGGATACGCTCGTGAATCCTGTTCTGGCCCGTCACTACGGAATGCCTGCTGTAGCGGGCGACGAACGCGCTTGGGTCAACGTACCCGACGCCGACCGCTACGGCCGAGGCGGCCTTTTGCCCATGGCCGCGTTTTTGACCAAGAACGCGCCGGGGCTCCGAACCAGTCCGGTCAAGCGCGGCTATTGGGTAGCCAAGAACATACTCGGCGACCAAATCCCGCCTCCGCCGCCGCTGGTCCCTGAGCTGCCGGCCGATGAAGCCAAGATGGACCTGCCGTTGCGCCAAATGCTGGAGCGACATCGGGCCAACCCGAGTTGCGCCGCCTGCCATGCCCGGTTCGACTCGTTCGGATTGGCGTTCGAAGGGTTCGACCCAGTAGGCCGACTCCGGACCCACGACCTCGGCGGCCGCGCCGTCGATGCTCGCGCGACCTTTCCGAAGGGTGCCGAAGGCGAAGGCCTGCAGGGGATCCGTCAATACATCCGCGACCATCGCGAGACCGATTTCGTGCGCGGGTTCTCCCGCCGTCTTTTGGCCTATGCGTTAGGGCGCAGCGTAGCGCTCTCCGACGAGGTCCTCATTCAGGAGATCAGCAGCCAACTTCCCGCGTTGGGCTTCCGTTTTGATACCGTGTTGGAACGTATTGTTACCAGTCGACAGTTTCTAAACAGACGCGGCCGTGACCAACTGGCGACCAAGGAAAGGTGAGCGAATGAAAGCCCTATCCCGCAGAACGCTTCTCCGTGGCACCGGCGTGACCATGGCCCTCCCGTGGCTCGAATCGCTATCGGGTTTCGGCCTCTTTTCCGCCGCGGCGGCGACGCCCCCCGCCCAGCCCCAACGCTTCGCCGTGCTGTTCATGGGCACCGGCATCAGCCCCGGCCGTTGGTGGGCCAAAGGGTCGGGCGCCGAGTTGAAGCTGGGCGAATCGCTGGCCCCGCTGGAACCGATCAAAGGGAAGATCAACGTCATCGACGGCCTGTTCAACAAGGCAGCCACGGGGCAAGGGATTCACCCGGCGATGACCGGCAACCTGCTCTCTGGCGTGCCGATCCGCAAAGGTTCGATTATCCACGGCGGCATCACGATCGACCAGGTATTAGCCAACCAAATCGGGCAGGAGACACCGCAACCCAGCATGGTGTTGGCCTGTGAGCGAGCCATGACCGGGTTCCACGAAACCAACTTTTCGAACGCCTACAGCTCGCATATTTCCTGGCAGAACAGCGATTCGCCCGTGCCGAACGAGATGTATCCCTCACTGGCTTTCGACAGCCTATTCGAGAACGGCGGCAGGCTGCGCAACACGAGCGTACTGGACCGCGTCAAGGAACATGCGGTAACACTCAGCAGCCAGATCAGCTCCACGGACAAGATCAAGCTGGACGAATACCTGGCGAGCGTCCGTGATGTGGAACGCAGCATTGAACGGATGCGGACCGATAAGAGTAAGGCCGAAGACCGGGCCCGCGACTCGGGCCGCCCGCTGTTCGCCATGAAGCGCCCGCAAGATGGCTTGCCGGAAGATATTCGCGATCACATTCGGCTGATGTGCGACATCGTCGCGCTCGGCTTTCAAACCGACAAGACGCGGGTGGCCTCGCTGCTGTT
>JAPKZA010000241.1:26928-35314 GCA_026394015.1 Acidobacteriota bacterium
CTATCCGTTTCTCGGCGTGAGCAAACAGCATCACGGCGCGTCCCACTACGACACCGAGGAAGACTATCAGAAGATCGTCCATTTCCAGGTGAGCCAACTGGCCTATCTGGCGCAACGGCTGGATGCGATGCCGGAAGGGAAGAGCACCGTGCTGGACAACAGCTGTCTACTGTTCCTTTCGAACATGTGGTCCGGAACCAAGCACGACAACAAGAAGGTGCCCGTCGTGACCATTGGCGGCCTAGGGGGCAAGTTGAAAACCGGCAGAGCGCTCGACTATTTCGAAGCCGGAGACGACAATCGAAAGCTGTGCAGCTTGTACCTGGGGATTATGGACCGGATGGGCGTAAAGCTCAAGGAGTTCGGCGACGCCGAGACGCGGCTAGCCGGCTTTTGAACCGAATCACGGAAGCGGCGACAGCGGAACCCGGCGGCGTGCGCGAACCGGATACTCGGGCGCATCCGTTCGAGCGTTCGCCAAAAATTCTTCAATGCGGCGCACTACGGCCGGCTGCGCAGCCGCGACGTTCGCCTTTTCTCCGGGATCGACGGAGAGATCGTAGAGCTCGACGGCCCCTTGCAACCCGTTGCGCAGCGCCTTCCAAGAGCCTAAGCGCACTGCCTGCTGAAAGCCGCCGCCGTCATGGGACTCCCAATAGATCGGCCGTTCCGCGTTTTGCTTCCGCCCCAGAAGCGTGGGGGCCACCGAGATGCCATCGACCTGACGAGGGATGCCCCGCGCACCGGCAAGATCGGCCAGCGTCGGCAACACGTCGGCAAAGGACCAGGGGAAGTCACTGAACGCGCCCGCGGCGACCTTGCCGGGCCAACGAACGATCATCGGAACGCGGAGGCCGCCTTCGTAGTTGGTGCCCTTCTTCCCTCGCAACGGGCCCATCGTGCCGAAAGGCCCTTCGAAAGTTCCACCATTATCACTGCAGAAGAACACCACCGTATTAGCAGCCAGCCCGGTCTCGTCCAGGCGGGCCATGATGCTTCCGACGTAAGAGTCCATCCGGGTCACCATCGCAGCGTAGTGACGAGCCTCCTCCGGCCAAGCCTCGTTGGCGTAGGCACCCAAGCTCGGGGCATCGAATTGAGCGTGCGGAATCGTCGGGGTGAAGTAAAGGAAGAAGGGCTCGTAGCGGTGCCGATCGATAAAGTGCAGCGCTTCGCGGACGAATAGATCGGAGGCGTATTCCCGTTTCTGCCCGCCGAAATTGCCTTTGAGTGGCTCCTTTGATCGGTTCCGCCAAAGGTAGTCGGGATAGTGGTAGTGGGCGTGCTGCTGGTTGAGGAACCCGAACCACTCGTCGAAGCCATGGTCGTTTGGCAGGCCGGCCGTTCCGGGTTCTCCCAATCCCCATTTGCCGAAGATGCCCGTCGAGTATCCGTAGTTCTCGTCGTAGCCGTGCTTCCACTCCGGGCCTTTCAGAACCGTCGCCACCGTCAGGTCATCGGCGCGCAGAGCAACCCGCTGGCCGGTGCGCAGGCTGGCATTGGCTCGAACGGTGGTGTGGCCGGTGTGCTGGCCGGTCATGAGCACGCTGCGGGAAGGGGCGCAAACGGAGGCACCGGCGTAGCAACTGGTGAAACGGGTTCCCTGGCTCGCCAAGCGATCGATGTGCGGGGTGCGGATCTGCTTCTGGCCATAGCAACCGAGGTCGAAGACGCCAAGATCGTCGGCCATGATGAAGACGAAATTCGGAGGAGGCGGCGGAGGCGGCGCACCGCTGGCGGTGCTGGAAAGAAGCGAGAGGAAGTGGCGACGTTGCATGAGCACTCCATACTCTACACGTACCGTTGGCTCTTGTATCGGGGCGGCCCGTAGCGGATTCGAGTTCATTCGGAGCAACCGCGGCAGCGGGTGCGCCTCCCCGGGGGGACAGGGTCTATCGCCGAAACGTGGATTTTCTTCAACAGGTAGGACTTGCGATGCAGCGAATGGTCCGGCGCAGATAGTAGCCTGTTAACATGGCTCAGCTTTTGGACGGCAAACTCGTCCGCGACGAAATCCTCTCAGAACTCCGGCCCCGTATCCTAGCCCTGCCTCGGCGGCCAGGGCTGGCGGTCGTCCTGGTGGGCGCGGACCCGGCGAGCGAGGTCTACGTTTCCAGCAAAGTGAAAACCTGCGGAGAACTCGGATTCCTCAGCGAGAAAATCACCCGCCCTGCCGCCACGACGACCGCCGAACTTCTCGCCATCGTCGATCAACTCAACGCGGACCCGACCATCGACGGCATTCTCGTCCAGATGCCCCTGCCCAAACACATCGACGCCCAGCAGGTGCTCAACCGGATCGCCCCCACCAAGGACGTCGACGGATTTCACCCCGTCAACGTTGGCCGCCTGTCGATCGGACTCCCCGGCCCTCGCCCCTGCACCCCCAACGGGGTGATGCGGTTGCTCCACCGCTATGGCATCGATGTCGCCGGCAAGCGCGCCGTCATCGTCGGCCGCAGCGACATCGTCGGCAAGCCGATGGCGATGCTGCTGCTCCACGCCAACGCCACGGTCACTATCTGCCACTCCCGCACCGCGGATTTAGCCGCCGAGTGCCAACGAGCCGATATTCTGGTCGGCGCCATTGGCCGACCAGCGTTCCTGACGGCAGAACACATCCGCCCCGGTGCCGTGGTGATCGACGTCGGCATCAACCGGCTGACCGAGCGAAGCCAAGTCGAAGCCATTTGGCGGAACGAGCCTGCGGTCCTCGCCGAATTCGACCGCAAGGGCAAACTCCTGGTGGGAGACACCCACCCCCTCGACGCCCCCGCATTGGCCAGCGCCTGGACCCCTGTCCCCGGCGGCGTCGGCCCCCTAACCATCGCCATGCTCATGAGCAACACCGTCGAAGCGTCCGAGCTTCGCCAAGCATGCTAACCGTCGCCCTCACCGGTGGCCTGGCGACCGGCAAATCCACCGTCGGGCGCATGTTTGCCGAGCTCGGCTGTTTTCTCGTCGAAGCGGACCTGCTGGGTCACCGGGCCCTGGCCGGTCCGGCGCGTGACCCAACCGTCGCCCTCTTCGGCGAAGGCATCTGCGCTCCCGACGGCTCGATTGACCGTCGCGCTCTAGGCGCCGTAGTCTTTCAGGATCCCGCCAAGCTGTCCCAGTTGAACGCCATTGTCCACCCCGTCGTCGAAGAGTTTCGCCGCCAGCGATTCCTCGAAATCTTCGACATTGACCCCCATGCGATCGTCCTATACGAAGCCGCGATTCACATCGAAACCGGCCTCTACAAGCAGTTCGCCCGGCTCATTCTGGTTACCTGCGACGAGCAAACCCAACTCCAGCGGGCGATGGCGCGCAGCCACTGGACCCGGGAAGAAGCGCAGGCGCGGATCGATCGACAAATGCCACTTGCGACGAAACGAAAATTCGCCGACTACGTCATAGATACTTCTGTCTCGCTCGACGACGCTCGACGCCAGGCCGAGGAAATCTATAATGAACTAAGGGCCCTTGTCGATTAACCCTCCCTTTATGAAACGGTTCCGCTATCTCTTTCTCGCCATTGCCTTCACCGGTGCCTTCGTCTACCTCACCACGATCGCCAAATCCCGCTTCTTTCCCGCCAACGGGGCCGCCACCGCCGAAGGACCCGGCTGGCAGGAACCACCCGTCGTCCAGGGTGCCGGCCTCGGCTCGGATGAGCAGAACAACATCGACATCTACAAGCGTTCCCGGGCCGCGACGGTCAACATTTCGAGCACCGTCTACCGTCGAGGCTACTTCTTTGAAGTGGTTCCGTCAAAGGAGACCGGCTCGGGCTTTATCTTCGATGCCAGCGGCCTGATTTTAACCAACAACCACGTCCTGGCCGGCAACGCCAAGGTGGTCGTCACCCTGCCGGATCAGTCGAAATACGACGCCGAAGTACTCTACAAAGACCCCAATAACGACCTGGGTCTGATCCGCATCACCCCTCGAAACAAGAAGCTGCCGGTGCTCAGTCTCGGCGATTCCGACGGGATCCAAGTCGGCCAGAAGGTGCTCGCCATCGGGAACCCGTTCGGGCTCGACGGCACCTTAACCACCGGCGTCATCTCCGCCCTCGGTCGCACCATTCGTGCCGACGAGAACCGGGAACTCGAAGGGATGATGCAGACCGATGCCGCCATCAACCCCGGCAACTCGGGCGGCCCCCTGCTCGATTCGATGGGCAACGTGATTGGCATCAACACGGCGATCTACGGCCCGGGCGGAAACATCGGCATCGGATTCGCCATGCCGATCAATAAGGCGAAGGTCATGATTTCGGACCACCGGGCCGGCAAGAGCTATAAGCGGCCCCGCCTGGGCGTCGAAGTCATCTACGTAACCGGCGAGTGGGCTGAAGCGTTGGACCTGCCGGCCGAAGGCGGCCTGCTGATTCAGGGCGTCCAACGGGCCAGTTCGGCAGAACGCGCGGGTCTGCGGGGTCCCCGTCAGTTTGCCATCGTTGGCAACGCCGAAATCGGCATTGGCGGCGATCTGATCATGGCCATCGACGGGCAACCTTGCGACCGGCCCGACGCCATCACCCGGGCCGTCGCCAAGAAACGCGCCGGCGATACGATCGAACTGACGATCGCGCGCCAACGGAAGATCTCGAAGCTGAAAGTGCAGTTGGGCGAAGCACCCGACGAAGGGATCTAGCGTTCAAAGCGGACGAGAAGGGCGGCACCGGCGGCGGGTGCCGCGCCCAGACTGGCGAGCGGGATCGGTCGAATCTCCTCACCGACCAGCCAAGCGGCCGCGGTGGCCCCGGCCAGCGCCGCCGCTCCGGGATCCCCCGCTTGAAAAATCTTCACCGAAACCTTCTTCCGTTCGAGCGACAAATCCTCGACATAACGCGTCGCCGACCACATACCGTCCTTGCCCCGGACCCGAAGCTGCAGTTTGATGCTCCCCTTTCGTTGGTCCGGAACCCACGTTGTATCCCAAGTCGAATCGATCCGATGCCAAGCCGAACCCAGGCGTTCGTAATAGGCCCAAAGCTCCCCGTCGCCTTCGGCTTCGAACCGAATAACGGAATTGTCCCGCACCGTGGCCCCGCTCCGCGGCACTTGAATCCTGCCCTTCGGCGCGACCACCGAAGCCCCGTAGAAAACCCGCACAGGGCCCTCCGTTTTCTTCGATCGCAACAGTGCCAGCGAGGTTTCCCCCGCCGCGTTCTCCGCGCGCAAGGCACCCGCGAGTTGTTCCACCGGGACAGCTCGCCCGTCCGGAAACTCACGATAGGTATCGCCCGGGCCAATCGCCAGCAAACACAGGATCCACTTCATTTGGCCAACGTAATCAACTGCCCGGTATGCCGCTGGGTGTGCTCGGCGATGTGCCCCAGCAGCAGCCCTAACGGCACTTCCACACGCTGCCGCCCCACGTGGCGCGGGTCCCGATAGTCGATATCCTCCATCATCCGCATCTCGCGCGTCACCCGGTCAAACGTGGCAGCGACCAACTCCAACAACGCCTCTCGCTCGCCGGAGCCACTCGCTTCCGCCCCCAGAAACTCAAGTTGCTCCGCACTGATCGTCCCACCCTTTGCATAGGTCCACAAGCGGTCCACCGAGCCGGCGATGTGCCGCAGTTGAAACGCCTGGGCGTCGGTCGGGGCTTCTGGCGTCCACTTGCGAAGATCGGCCAAGCAGTGTTCCAGCGAACAGGCGAGCAACCGACGGATCGGATCGAGATCGGCGTGCTTCCCGGCCAGCCATGGTTCCATATTCACCAGCATAAGCTATGGCAGAAATTCTACCGACACCACCTCCCGAGTAGCCTGGATGTACCCGACCCGAACCTTCCGCCGCTGCGGGCCACAGGCCAGCTCAGTCGCCCCGCCCGTGATCCGAATCTCTTTCGGCCGCAGCACCCGCAGCTCCCCCACCGCGGCCACCTTCATTACCGTCGAATCGCCGCAGACCAACTCCTCGAGCACCCCGTCGCTGACGGCGTCCCCCTGCAGCCCCTCCCACGAGTCCGGGATGATCACCGCCGGCCCCCGAACCGCCGACCGTGCAGGCGGCGTCGACACGAGCGCAATCAAGGCCGCGGCCATCTCGCGTTCCGGGGCGTTGCTGGCCGCCATCCTGCATTGCAGCGCAGCCCGGCTGGCTTCGGCCGCTCGACCCGCCCGACGCAAAGCCAGCGCCATCCCATGCCAAAAATTGGCCTGCCGCGGCAGGATGGCGGTCGCCTTCTGGTACGCCTCCACGGCGTCCTCCCACTGTTCTCGTTTGGCAGCCTCCAGGCCCAGCAGAAACCACGCCTCGGCGTGCCGTGGATTGCGTTGAACCGCCTGCCGCAGCAGCGGTTCAAACGGCTGCTTCGCATCCCGACGGAGCATCGCCGCCTCAAAATACGGAGTCGACTCGGAGGCGCCTTCGGCCACCGCTTGGTCAAAGTAACGCCCGGCGGCCCCGGCATCGCCTTGGGCCAGGGCCAGTAAGCCCAACGCCGTAGCGCTCCCTTGGCGTTGATAGAGCCGTCTCGCCAGCGCGATTCTCCCCCGCGCCAGGGCCAACTCCGCCACCACCTCCTCCCCCACCGAAGAAATTTGCACCAGCGGTGCCTCCAACGCCTCGCCTTCCAACTCCGCCACCGGAAACTGCCCCCGCAGCAACCGTTGCCGAGCCTCTTCCAGCACATCTTTAGCCGACCGCCGGAACGCCCGCAAGCACGCCTCCTCCGCCGGCACCCCTTCGTCGAGGAGCTCCGCGAACTCTGCAATCCTTTCGCGGTAGCCCGGCTGCGTGTATAGGAAATGGACGACGGCCCAACTCTGCGCGTAGAAAACCCCCACGCGGTTACCCTCGTTGTACACCGAGGAGCCCTTCCCAATGCCAAACAGCTCTCGCGGAGTCAGCCAGTCCACCTGGCTCTCCCGACCGGTCTTCCCACCACCCAGCGATCCTTTTCGAGCGCGACCGTCGAATAAAACTCGGCGACGCCTTCTTCCAGCCACACCGGCCGTCGCGCCGTCGTGTGCTCCAGCGAGGCGTGAACGAACTCGTGAGAGAGCGCACGCAAACCCTCCGGCCCCGCGATCACGGCGAGATAGTCCCGCTCCGCAGCCGATTGATAGAACCCCTGCGCCGTCGGGACCGGGCGCAGATCACTAAAAAAGCGATCGTCTTTAAAAAGATAGGCGCGAATATGCGTCTTTCTTCTCCCCAATAGCCGCTCCATCTGCTGCATGCGGGCCAGCGCCAGGCGGGCCTCCGGCTCCCCCGCATCGGAGATAACTTCAAGCGTTTCAGTACTTACGCGAAGGAAAGAATATTTTGAACCCGCCCCGCCTTGCGCGGCATCTCCTGGGAGTGCCCCGGTCGTCACGAGAAAAATCAACAATAAGGAAATTTGCAGCATAGGGTTGATAAAGTTTTTCGATTGGACCAGTTCCGTCGGGACCCTTAGGCTGGGAATGTGGCAACCACTAGCATGGAGATCCCTACTCCTCAAGTATCACTCCTGCATCGGGTGAGCAATATCGTTTCGAGCGAGCTTTCGCTCGATGAGATGCTGGGAGAGATCGTTGGACTAACTGTCCAAGTGACTGACTGTGATGCTTGCTTGGTTTATCTTTGTGAAAAAGAAGCCGGCGAGATCGTTCTTTGCGCGTCGCAAGTCCCGCACGCGCACGAGCTTGGTAACCTTCGCATGAAGATGGGAGAAGGCATTACGGGTTGGGTGGCCGAGCACAAATCCGTAGTCGCCCTTTCGTCCAATGCGGCGCAGGACAAGCGGTTCAAACGCTTCCGGGCCCTCGTGGAAGATACCTACGATGCGTTCCTGTCGGTCCCGCTCGTTTCGAGCGGCGATCTGATCGGCGTCATCAACGTCCATCACCGCGACCGCCACGAACATTCGCCCGAGGAAATTTCCCTCCTCAGCTTCATCGGCGAACAGATGGGCGGTGCCATCTATAAGAACAAGTTGGCCGAAGAGAATGCCCGCCTCAAAGAGGAAACCGTTGAAGTCAAACGGAAACTCGAAGAACGCAAGCTCGTCGAACGGGCCAAGGGAATCTTGCAACGCCGTCACGGCCTCACCGAGGAAGACTCCTACCTCCAGTTGCGCAACGAAAGCCGTCGGTTGCGTCGTCCGATGAAAGACCTCGCCGAAGCCATCATCTTTACCGAAGAACTCAACAAACGCGCCTCTGGCGAAACGACCGACTAAACTGGTAGTTTGCTGCCCTTCGAACCGCTCATCCAGAATCCTCATCTGGCCACCATCGCGTCTAACTTTTGGCCGCGGTATAAAGAACTGGAAGACTACCCCGTCCGGCCGGTCCGTTATCAGACCGAGCCGGACGTGGCCGTTTTGGTCCATGAGCAGCGCCCGAAGTTGCCCTGTCGAGGAGAACTGGTTCTCGTCCACGGACTCGAAGGCTCATCCG
>JAPKZA010000195.1 GCA_026394015.1 Acidobacteriota bacterium
TCCTTGATCGGGGTGCTCGCCAGCATTGCCCGTCTCCGCTTCACCGGCAGGCCAAGACTAACATGCATTTTTCAACGACCCGGGCAAAAGGGGACATTTCTACTTTGCCAGCAGGGGGACATTTCTACTTTGCCTTGACACCCCCCTTGCGCCCACCCGCAAAATATGATTGCATAGCGGAACTCTTCTAACGGGATCAATAATGAGATTAAGAAACCTACTCCTGACGAGCGCCCTGTTGCTCGCCGTCTCCGCTGCTTGGGCACAAGATACTCGCGGCAAAATCCAAGGCCGCGTTCGCGACGCCTCCGACGCCGTCGTCGTCGGTGCCGCCGTCACCCTCCTCAACAAAAACACCGCCGTCTCCGTCACGGCCCAGTCCAACCCCAACGGGCAGTATCTCTTCGACTTTGTTAGCCCCGGCACCTACACCATCACCGTCGAAATGGCCGGCTTCTCCCGGTTCATCGCCAAGGACATCCTCGTCCAGGCCCGCGCCGACGTCACCATCGACGCCCCCCTCAAAACCGGCTCCACCAAGGAATCGATCACCGTCGAAGCCTCCGCCGTCGCCCTTCAGTTCAACTCCTCCACCATGGGCTTGACCATCGATACGAAGATGACCAACAACCTGCCCATCATCCACCGCAACCCCTTCCTCCTCGCCTCCCTCAATCCCGCCGTCGTCGTTCGATCCTCCACCGAACAGAGCCCCTTCCACCACTGGGCCGCCAGCCAACTCGACGTCGGCGGTGGCACCTCCACCAAAAACGACATCATCCTCGATGGCTCCCCCTCCATGACCGGCCAAAAGTCCTCCTACACGCCCCCCATGGACGCCGTCTCCGAAGTCAACCTCCAGCAGAACGCCGTCGATGCCGAGTTCGGCCACTCCGCCGGTGGCGTCCTCTCCGTCTCCATGAAGTCCGGCTCGAACGACCTGAAAGGCACCGCCTACTTCCTCGGCCGCAACCCCGCCGTCAACGCCCTCGCCGATCGCATCAACCGCCGCCCCAATCTCACCAAGCAAAACGTCTGGGGCTCCACCGTCGGCGCACCCATCATCAAGAACAAGCTCTTCACCTTCGCCTCTTATGAGGCCTGGCGCACCATCGAACCCCGCGCCTATCAACAAACCCTTCCCACCGACGCCGAACGCACCGGCGACTTCTCCCGCTCCCTCAACGCCGTCGGCGGCCAGCGCACCATCTTCGACCCCTGGACCACCCAAGTCAACAACAACGTCGTCACCCGCACCCCCTTCCCCGGCAACATCATCCCCAGCAACCGCATCGACCCCACCGGTAAAGTCATCGTCGGCGACCTCTGGAAACCCAATGGCGCAGGCACCGGCCCCTCCGGTCTCAACAACTTCCTCTCCGGCGCCGCCAACCGCTTCCGCTACTGGAACTTCTCCGACCGCGTCGACTATAACGTCAACGACCGCCTCAAAGTCTTCGGTCGCTTCAACATCTTCCGCACCTACACCGAAGTCGACGACTTCACCGGCGGCTCCCCCGCCTTCCAGATCGATGGCTCCAAACGACACTCCCGCAGCTTCTCCGGCGATGCCGTCTACACCCTCAACTCCTCCACCGTTCTCAACGTCCGCGGTGCCTACAACTCCATCGTCGACTCCTTCGGCGTCCCCAAAGCCGTCCTCAAGGATCTCGACCGCCTCTGGCCCAACAACCCCTGGTACAAGCCCTACCTCGCCGACCTCCCGGACCTTTACTATCCCGGCATCAACGTAACCCAGGGCACCACCACCAACCTCGGTCGCGGCAACTACTGGTTCCAGGAACCTAAATCCTTCAACCTCGAAAGCAAAATGTCGAAGAACCAGGGCAAGCACTATTACAAGTTCGGCGGCGAATACCGCCGGGAAAATGTCAACGCCGCCCGGCCCCGCTTCACCATCTTTAACGTCAACGCCGCGTTCACCAACTCGACCTTCAACGCACCCAATCTCGGCACCTCCGGCGACGGTTGGGCCACCATGCTCCTCGGTGCCCTCGACGGCAACTCCACCGCCGAGTCCATCCCCATCCAGCGGCCCCGCGTCAACATGACCGGCCTCTTCTTCCACGATGACTTCAAGGTCTCCAAGAACCTGACCTTCAACCTCGGCCTTCGCTACGAATATTTCGGCGCCATGACCGACCCCGAAAACCGTCTCTCCCGCGGCATCGATCTCAACGCCCCGATTCCCGAATTCCAGGGAGCCAACGCTCCCCGCCTCCCGGCTCAGGCCACCGCCTTGCGGACCAGCGCCCCCATCTACAACGGCGCCTGGCAGTTTGCCGACGCCAAGAACCGCGACTCCTGGAAACCCAAGAAAGGGCTCTTCATGCCCCGCCTCGGCATGGCGTATCGCGTCAATGACAAAATGGCCATTCGCGCCGGCTTCGCCCGCTACATCATCCCGTCCACCCTCACCGATGGGCTCGATATCCTCGGCTCCGTCGACCTCCCCGGCTTCCAAACTCTAACCTCCACGAATCCCAACATCCAGGGCGTGCCGCAACAACGAATCTCCAACCCATTTCCCGGCGGGCTCGTCCCGGTCTCCGGCAAGACCTTCGGAACCTATACCAACCTCGGCAACCAGGCCGTCTGGTACAACCAGAACTTCAAACCCGGAACCAATGACCGCTTCAACATCTCCCTCCAAAGGACATTGCCCGGCAACATCCTCGCCGACATCACCTGGTTCATGAACTACGGCCGCGACCTGCCTTACAACTACGACGTGAATCAGGTCGATCCCCGCATCGGGTTCCAGGTCCAGAACGCCGTCAACGCCAGCGTCCCCAATCCGTTCTTCAATCTACTTCCCGCCGAAAAGATGTCCGGCACCTTGCGGACCCAGGCCAATATTCCCGTCAACCAGCTTCTCCGGCCCTACCCCCAATACTCCTCCATGGTCGAAAAACTCCGTTTTGGCCGCGAGAACCGGTACAAATCACTGCAGATGCAGTTCCAGCGGCCCTTCGTCAACGGCTTCAACTTTGTCGTCGGCTACAACTGGAACAGTGAGCAAAACTCCGAGTTCTACGACGGCGTGGACAACTTCACCCAGACCTTCACGATGCAGAACGCCACCAACGCCCGCCATCGCCTCACCGGTGCCGCCATCTATGAACTCCCCTTCGGCAAAGGCCGCAAGTTCATGCGCACGGCGCCTCGCGCGGTCGACTTCCTTCTCGGCGGCTGGGCCACCAGTGGCTTGATGACCTACAACGCCGGCCTCCACCTCCGGTTCCCCGGCGCGCTCGTCTCCGGCGAGCCCAGCCTCGATTCCAAGTCGCAAGGCCAGTGGTTCAACACCGCGGCCTTCAAACCGCTCCCCGCCTTCACCCGCCGGACCAACCCGTTGCAGTACGACAACGTGAAGGGGCCGAACACGGTGAATTTCGACGTCACGCTCAACAAGATGTTCCCCATCAACGAGCGCTTCAAGTTCGAAATGCGTCTGGAGGCCTACAACTTGGCGAACACGTTCTTCGGTGCCGACCCCTCCACCGATCCCAACAACGCGGCTGCTTTCGGCAGAATCCTCGCCCAGCGCGGAGGCTTCTTCGGACGCCAGCTCCAATACACCGGCCGGATCTACTTCTAGATCGACCGTTTAACATCGCCCCGGCGGTACAGAGCGCGTCCCCTCAGGTTCGCCGCCGGGACGCGCTCTGCTTCCCACCAGGGCTCTCGCGAACCTATCGAAGAATGTGCGGTGCGACAAGGTCGATAAACTCCCGCGACGAGATGACTTTGGTCTTCTTCCAGAATTTCGGAAAATGACGCCCATTCCCTGTCACGAGATAGTCGGCACGGGCCGCATCGGCGCATTCCAAAAACTTATTATCGTCTGGATCCGTTGTCACCTGAAGAGGGCGGGAGGGCTTTACGGAACGCGAGTGATTCTTGATCAAATCTAGAAATTGATGCTGAAGGCCCATACGAATCCTGAGTTCCGACCTCGCCAGGACCTCTCGATACTCGGCAAAGACCGATTCGGAGACGAACAGACTCACAGGTTTGGTGATCGCCAGGAGTAGGACGGTACGCTGTAGCCCGTCCGGTTTTAACGCTGCCGAGACAACGACGTTCGTGTCGATGACAAGACGAAGTGGGATCATCTTCACTTCGTTTTTTGAGCACGGGTCGACTTGATAACTTGTTCGATCTGCCGCTGGGTGAGCTTGTCCGTGCCGGCTTCCCGGGATTCTTCGCCGATGAGTTTAAGAACTTCTGGCTCCGGAGTGGCAAGGCGCACATAATCTCCAATACTGAGCAGCACCGCCTTTGGCGTTCCCCGCTTCTCGATGACGAGCGAGCGGTGTTCTTCTTCCACCCGTCGGAGCATTTTGCCGAAACTGGTGCGGACGCTCAGTGCGGAAACCACAATGCTTTCATTTCTTTCTGTTGTTTTCATAGGGGACTCTACAATTCAATTATCTGAAATGTCCAGTTCCTACACAACTGGGCCGAAGGCCAAGAATCCTGGGCTACTTCTTTACGGCAATCCTCGATAGCGTCAGCCCCAACGCCTTGCTCGGCTTATCCATGTCCGACTTCGCGAAAGCAATCGCCGCTCGCACGAGATCTTCTACCTTTCCGTTTCGGTAGTCCGCCGTTGCCGAAATGTCGATATGTCGAATCAAGTTACCGGTGCCCGTCAACAACTTGTGTGGATCGTCCAGTCGAGTCCCTTTACTGAACCCGAGGTTGAAGTGCTTGGTGTAAATGGGGAGCATGCAGTAAGCGTCACCGAGCCGTTCAGAGACCGAAAAAACAGCCGTCAAAGCATGGGTTCGGTAAAGCAACTCGTTCGCCCCGGGATACAAATCAAGTAGAAATCGCCGCGCATCCACAAACAGCTCGACGAGCGCACGATCCTTTAAGTGCAGAAACTCCAGGAAATCGGGGTGAATCGGACGCGTCGCGCTCATCTCTTTCCTCAATATACCGGACTTCATTCACCGACCGCGCTATCCTCTCTCTAGTGCGCACCTTCCTTCTCCTCCTCCTCGCCGCCACCCTCCTCCCCGCTCAACCCCCAGAAGATACCGCCGTCAAACGCAACGCCCTCGAACAAGAACTCCAGGAAGTCGCCATCGTCGAACGTAAACTCATGGTCCCCATGCGCGACGGCAAATCCATGGCCACCGACGTCTATCGCCCCAAAGACCCCTCCAAGAAATACCCCGTCATCTTCTCCCGCACCCCCTATAACTTCAACTTCTGGGACCTCAAAGAATCCGCCCCCCGCGACATGGCCACCCCCCTCGAAGCCGTCAAACGCGGCTACGCCTACGTCGTCATGAACGAACGCGGCCACTTCTTCTCCGAAGGCAACTATGACATCCTCGGCGCCCCCCTCTCCGACGGCGACGACGCCATCAAATGGATCTCCTCCCAACCCTGGTCCAATACCAAAGTCGGCACCATTGGCTGCTCCTCCACCGCCGAATGGCAAATGGCCGTCGCCTCCCTCGGCAACCCCTCCTTCACCACCATGATCCCCCAGGGCTTCGGCGCCGGCGTCGGCCGCTTCGCCCCCTACTTCGAACAGGGCAACTGGTACCGCGGCGGCGCCGTCCAAATGCTCTTCATCAGTTGGATCCACGGCCAGCAAAACCAGGTCCGCCCCATGTTCCCCCCCGACACCCAACGCTCGGACCTCATCCGCGTCTCCAAATCCTTCGACCTCGCCCAACAGTTCCCCAAAGTCGACTGGGCCAAAGCCCTCAACCACCTTCCCGTCAAAGACATCATCAAAAACGTCGACGGTCCCCGCGGCATCTTCGCCGACCCCATGCCCGTACCCACCGGCGGAGCCATGATCCAACGCGCCCCCAACGACCCCGCCTGGTACAAAGGCGGCCTCTGGCACGACAACATGCCCGTCAACATCCCCGGCTTCTGGTTCATGTCCTGGTACGACGTCTCCGTCGGCCCCAACCTCGCCGCCTATAACTACGTCCGCCGCACCGCCCGCCCCGAGATCGCCAATCAGCAATACGCTGTCATCGCCCCCGTCGCCCACTGCGCCTTCAAGCGCGCCACGAAGGACACCATCGTCGGCGAACGACCTACGGCTGGTTCGATCATTTCCTCAAAGGCGAAAACAACGGCCTGCTCCAAAAGATGCCCAAGGTCCGCTACTTCACCATGGGCTCCAATAAATGGCAGTCCGCCGACACCTGGCCCCCTGCCAGTGCCCAACCCCTCACTCTCTTCCTCAACAGCGAAGGCCGTGCCAACAGCCTCTACGGCGACGGCGCGCTCTCCCCCAACCCTCCCACCACCGACGCCCCGGACCGCTTCGTCTACGACCCCCTGAACCCCGTCCCCCCCGTTGGCGGCAACGCCTGTTGCACCGGCGACGCCATCAAGGCCGGCTCTTTCGACCAGCGCCGCAACGAATCCCGCGCCGACGTGCTCGTCTATTCCACCGAACCCCTGACGGAAGGGGTCGAAGTGAGCGGCCCCATCGACGTCAACCTCTTTGTCTCCTCCAGCGCCAAGGACACCGACTTTACCGTCAAGCTAATCGACGTCACCCCGGACGGCGAAGCCTTCAATCTCGACGAAACCATCCAGCGCGTCCGCTACCGCAACGGCTACGACAAACCCAACGCTTTCATGGAGCCCAACAAGGTCTACAAACTCTCCCTCCAACCCCTTACCACCAGTAATTACTTCGCCCCGGGCCACCGCATCCGAATCGAGATCTCCAGCAGCAACTTCCCCCGCTTTGACCGCAATCTCAACACCGGCGGAAACAACTACGATGAAACCAAAGGCGTCGTGGCCAAAAACGCCGTCCATCACTCCAAGGAATACCCGTCCTCCATCACCCTCACCATCGTGAAGAAGTGAGTCAAAACATCGGGCGGATTCCGGGAAACGATACCTGATTAGTAACCTCTGAACGGGCTGTCTCTTTCAGAATTGCTTGGCATAGATCGTCAACATTATGTGGCATACCAGGATCGCCGGACGGCGTTGCAGAAACCTGTCACCATGTCAGTTCCGAACGCAATATAGTTTCGCAAAGCTGAAAGTCTACGCCCTGGATCTGACCGGATTGGTGCAACCGTAGGTGTTTACAAGCCCCAAACCGTGCCGGTAGGGCCTGCAGGTACACTCAACACTATGCCGTTTTGCGTGATCTATCGCCGTTCAGGCATTGTAGGGCAGAGTAATAAAGATTTTCGATCCAGTTTCCGAGGCGGAAAGGCCGGGTATTTCACAGCTTCGTTGATTTGTTGATTTCAATGTCACGCTTCACAACGTGGGTAAGAAGCTGCGAGAAACCAACACTTTTGCCTTCGACATTGTTCGAACTATTTCCTAGTACGCTAACCGCGGTGCGTGTTAGACTATCTTTCGAGTAAGATAGAGACTCACCAAAGGAGAATATCGAATGCGTATAGATCGGTTGCCCTTGTTTCTTGCCGCGTGTTTCACAGTGCTCGCGGCCGATGAGATTCCGGGATGGTTCAAGGCGGGTTCCCATCCCCAACAATACGACATGGGCCGCGATGCCAAGGTCGTTCTGGGCGGTCGCGCCAGCGGGTTGATTAAGAGCAACAAACCGGAGAGCGAAGGGTTCGGCAGCTACATGCAAATGTTCGATGCCGACGAGTATCGCGGCAAGCGTGTGGAATTTTCGGCTATGGTGAAAGCGGAGGCTGTCGCCGACTGGGCCGGTTTGTGGATGCGCATCGATGGCGACAAGCAGCAACCAACCGCCTTCGACAACATGCAGGGGCGTCCGATCAAGGGCACCAGCGATTGGGGCCGCCATTCCCTGGTTCTCGATGTCGCGGTCGACGGCAAAGCGGTCGCATTCGGAGTCTTGCTGAACGGCAAGGGCAGCGTGTGGATCAACGATGTCCGGTTTAAGGTCGTCTCCAGCGCCGTTCCTGTGACGGATGCAATGAAGAAGCCCGCAGTGAAGGGACCCCGCAATCTGACGTTTGAGCCAAACTGATGTCCGTCTGGGCACCGGATGTGTGGAGCGCCGGAGGAGGCATTGGCTCGTCGTCGCGATCCGACTGACCTCTTCCACGGCCCGTCTACTAACTCCAGCCTTGTCTCAGGGAACCGCGAAATAGAACCCTGCCGAGCCGGGTATTTGCCGCTGTGGTACGCACGCCCGTATTTCTGGTACGAAGCTGACATGAGTGCCAGACTATCGCCCCTTGCGCCGTTTTCGGCGATCTTAGCTTCCGTGTGAACTGGCGTAGTGATTGCCATCTGGCCCATTCACGGCCGTAGGATCAATATCCAAACCCGGCCACTCGCTATCCGGCCGGACAGAAGCAAGCCGAGTACATCCCGGCCCTGACACCCGGATTGACACATTGGTTTACGTTTTGTAAACTAATCACGTGCGCGTAATTAGCAAACCGGCCATCATCGACTTTTCCGATGAGCACCGGGATGCGCTTGCACCTCTCATGAACTGGTATCGAATCACGAAAGGTGCCGAGTGGAACGCTCTGGCTGACGTGCGGAGAGACTTCGCCCATGCGGACGTTGTCGGGCGAAGAACGGTATTCAATATTCACGGCAACAACTACCGATTGATCGCACGGATTAACTACACGACTAAGCGTGTTTTCATTTTGCACATCCTGACGCATGCCGATTACAGCAGAGGAGACTGGAAAAGATGAGTATGACCGGCGAGATAACAGAATCGGTCTATGCTGACCTCTTGGCGAGATGCCTCCCGCGTCCCATCCACTCCCGGGCCGAGCACCACCGTCTAACCCAGGTTCTCCTGGAACTGGATGAACGCGACGAGCTTTCCCTCGAGGAAGAAGCTCTGGCGGAAGTACTGACGCTACTGATTGAAGACTATGAGCGGAAGTACCATCCCTTCCCCCAGGTCTCCCCCGCGGAGTCGTTGTACGCCCTCATGGAAGAGCGGGGACTGAAGCACAAAGACATCTGGCCGATCCTCGGCAACAAGGGTGTCGCGACGGAAGTCCTGAGCGCCCGGCGCTCCATCAGTAAAGCGCAAGCCAAGCGACTCGCGGAGTTTTTCCAAGTTCCCATCGATCTCTTCATCTAACCCACCAGCGGATCAGAACACTTGATCGATAGCGCACAGGCCGTGCCGAAGCGAGTCCGTTGTGCGCGGTCCCTCAATAGATCGGGCGGAATCCGGGAAACGATCCCGGGGCGATCTAGGCCTTTCTTGGATCGTTTGCACATAAGCCCGTCTCGACCGAACCTTCGGCCATGCGGGCTTTTTCATTTCTGAACTCAGGAGAATCCCATCATCTCCACCGAGACGTTCGTTTATGACCGCGATGCACCTCGCCAACTGCGTTCAGGGCGCGACCTTCACATTCTGGCGCAACAGCGGAAGCGAAGGCGTAACTCGCCCGGCCATCTACCAACCGGCACCAAGGATCAGAAACGCCACGGCAAATGCGCCCGCCAGCCAAGCCTGCCAACCCGCCTCCACCAATCCTGGGACGGCTTGGGCGCTCGTGAATACGGCACTGGATGGGGCGAATGCTTGTTCCATAGGCTACTCGGCGGCGGGGAACATCCAGTGTCGGGTGGATGCGCAGGCATCGAGCGTGGTACGAAGCGGGGGCGGTTGACGTTGCATTTGAACATGACGATTCAGTCGCGGTTCGCGGAGCCGAAAGCGGTTTGGCTGTCGCTACGGACGGTGACGGCGCGGTGGAAAGTTTCGGGGGCTTGGCAGGTGCCGTCGTAAGGATTGCCTGGGATTAGGTTCGATTCTGCCAATTGACCGGACTGCGGCTGGCGTGGAAGCAAGAGATGACAACAAGGTTTTCGCCGTCCATCACGAAGCGCACAGGCCGCGCAGGCATGGCACCAATGGGCGAGGAACTCGCCCATTGGTGCCGGGCCGAAGCGAGTCCGTTGTGCGCGTGTTCCTCAAGAAAAGCGAGTGCGGGAAACGATGAAGGACGGCTCGGCGCGCTTCCTTGTAAACGACGCGAAATTGGGTTGGATTTGTGCTGATCCGGCTGACAAGCGCGTCGACAGCGTTCCGGAAGCGTCGCCCCAAACCTGCGGCTTCGCTTTCGTACCAATCCTGTTCCTGGATCAATTCGAGGCGAGCAGCTTGGGTGAAAATGACCGCGTACATGACTAGGAACAGCGCTCTGTCAGTTCGGCCTTTAGATCCACCCACGTTACACCTTGCTGGCGGTCCTCATGGAAGGATGCGAAGCGATGGTCGAGTTCCGCATGCTGCGCAGGCGTCACGGGAAGCTGATCGTGTCCGAGGCTGTCCCAGAGCTGGGCAATCAGAGCGAGACGCTCAGGTGGTGTCATGCGACCGATCTGGTCGGAAGTGAGCAGGTCCATGGTAACCAGCGTACGAGAAAAGCAATTGCTGAGCAATGCTGTCATTTCAGCGACAGGGCCGCAGACTCTTTTCATACTCGTTCGGAATTGGTTCCCACGAGGTACGCACTTTTGAGGCTAGAGGAATGGCGGTGGCGACTTTGCCGTTCGTGGTGTGAAAAGTTGGTGGATCGGCGGAAAAGATGCTGACAATCACCGGATGCGCCCCGCCAACGCACCCGGTCGCCGGCGCGCGACGCCACCCTGGTAACCGACGAATTAGAGGCCAAGTCCAAAAGAGCTAAAGGTGCACCGGCTTTACGACGGCCCTCCAACTGCTCACTAAACTGTTGAATCGCGCAAGACATCTCGGCAGGTCGGAGTTTTCGCCTCATCAGAGAACCTGCGGCTGGGGAGATGGCTTCGTCGGTTCGCTGACGACGTTAATGTCGACCAAATACCTCATAAGCTACCGGTCGAGTCAGAGTCGATGGCCACAAAAAAGTCCTTTTGCGGACAAGCGAGGAGCCAGTCGACCGCACCCTCATTCGGTGGACCAATCCTTCGGACTAGACGATAGTCGCCTCGGTC
>JAPKZA010000239.1 GCA_026394015.1 Acidobacteriota bacterium
CCGTAGCGACACTCACCTTCGCTTCAGCGGCAACGTCGCGGATGGTGGGCACTACCCCTCCCAGAGTTCTTTCACCATGTGCTCGCCGTTGACGATGGTGGGTCGTTCGGCGCGGCCATGGTGTTGGTAGGTGAGCTGTAAATGGTTCAGGCCGAGAAGCCAAAGTATAGACGCGTGAATATCGTGGACATGAGCCGGACGCTGGATCGCCCGCAGGCCGATCTCGTCCGTGGCGCCAATCGTCTGCCCGCCGCGCACGCCGCCGCCCGTGAAAAACATCGTGAAGCCCCAAGGGTTATGGTCGCGGCCATCACCCTTCTCATTGAACGGGGTCCGGCCAAACTCGCCGCCCCAAACCACCAGCGTATCGTCCAACATGCCGCGACGGGCCAAGTCTTCAATCAGCCCGGCGACCGGCTTATCGGAAGCCTTGCACCACTTGGCATGATTGCCTTCCAGGTTCGAATGCGCGTCCCAGCCAGACCCGGAACCGCAGTAGAGCTCCACGAAGCGAACGCCGCGTTCGACGAGGCGACGGGCCAGCAGGCAGTTGCGGCCGAACACAGCCGTCTCCGGGCTATCCAGGCCATAGAGCGCCTTCGTTTCGTCGGTTTCCTTCGACAAATCGACCGCTTCGGGGCCCGACTTCTGCAGCGCGTAAGCGAGCTCAAAGCTGCGGATCCGCGCGTCGAGGCTTGTATCGTCTTCCCGACCTTTGGAGTAGTCTCGATTCTGGGCTTCGAGCAATTCAAGGCGCGCCCGTTGCCGCTCGTCGTCCTGCCCGGCCGGCAGCTTGGTGTTCAGAATCGGGTTCGGACCTTGGCGAAACAGGGTGCCCTGATAGGAAGCGGGCAAGAAGCCGGAGCCCCAATTCTTGGCATTGCCAAAGGGCTCCCGCTCGTCGATCATGCTAACGAAAGCGGGCAGGTTCTTGTTCGCTGAACCGAGCCCGTAGTTGACCCAGGCGCCGAGGCTGGGGCGGCCGGAGAGAATGTCTCCGGTGTTCATCTGGCTCACGCCGCCGGCGTGGTTCAGCCCATCGCACTGGCACGAACGCAGCACGGCCAGCTTGTCGGCATGCTTGGCGACGTGGGGATAGAGTTCGCTTACCCAGAGGCCGCTCTTGCCGTGCTGAGCCCATTTCCGCGGGCTGCCCATCAACGTGTTGCCAGCGGTACCCATCGCGGTGATCGGGCGGCCGAAACTCGCCGGCATCGGTTGCCCGCTCATCTCGTTTAGCTTCGGCTTCGGGTCGAACAGATCAATATGGCTCGGTCCGCCTTCCATGAAGAGGAAGATCACCGACTTGGCTTTGGGCTGATGATGGGGCTGACGCGGGACGGTAGGATCGTGGACGGTCGCGGCGGGCGACTGCTCGGCGAGCAAGGCGGCCATGGCCATGGCACCGAGGCCGCTGCCTGCACCACGAAGAAGAGCACGACGGGTAGTGTGTTGGTTCATCGGTATAGACCCTAGTCGATATAAAGGAATTCGCTGGAACTCAGCAGCGCGAGGCAGAGATCGTCCAGCGCGGCGGGGCCGAGCTTAGCCTGCTTGGCCAGGAAGGCTTGGCTTCGTGCGAGTTCAGGCGCGGAAGGAGCCCGCCCCAGGGTCAGCCGGAACGCCCGTTCGACGAGGCCGGTCGGCGATTGGCCGGAGTCGTTGGCGACCCGTTTGGCGAGGGCTCTGGCGAAGTTGGCGCTGGCTTCGCCGTTCATGAGTTCGAGCGCCTGGTCGGCAGTGACTGTCTCCTGACGGCGGCCACAGCTCTCAATCGCGAGCGGGGTATCGAAGCTTTGCAGCATGGGATACCGAACGAGGCGGCGCGCGAAGATGTAGACGCTGGCCCGGTACTCATCGGCATCACCGGTGGACTTGCGCCAATGGCGCCCTTCTTGAATCTCGGTCCCCTCCGGCACCTTGGGGAACACGCCGGGGCCGCCTATCGTCCGGTCGAGAAGACCGGAGACAGCCAGCATGGAATCTCGGATCGCTTCCGACTCCAGCCGACGACGGGGATAGCGCCAGAGCAACTTGTTCTCACTATCGATGGCGGCCGCATCATCCCGGTAGTCAGACGCCTGACGATAGGTCGCGCTCAGGACGATGCGCTTGTGGAGCGTCTTGATGCTCCAGCCATCGGTGCCCGTGAAGGTAGCCGTGAGCCAGTCGAGCAGTTCCCGATGGCTGGGGCGCTCGCCCATCAAGCCAAAATCATTCGGGGTTCCGGCCAGGCCCTTGCCAAAGTGATACTGCCAAATCCGGTTGACGATCACTCGCGTGGTCAGCGGGTTCTTGGCGTCAGCCAGAATGTTTGCCAGCGCGGCGCGACGGCCGCTGGAGTTGAGTTCGGGCAGCGGTTGGATGGTGGCCGGGGCGGGGTCGAGAATGCTGAGTCCACCGGGAGCAACTTCGTCAAGCGGGGAGTAAAGAGAGCCAGCCTTGAGGATGTAGGTGGCCGGGGAGGTCGCGGCTTGGTCCCGCATGATCTGAACCGTCGGCAGCGGCTTCGGCAGCAGCGGCTTGAAGGCGTCGAGTTCGGCGAGCAGGGCCTTGTACTTGGCTTTGGTGGCGGCGTTACCGCGCTTGCTGATCACGTCGGCGTCGGTGACGTCGACTTGCGTGATCGCCTTGTGATAGATCTGCCAGTCCAGCGGGTCGCGCTGCTGCGCGGGCTTGCCAAGGACGGTCTGCACTTCAGGCGGGAAGCGCTCGGTGTACTCCTTCCGGTAAGCGGCGCGAGGGGCGGCCAGGAAGGCTTCCAGTTTGTCGAGGACCGGCTTGGCCGCCGCCTGGTACTTCGCCATTTGGGCCTGGTATTCGGCGATCTGCTGGGGAGTGGCCGTGGTCGACTCGTCGTCGATCTTCATATTGGCGAAGAAGGCCTGCATGCGGTAGTAGTCTTTGTGCAGGAGCGGGTCGAACTTATGGTCGTGACACCGAGCGCAACCCAGCGTGACGCCCATGAACGCGAAGGCCGTGTTGTCGGTGACGTCGTTGAGTAGCTCTTGGCGGCGCAGGTGAATGTTGGCCTGGTTGAACTCGTCCTCGAAGAGGCGGAGATAGCCGAGGCCAGGAAGGGCCTTCCGATCGCCGGGGTAGAGCTCATCGGCCGCGATTTGTTCCTTGATGAAGCGGTTGAACGGCTTGTCCTCGTTCCAGCTTTGGATCACCCAATCGCGGTAGCGCCACATGTTCGGGCGGGTGTCGTCCTGCTTGAACCCATCGGAATCCGCGTAGCGGACGACGTCGAGCCAATGGCGGCCCCAACGCTCGCCGTAGCGGGGGTTAGCCAGCAGGCGATCGACAAGGCGCTCTTCGGCTCCGGGCTTCGTGTCGTTGAGGAAGGCCTGCGCTTCTTCCGGTGTGGGAGGCAGACCGGTCAGGTCGAGCGTGACCCGACGCAGAAAGATGTCGCGGCTGGCCAGCGGCGCAGGGGTCAGATTCTTGGCCTTCAGCTTGTCGTAGATGAAGTGGTCGATCTCGTTGCGAACCCATTTTTGGCCCGCAGGGTCAACCGCCGGAGGAGCGACCGCGACCACCGGTTGAATCGCCCACCACTTCTTCTGGATTGCGTTGAACTTCGGGGAGCTCTCGGCGAACAGGGGAAGAAGGGAAAAGGCGGAAACGAGGATGCGGTGCCGGGTCAACATTGTGGAAATGTTTTCACATCTCTCCGGCGGTGTCAAGGGTACCCTATGAACCTACTTCGCCATGCACGCGCAGGGCATGAAATGGGAGGTTCGCTCGGCATCGGTGAAGGTGCCGCTAGCGTAACTGGTTCCTTCAAAGACCTGGGAGAACTGGTAGCCCTGATACTTGCAGTATTCGGCGCCTTTCGACTCGACTACCGCTTCGATCATGCGGCGGGTGATGATGCCCGATACCGGATGCCGGTAAATCGTCCACGCATTGCTCGTCAGCAGCACCGTGGCGGGCTTGTATTCGGTCGGCTTCCAGGACGACTGGGCGTAACGTAAGATCTGACCTTCCAGCGCCGCATCCTTTTGCACCGCTTTGTGGGGGCCGCAGAGCACCGGGTTGCCGACCTTGATCACTCCCGGGGTGTAGTTCATGGTGACTTCGCCGGTCGCTACGACTTCTCCGGTGGTCACCGGCTTATCGCGCAAGCCCATCATCGGGTAGATCTCCACCTTCAACTTGTTCTTGCCCGGGACGATCCAGCCCTTCTGCGTCGCTCGCGCAAGGAACTCGCGGAACAACTCGCCGCCTTGGTCGCTCGTGATCTCGGCGTCGGGGTGCTTGACGAAGTAGCCGCGCCAGGTAGTCCATTCCAAGTTGTTGGATCGGCTGCTGAAGCCGGTGAACTTCAGGTCCATGGTCGGCTTGCCGGCCAGGGTGAACCGCATGCCGTATGTCATGCTGAGGGCGATGTCTTTGAGTTCCATATCAGGTAGGAGGGGGGCGAGCGCCTTGGGTCCGATCTTGTCCATGAAGACGCGGAAATAGATGGGGTCCCCGAGGTTGAACTCAGTCGTGAACTCGGATTCTTTCACGTCGTCAACCAAGCGGTCGGCAGTGGCAAACACGACCTGTTTCCTGTACTTCTCATGAGTTGGGCTCGTGATGCCCTGCTCCTGGTCGACCGGCCGTTTAGCCCCTCGGGCGGACGAGGGCGAAGAGCCCTTCGAGCCGGTAGCCGCGCTACGCGACGCATCTTCGGTCGCCCGCCGTTCGGCACCTGCTGCTTTCCGTTCGTCCGCCGCTTTGCCGCGGGCCTCCTCGTTCGCCTTTTGCTTTTCGACGGCGGCGGCGTGCCGAGCCTCGTTTTCTTTCTTGGCCGCTTCGCGCTTCAATGCGCGTTCAGCAATCGAGGGCAATTGAGCGGTGGCAAACGGCACCGTCAGTGCGATGGCGAGAAACAGTTTTGTCGGAATCATTCGGCATCGAATGCGATCAGGGCCGTCTGATGGGGTCATTAAGGATGATTCATCGAAGAGGAGAGACTGGTCTACAGTTGGGTCGCCGCGTAGCGGAGGACCCCTCCGCGGCGCGACGGCCGGGTGGCGGCGGCGATAAGGGCACCCTGCGACACTCCGACAAGTTCCATCCAACGCCGAAGGCGAGTTTCCGCAAAAGGGTTCGGCTCCTCCGTGATGGAGACCGGCAACGGGGCAAACCCTTCGAAGAAGATGACGAGGGAGATTTCGAACCCGTTCGAATCCCGCCAGTAGCGCAAGGCCGGGTCGTGGTCGGCGTGCCGCGCGTTGCGATAGATCTCGGAAACCACCTGGCTTTCAAAGTTGGGGCTATCGAGAAAGTGGAGCTTGGGAGCCCGGATGATCCTTCGCCCTGACTCCACTTCGGCTGGTGCCAAACGAAGCGTCAGGAAGCAAGCGTCGAGGGCCAGGAACCAGCGGACGACCGTCCGGTGGGAAACGCCCGCCGCTCGGGCGAGCGCTTGCTGGTCGAGGATCTCGCCGCTCTGCGCCAGAGCGAGGTCGAGGAAGGATTCAAAGGAGTCGAGTTCCCGAACGTTGACCAAGTCGCGGATGTCTTGGTTGAGAAACCGCATCGACATCGGCCAGGGTGGCGGAGACGCCTGGACCGGAAGGACGGTGGGAGCGAAGTGACCCAGCATTGCGAGAGCCAGCGCGGGACGCCGCTGCCGTTCCGCCAAGGTCGGGCGATGGAGTTCAAGGGTGCGAAAAGGTAAGGTGAGCCGGCGCGAGGAGGCTAGCACGAGACGGCCAAGGTCCGGGGCACTGGCAAGGTAGGCGATGAGCTCGGGCGAACGGTGGAGATCGTCGAGGAAGGCGGGGCCGCGGAGACGGGCGAGAAAGCCCGCGGGATCGATCCGCGAATGTGCGCGATCGGAGGTATCGTCGAGGGCAACATAGGTGTGGGCCGGGAACTCGCGACGGAGCAGCGTTGTCTTTCCAGAGCCGCGAGGGCCCTGCACCAGCAACGGCAACCCGCGTTGCGCGGCGCGGTGGAGCGGGATGGCAAGCGCCCGATCGAGCATGTGAATTCATTGTATCGCGATGAGCCTACATACCGTTTCAGACTCCACCATGATGATTTCATGCCTGATTCATTGACCCCTCCGCAAGCCCTCCTCTACGCTGGAGGAGACTTATGACTCCCAAAATAGCGCCTGCAAAGGGCAAGTTAGGCATTCTCACCCCCGGCATGGGTGCCGTCTCGACGACGTTCATGGCCGGCGTCGAGGCCGTGAAGAAGGGGCTTGGCGAGCCCATCGGCTCCTTGACCCAGTTGGGCACCGTTCGCTTAGGCAAGCGGACAGACAACCGAACGCCGAAAATCAAGGACTTTGTGCCGCTCGCCGGGCTGAATCAGCTCGTCTTTGGCGGCTGGGACATCTTCGAAGACAACGCCTATGAAGCGGCCGCTCATGCCCAGGTATTGAAGCCGGAGTTGCTCAAGAAGCTGAAGCCGAACCTGCAAAAGGTGAAGCCGATGAAGGCCGTCTTCGACAGGAACTACGTCAAGCGGATCGACGGGCCAAATGTGAAGACGAAGGGCAACCTGTACGAGAAGGCCGAAGCGCTGATGGACGATATGAAGACGTTCCAGACGACCAACGGCTGCGACCGCTTGGTGATGATCTGGTGCGGCTCGACGGAGGTTTTCCATCGGCCGGAGGCGGTTCATCAGACGCTGGCGGCGTTCGAGAAGGGACTTGCCAAGAACGACCCGGGCATCGCTCCGAGCCAAGTGTATGCGTATGCGGCGTTGAAGTCCGGCGTGCCCTTTGCAAACGGAGCTCCGAACTTGACCCACGACATTCCGGCCCTGCTGGGGTTGGCCCGCGACCATGAAGTGCCGGTATGCGGCAAGGATTTCAAGACCGGGCAGACGTATATGAAGACGCTGTTGGCGCCTGGCTTGAAGGCGCGGATGCTGGGTTGCTCCGGATGGTTCTCGACGAACATCCTGGGCAATCGCGACGGCGAAGTGCTCGATGACCCGGGTTCGTTCAAGACGAAGGAAGAGACGAAGCTGAGCGTGCTCGATCAGATTCTGCAACCGAATCTGTATCCGGAACTGTACAAGGATTTGTTCCACTCGGTGAAGATCAATTACTATCCGCCGCGGGGCGATGAGAAAGAGGGTTGGGACAACATCGACATCTTCGGTTGGCTGGGTTATCCGATGCAGATTAAGATCGATTTTCTGTGTCGGGACTCGATTTTGGCGGCGCCGCTGGTGTTGGACCTGGTGCTGTTTTTGGACCTGGCGAAGCGGGCCGGCATGAAAGGCGTGCAGGAATGGCTGAGCTTCTACTTCAAGGCACCGATGACCGCGCCGGGGCTTTATCCGGAGCATGACGTGTTCATTCAGTTGATGAAGCTGAAGAACACTCTGCGGTGGATGAAGGGCGAAGAGCTGATCACGCACCTGGGTCTGGAGTATTACGACTAGCGTTCGCGCCAGACCCGGATGCCTTCGGTGACGAAGACGATGTAGCGACCGTCGTGGGGGGCGTAGATGATGCGGGGATAGTCGGGGTGGGCCTCCTGGGCGATCGGGGAACAGATCGTCCAGGGGCTGCTTTCGGAGGCCTGTTCCAGCAGCTTGACGCCGCCGCAGCGGACGCCATCGTCGTTACCGCCAACGGGGGTGGCGGCGACGGAGAGTTGGGTGCCGGAGCTGGTGGCGAGGGAAGGGTAGCCGAGATATTGGTTGCCATCGCTGGGGAGGCTGACGGGCGTGGCGAAGGTGCCGCCCTGGTCGCGGGTAACCCAGAAGATTTGGTCGTAGCGGGAAAAGAACTCTTCGGTGCGGCGGGCGAGGGCGAGGATGGTGGGACGGAGGCCGGCGAACTTGAGTTCGACTTCCGGGGCATCGTTCTGGTAGCCGCTCGTATCCATCGCAATGATCGTGGAGGCGCCGGGCCGCCAGTAGCCTAATAGAAGGTTAGAGGTGTCGGTGCTGGACCAGAAGGCGACGGCGGGCTGGTTGGCGGAATCGACGGCGATATCGAGGTAGGCCAGGGCCTCGGAGCCGCCCATGGGCTGGGGGACGGGTTGGGACTGCCAGGCGGACGGGGGGTCGGCGACGTTGCCGGTGATGTACCGGATGCCTTCGGCGTGGCGGAGGGTGGCGATGTGGATTTTGCCGGCACCCATGGCGAGGGCGACTTGCGCGCAGCCGGGGTCGCCACAGTCGAGGATGCGGCTGTCGGACCAAGTGAGACCGTTGTCGCGGGAGAGGGCGATGCGGGGATTGGAGGCGGATTTGGCGTAGGTGATGCCCCAGGTGTTGGTGGCGGGGTCGCGGGCGAGGGTGGAGTAGCCGAGGACATCGCCGCTGGGGATTTTGCGGGGTTCATTCCAGCGGTAGGCGATACGGTTCCAGGAGACGAACTCGAAGTAGCTTTTTTCGGGATCGTCCTCTGGGGCGTAGACGAGGTAGGCGATGGCGGGGTCGCCGTTGGAATCGAGGGCGATGCGGAGGCGGGAGCCGAGGACGGGAGAAGCGAGGGAGAGGCCGACGGGGGGCGGGCCGACGGTGACTTCGGGGGAGGGGTCGGAGTTCGGGACTCGAAGGCGATAGGAGTAAGTTTCGTAGGGGGCGATGGTGGAGTCGGTGTAGGAGTTGGCGGCGGGATTGGTATTGAGGGGGAGAGGGGCGAAGACGCCGCCGAGGGGTTTGCGTTCGACGACGTAGGAGGGTTGACCGCCGGGCCAGGTGAGTTGGACCTGCTTGCTGGTCGCTTGGACGACGGTGATTTGGGCGAAGGCGGAGAGCGCGAAGAGGAACGAAACGATCAGTTTTTGCATAGCTGTAAGGGAACGCCGGAAACATGCTGTAATTGGCTCCTGAGCGCAGAACAATCGCTGGACGCGATGCTGCCGCTGGTTTATGACGAGCTGCGGTTGGTGGCGGCGCGGTACATGAGCCACGAGCGGCAAGGGCATACGTTGCAGCCAACGGCGTTGGTGCATGAAGCCTTTTTGCAGTTGCAGAAGCAGTATGCGGTGGACTTCACGAATCGGGCGCAGTTTGTGGGGGTGGCGGCGCGGCTGATGCGGCGGGTGCTGCTGCATCATGCCGAGAAGCGGGGGGCGGAGAAGCGAACTCCGTTGTCGGTGGACACGGCGCTGGACGGATTGCAAGCGCAGACGGCGGTGCCGTTTTCGGATTTACATGAGGCCCTGGAACGGCTGGCGGAGTTGGATCCGGAGCAGGCGCAGATTGTGGAGCTGCGGTGTTTCGGGGGGTTGACGATTGAGGAGACGGCGGCGGTGATGGAGGTTTCGCCGACGACGGTGAAGCGGGAGTGGCAGGTGGCGCGGCTTTGGCTGAAGCGGGAGTTAGAGTGACGAAAGCGCAGTGGGAGCGGGTGAAGGTGTTGGCGGCGGCGGCGCTTGAGGTGACGGGGGTGGAGCGGGAGGCTCTGGTGGCGGCGGAGGGGGACGCGACGGTGCGGGAGGAGGTACGGTCTCTGCTGGCGGCGGAGGACGAGGCGTTTCTATCGATGCCGGAGACGATGCCGGCGGTGATTGGGCCTTATCGAATTGTGCGGGAGTTGGGACGGGGCGGGATGGGGGCGGTGTATTTGGGGGAGCGCACGGGGGGCGATTTTGAGCAGGCGGTGGCGATTAAGCTGATCAAGCGGGGGATGGATACGGAGGCCATTCTGGGACGGTTTCGGGAGGAGCGAAGGCTGCAGGCGCGGCTGAACCATCCGAACATTGTGCGGTTGATCGACGGGGGGATGACGGAGAGCGGGCTGCCGTACTTTGTGATGGAGTTCGTGCAGGGGACGGCGCTTGACGTCTATGCTGCCGCGCTGCCGCTGAAGGCGAAGCTGGAGCTGTTTTTGACCGTTTGCGACGCGGTGGAGTTTGCGCATCGGAACCTGATTTTGCATCGGGATTTGAAGGCGGCGAACGTGTTGGTCGACGGGGAGGGGCACCCAAAACTGTTGGACTTTGGGATTGCGAAGGCATTGGATACGGACACGGGATTTACGCAGGCGGGATGGCGGGCGTTGACGCCGGAGGTGGCGAGTCCGGAGCAGGTGGCGGGGCTGCCTTTGACGACGGCGTCGGACGTTTACTCGTTGGGGAAGTTGCTGGGCAAGCTGGTGGGTCCGGTGGGGGACGACTTGCGTTTGATTGGGGGGAAGGCGACCCGGGAGGCCGCCGAGGAGCGGTATCCGACGGCGGCGGAGCTGAGGTTGGATTTGGAGCGTTACTTGGCAGGGGAGCCGGTGCGGGCGCGGGCGGGCGGCGTTTGGTACCGAACGGGGAAGTTTGTGCGGCGGCGGGCGAAGAGTGTGGCGGCGGCGGTGGTGGTCGGGAGCATGATGCTGTTTTTGGGGGTGACGGCGATTCGGGAAGGGCGGCGGGCGGAGCGACGTTTCAAGGAGGTTCGGCAGTTGGCAAACGGCTTGCTATTTGAGTTGCACGATGCGATTGCCCCGCTGGAAGGGTCGACGGCGGCGCGGGCGTTGGTGGTGGGAAAGGCGATTCGGTATTTGGACCAGTTGGCGAGTGAGGCGGAGAACGATGCGGAGCTGCAGCGCGAGTTGGCGCAATCGTACTTGAAGCTCGGACAGGTGCAGGGGTCGTACTTTGAGGCGAACTTGGGGCAGGTGGGGGATGCGCATGCGAGTTTTGCGAAGGCGGTGGGACTGCTGGAAGGGGTGGAAAAGCGGCAGCCGCTGCAACTGATGGTGAAGGCGGAGTTGGCGCAGGCGTTGCTGCGGCTGGCGACGACGGAGAACGCGGCAAACCGGGGGGAAGAGGCGTTGCGGCTGTGTGATCGGGCGCTGGGGCTGCTGTGGATGCCGCATCCGCGGGCGGTATTGGCGCGCGGGATGGCGAACTTTGGAAGAGCGGAGGCGTATCTAAGGATGGGCAAGGCGGCGGAGGCGAAGGCGGCGCGGGAGGAGGCGATTCGGATATTCGATGGGGAGGTGGCGAGGGACCCGGGGAATCGGGATGCGTTGCGGATGCTGGCGAATGCGAATCGGCGGTTGGCGACGCCGGAGGGGGTGGCGCGGGCTTTGGAGGCGGATGAGAAGCTGGCGGCATTGGCACCAAACGATGGGGCGGCGAAGCTGGGGGTGGCGGCGGACCATAGCTATTTGGGGGCGTTGGCGATGCGAGAGAAGCAGTTTGCGCGGGCGGCGGGGGAGTTGAAGCTGGCGTTGGCGGTGTTGCGGGAGCGGTGTGCCGTGGATGCGAAGGACCAGCGGGCGCGGGAGAGCTTGATCCATAACCTGACGCTGGCGGGGCGGACCGAAAAGGCATTGGGGCATGAGGCGGCGGCGAAGGAGCTGTTGGCAGAGGCCGCGACGTTGGGCCGTTGAGCCAGGCTGGAGCGGGGTGTGCCGCGGACTGGAGCAATAGATGCTCCAATTCTGGGGGCCATGGCGTGGGAGGCTACCATTCCCCAGTTTATTGGTTCGGCTCCGGAGGATCGGATCCGTTCGGCGGAACTGGTAGGCTGAAGGTTCATGCGATACGTGAGCACAAGGGGAGAAGACCGGGGCGGTGGATTCCGGGAGATTTTGCTGGGGGGGCTGATGGCGGATGGCGGGCTGGCGATGCCAGTTTCGTATCCGCGGATCGATGCGGCGGGATTGGCGGCGATGCGCGGGATGAGCTATGCGGAGTTAGCCTTGGCCGTGCTTCGACTCTTCGCCGATGACGTGCCGGAGGACGTTCTGCGAGGACTGGTCGAAAAGACCTATACGGCCGAAGTCTATTGCAACGGGCGGGCCGGGGGGGACGCGGCGGAGATTACTCCCGTGCGGACTTTGGAGCCCGGGGTGCATCTGCTGGAGCTTTCGAACGGGCCTACGCTCGCGTTTAAAGACATGGCCATGCAGCTTTTGGGCAACCTGTTCGAATGGGCGCTGGCGGAGAACGGGGAGACGCTGAATATTCTGGGGGCTACCAGCGGGGATACGGGGTCGTCCGCCGAATATGCGATGCGGGGGAAACGGGGGATTCGGGTCTTCATGCTTTCGCCGTTTGGGAAGATGAGCGCGTTTCAGACCGCGCAGATGTTTTCGCTGATGGATGAGAACATTTATAACCTGGCGGTGCGGGGGGTGTTCGACGATTGCCAAGACGTGGTGAAGGCGGTTTCAAACGATTTGGGGTTTAAGCGGCAGTATCGGATCGGGACGGTGAATTCGATCAATTGGGCGCGGGTGGTGGCCCAGGTGGTTTATTACTTCAAGGGGTATTTCGCGGTAGCGGGGGAGGTGGGGGCTCCGGTGAGCTTCGCGGTGCCTTCGGGGAATTTTGGAAACATTTGCGCGGGGCATATCGCAAGGATGATGGGGCTGCCGATTCGGCGGCTGATTCTGGCGACGAATGAAAACGATGTGTTGGATGAGTTTTTCCGGACGGGGGTGTATCGGCCGCGGGGGACGGCGGAGACGCAGCAGACCTCGAGCCCTTCGATGGATATTTCGCGGGCTTCGAATTTTGAGCGGTTCGTTTTCGATTTGGTAGGGCGGGATGCGGGACGGGTGAAGGGGTTGTGGCGGGAGGCGGCGGAGCTGGGTTCGTTTGATCTGGGGGGGACTCCGGAGTGGGCGGGGATTGAGCAGTATGGGTTTTTGAGCGGGGCGAGTACGCATGGGAATCGGCTGGCGACGATTCGGCGGGCTTGGGAGAGCTATGGGGTAATGATTGATCCGCATACGGCCGACGGGTTGAAGGTGGGGATGGAGCACCGGGAGGAGGGCGTGCCACTCGTGTGTTTAGAGACGGCGTTGCCGGTGAAGTTTGGGGAGACGATGGCGGAGGCGTTGGGACGGGCGCCGGAGCGGTCGGCGAAGTTTGCCGGGATGGAGACTTTGCCGCAGCGGAGCGTGACGGTAGACGCGGATGCGGAGGAGGTGAAGGCGTTTATTCGGGCGCGGGCGGACGCTGTATGATGGGGCGGTGATGACACGAGCGCTTGGGTTGTTTTTGTTGATTTCCTGCTGCGAGGCGGCGGTGAAGGTTCCGGCGATTATCGGGGACCATATGTTGCTGCAGCGGGATGCTCCGGTGCGAATCTTCGGGACGGCGGCGCCGGGGGAGCCGGTGAGCGTGGCCTATCGTGGGCAGACGGCGCGGGCGGTGGCGAGTTCGTGGGGGCGATGGGAGGCTTGGCTCGAGCCAATGGGGCTGGGGGCGGCGGGGGAGATGACGATTCGCGCGAGCAATACGATCCTGATTGCGGACGTGCTGGTGGGGGATGTGTGGGTGGGGTCGGGGCAATCGAATATGCAGTTTGCGGTGCGGCAGACGAACAACGCGGAGGCGGAGATGGCGGGGGCAACGTTTCCGGAGATTCGGCTGTTTGCGGTGCCGCGGAAGGGTTCGGCGGTGCCGGTGGAGGACGTGGCGGGGAGGTGGGTGGTTTGTTCGCCGGAGACGGTGAAGGACTTTTCGGCGGTGTTGTATTACTTTGGGCGGCAGTTACACCAGGGGTTGAAGGCTCCGATGGGGCTCGTGCATACTTCGTGGGGTGGGACGCCGATTGCGGCGTGGCTGAGCGGGCCGGCGTTGACGGGGAATGCGGCGCTGCTTCCGCTGTCGCGTTCGTGGCAGGAGCAGATCCAGATGTATCCGCTGAATATGACGCGGTACGAACAGGGGTTGGCGAAGGGCGAGAAGCCGGCGGTGCCGATGGGGCCGGGGCATCCGCATGAGCCGACGACGCTTTATAACGGGATGATTGCACCGATTGCAAAGTATACGATTAAGGGGGCGCTTTGGTATCAGGGGGAGTCGGAGGCGGGCCGGGGACTGGGGCATGTTTACGGGGAGGCGTTGGAGACGCTGGTGGGGGATTGGCGGCGGGCGTTTGGGCAGGGGAATTTCCCGTTTTTTTATGTGCAGTTGGCGAATTTTGGGAATGCGGCGAAGAATGGGCACTGGATGCGCGTGCAGGAGGGGCAGGTGAAGGCGGCGGGGTTGAAGAAGACGGGGGTGGTGATTATCAATGACATCGGGGAGGCGACGGATATTCATCCGCGGAATAAGCAGGAGGTGAGTCGGCGGTTGGCACTGTTGGCTCGCCATGTGGCGTATGGGGAGACGGGGTTTGTGTATTCGAGTCCGCTGTATCGGCAGGTGACGGTGGAGGAGGGTGGGATGCGGGTTTGGTTTGATCATGCGGGGACGGGGTTGAAGACGAGGGATGGGGGGGCGGTGAAGGGGTTTATGATTGCGGGGCGGGATGGGAAGTTTTGGCCAGCGGTGGGGCGGATTGAGGGAGATGCGGTTGTGGTTTCGCATCCGGAGGTGAAGGAACCGCGGGCGGTGCGGTATGCGTGGGATTACAATCCGGAGGCGAATTTGGTGAATAGTGCGGGGCTGCCGGCATCGCTGTTTCGGAGTGATGAGCGGGATGAAGTGGTTTTTAAGTAGGGCGGGAGAGGGATTGTGGATAGCGATTGTGCACTCCGGGGAGCAGGTCAGTTGAGCGGAAGGATGGTATTGGGCGGGTCCCGCTACCGATGGAGGATCAAGACGAGATCTTGAGGCTATGCGATAGACAGGGGAAGGGGGGGCGGAGCTGGTGAGCCTTGAAGGGAGAGCGCGGGGAGGCGTACGGCATCAATTTGTCTATTATCGATACCCCGCCAGCAGCCGGTCCGCAGGCCTACACGGCGGCCCAAGCGGCCCACTTGAAGCTCATTCCGTGTCGCCCCAGTTTGGTTGACCTCGACGCGATACGGCGGACCGCTCAGCTTGTTAAATCTGCGGGTGTGTCGGCGTTCGTTGTGTTCAATGCGGCACCGCACAGTGCCACTACACTTCTCGACGACGCAAGGGCGATTGTTGAGGGATCGGGATTGACGACCGCTCCCATCGTACTGCGGGAACGCGGGGTCTACCGCGCCGCATGGCCGGTCGGACAATCCGTGAATGAGGCCGAACCCGGGTGCAAGGCGGCGAGGGAAATTGCAGCACTGAAGGATTGGGTTTTTGCGCAACTGCAAGTGAGCACACCTGCACGAGAGGAAAAGGGAAAGGTGGATTCCTTTCGCTAGACGCTCAATACTCTCTTCTTTCCGAGAATTACAGCCATCGGGTGAAGTGCCCGCCGAGACGCCGGTGGGCTCCCGATCACCGTCGAGCCGCATTGCCAAGCTTCACATCGGCGGGTACCTCCATCCGAATGACCGCGTGATCGTCGCCTTTCAAAAGCTTAAGGTGGATGTGAAAATGTCACAGCAGGAGATGCCTTTTGAAGCGTTGCGCGATTATGTCGCTAAGTAAGAGGCCGAGCGAGCCATTCGGCCCAGTTTACTGCGGTTCCGTTCGTTGATCGCAGCGCGGAATTCATCCCCAGACTTCTGCCACCACGCGATCGCAACCGAGTGGATCGGCGATCTTGAATGCCGTCGACGGACTTCGATGGGGACACCCATGTCGGACAGCCCATTGACCTCCCCGATGGCGGATCGATGACATTGCGCAAGAAATTATCTCCGCGCACGTAGGCGCCAGGAGGGACGCCGAGCAACGCGCGGAAGCGGTCGATTGGAAACGTCTCGACGCATCTTTCGAGGTTCGCCCCGAGTTGAATCAGCTCGCACAGGGCAATGGCGTATTTGCTGGTCATGGAGCAGACGATCTCGCGTTTGATGCGTCCCCACCGCACTCCAGAAGTTGGACTAAGAGGGAGTCGAGGGCGATCACCGTCTACCAAGCACAGAGCGGTTCTGCCGCTATCTCGACCCCCCTTCGACGCGTTTTCGCTTCTTTCGTCATAAAAACAGCATTGCTCCGTAAGGAGAACACCTGAATGCGCTGATTTCGTTCGCATGTAACACTAACAGAGGTGATGCGATTGTATCATTCTCTCCTCCGAAGGGAGTAACTATGGGGGTCGATGTTTACTGGCATCGTCCCGTCTTTTTCTGCCCAAGAAACACTTCGTGGGCCAGCTTCTCATAGAACCTCATTGACCACTGGCTTGCCGGCCACAGTCGTTAAATCTCGTCGGACTTAGCCTTCAAGACAATCATTGTTTCTTCATCTCTTCTGCCATTACTCTTAGTCTCCTTGGATCTCGGCCAGTAAGCCAACCTTGTGTCCAAGAAACTCGGGTCCGCGATCCTAGTCGTTCTAAGCTTTTTGGGTGATTTGCCGATGAGCTGACTGACGGGAAAAGCCGCAGCGCCTTCACCTCCCAACTCGGCGTAACCCCAAGAACCCCAAAGGACCCTCTCACCTCATGTTTAGACGTACTTTCAGCCCTTTTCTTGTCGTTGCTGCGACTGTGGTGTCGCTATCGGCACAGATTCCGCAAGACAATGCAGCACTGCGATGGAACCGGATTGCCCTTATCCACACCCGCGCGGGGAAACTTGGACCGCCGATGGTTGCTCGGGCGTTAGCGATGGTGCAAACCTCGGTGTTCGATGCCTGGGCGGCTTATGACGATAAGGCGGTGGGAACCCGTTTGGGTGCATCGCTCCGCCGTCCAGCCAACGAACGAACGCTTTCCAACAAGAGCATTGCAATCGCCTATGCCGCCCATACGGTGTTGATCAGCCTGCTGCCAGCGCAAAAGGACACGACGGATCTCTGGTTGCGGGCCAACGGAGGAGATCCGGGTAACACCTCGGTGGATCCGTCAACCCCCGCCGGAGTCGGACACTTGGCCGCGAAGGCCATCCTGGACTATCGCGCCGATGATGGCTCCAACCAAGCCAACGGCTATGCTGACAATAGCGGCTACGTATCGGTGAATACGGCTACGGCACTCAATGACGCCACGAAGTGGCAGCCCTTGACCGTCCCAGATGGGAAAGGAGGGTTCACCATCCAGAAGTATCTGGGTGCCCATTGGGGACTCGTCCGGCCGTTTGCGTTGACGAAGGGGAGTCAGTTTCGCCCACCTTTCGCGGCGCCGGCACCGGATTCCGAGAAGTATGCCGAGGACGTGGATGAGATCTTGTCGTATTCTGCGAATCTGACCGATGCGCAGAAGGTGATTGCCGAATACTGGGCGGACGGGCCGAACTCGACCACTCCACCGGGACACTGGAACGAACTAGCACAGGTGGTTTCGATCCGGCGGGGCCACACTCTGGATCAGGACGTGCAGTTGTTTTTTTTGGTGGCCAACGCGGTCTTTGATGCAGGAATCGCCGCGTGGGATGCCAAACGCGCCTATGAGTCGGTTCGTCCCGTCACGGCTGTCCATTATCTGATGCAGGGAAAGGCTATTTCTTCGTGGGCTGGACCGTTTCAGGGGGCGCGGCGCATTAGCGGACAAAGCTGGCAGCCCTATCAGGCCGCCACTTTCGTGACGCCACCGTTCCCGGAGTTCGTGTCGGGCCATAGCACCTTCAGCGCTGCTGCCGCGGAAGTACTGCAGCGTTTCCAGAAGAGCGATTTCTTTCCTTACGCAGTGACGATTCCGGCGGGTAGTTCGCTGTTTGAGCCCGGTCTTGTTCCTGTGAGAGACCTGACATTGAGTTGGTCGACGTTTTCCGAGGCCGCCGATGAGGCGGGGCTCTCGCGCCGTTATGGTGGTATCCACTTCGTCGATGCCGATCTCGAGGGCCGGAAGTTGGGTCGACTGGTGGGCGCATCGGTTTGGGAGACGGCGAACGGTTTTATCAACGGAACGCCTAAGTAAGCGGGAAGTGGATCGCCGGGCTAGGTTGGCGATACCGGTGCGGCTCGGGGCGCTGTTGAGATTTGCGGTATTTCTCTAGAGCGCCCGTGGCGCTTCCACTCGAGGATGTTCTGCTTTGTTTGCGCCCTTCCCTCCACCGGTTCCGCCGCTTCGTTGTGTTCCTCGGTTGCTTTGTTCGCCGGCTTCATCCGACTCCTTACGATTGTTTACGCTGGGGTTGCGGGCTTGGCCCTGTCCAACCAGACTGCCCTTGCTCGGGTACTGCTGAGTTGGTTCAAACAATGATGAGGTGTCTGTGGTTTCGTGGTTTGGCTGGGCTCTAGGACTACGTGGGAATCTTGCAGGGGTCGCGATAGCGCCCTGACAGATCTTGCGTTCCCCTTCCGTCCAAAGGGTTATCGTGCCGATCTACGGTTTTCGAAGCTCAATACCCACGCCCGTTAGCGCTTCTGTTTACGCTTCGCGGCGACACCCGCAAAACCCGAGGCCGGAGCGGCTCGCAATCTTTTTGCTGTAGGGCTCGTTCATTCCCTGCGATACGCAGGTTTATTGCGGCGCTGGGACGGGTCAGGCCGTCCCGTGTGTCCCTATTGGAGGAAGTATCCTCGGCGGGAGCGGATTTGGGAGCCGGGGAAGCGGGCCTGGGCGGCGGGGGTTAGCTCGACTCGGATCTCGCGGAACTCTCCTGGCTTGCCCTCCGGAGCCCGGTACGTCAGGCTGTAACGGGTACGGATCCTTTCCACGATCTGCGGGAAGGCTTGGTCGACTCGGTCGCCCTTAAGAGCGTCCCCGCCGGTTTCGTCGGCTATTCTGAATACGTTCGACGGGGTGAAATCGGGGTTGGCGTATTGGCTTTTTGTTCCGTCCGGACGGCGGCTCTTGCCTACGACGATCGCGTTGAGGACCGTATTCGCGGTGTGGAGTTCCCGCAGCGCGGCTTCGTCGGGGGATTGGTAGTTGAGACCTAAATTGTCGGTGACGATGACGATGGCTCGGCGACCCTGGGGGGCGGCGTTCGTTTGGTGCATTTGAGCGGCGGCGATGAGGGCGGGGTTGATGAGAGTTCCGCTGCCCAGGTTACGTTCGCGGATGGCGTTGCGGAGACCTTCGACGACGGCGTCCCGGTCGGTGGTGAATGGGAGCGTTACTTTCGAGTCTCGGCTGAAGACCATGACGCCGACGGAGTCTCCGGGGCGGAGTTGGTTCAGAGCGGCTCGGCTGGCGGAGGTGAGCTGCTCCAGGTACTTGTTCATGCTGCCGCTGAGGTCGAGGAGGAGGAGGAGCGTAAGCGGCTCGCGTTCGTGGTCAAAGGCGGTGATGGGGCGGGGCTCGCCGTTGTCGAAGACGCGAAAATCTTCGCGGGTGAGATTGTCGACGACGCGGTCCTTTTGCTGGACCTGGGTATCGACGCGGACGTTGGCGACGCCGGTCTTAAAAAGCGGTTGTTCGGGTTCCTGCGCAAGCGCACAACCTGCGACGATGAAAAGCAAGACGCGCATGACATCCATTATCGTTGGGACCGCCGGACATATTGACCATGGGAAGACATCGCTCGTGCGATGTTTGACGGGGATTGACACCGATCGGCTGGAAGAAGAGAAGCGGCGGGGGATTTCGATCGAACTGGGGTTTGCGCATTTGGACTTGGGAGACGGGCTGCGGGTGGGCTTCGTCGATGTTCCGGGGCATGAGCGGTTCGTGCGAACGATGCTGGCGGGGGCGACGGGGATCGATCTCGTTTTGCTGATCATCGCGGCGGACGAGGCGATTAAGCCCCAGACGCGGGAACATTTCGACATCTGCAGGTTGTTGGGGGTGGAGTTGGGCATTGTCGTTTTGACGAAGGCAGACCTGGTG
Organism: Acidobacteriota bacterium; assembly: GCA_026394015.1. Classification (GTDB taxonomy): domain Bacteria; phylum Acidobacteriota; class Terriglobia; order Bryobacterales; family Bryobacteraceae. The sequence continues at coordinate 19,462 of JAPKZA010000239.1, forward strand.
GAGGCGGAGTGGTTGGAGCTGGTGCAGATGGAGGTGGAAGAGTTTGTGGCGGGCTCGTTCCTGGAGGGCGCACCGGTGGTTCCGGTTAGCTCTAAGACGGGTTTGGGGATGGAAGCGTTGCAGGCGGAGATTCGAAAGATGGCGAAGCGGCTGCCGCCAAGGGATACGGGGCGGGCGTTTCGGCTGCCGATTGATCGGGCGTTTGCGATGAAGGGTTTTGGCAGTGTGGTGACAGGGACGTTGACGGCGGGAATGATGGCGGTGGAAGGGGAGGTGGAGCTTTACCCGACGGGGCGGCGACTGCGAGTTCGGGGGTTGCAGGTGCATGGGAAGGCGGCGACGCAGGCGACGGCGGGTCAGCGGACGGCGGTTAATCTGGCAGGGATTGACGCGGTGGAGATTGAGAGGGGGATGGTGTTGAGTGAGCCGGGGTGGTTTGAGGGGGTGAAGGTATTCGATGCTCGGTTCGTTCTGCTGGCCGGGGCGAAGGCGTTGAAGACGCGGAGCCAGGTGCATTTGCATGTGGGGACGGCGGAGACGGTGGCGGATATGCGGCTGTTGGATGAAGCCAGCGGGTGGGTTCGTTTTCGGCTGCGGGACGCGTTGCTGGTGCTGCCGGGGGACCGCTGTATTGTGCGGCAGTTTTCGCCGGTGGTGACGATTGGAGGGGCAACGGTGGTGGAGATCGATCCGCCTCGTCGGGCCAATTTGGAAAGGCTGGGGCGGCTGGAGGGGGCAACGCCCGGGACGGCGGCTCAGGTGATGGTGGCGGAGTCGGCGGCGGGGATGGATCGCCGGGAGTTGCGTCGGCGGTTGGGGGTGGCTCCGGTGCTGCCGACGGGGCTATTGGCGTTGGGGAGCCACGTGGTGGGGCAGGCTTGGGCGCAGGCGAAGTTGGCCGTGGTGGAGAAGACGCTGGTGGCGTTTCATCGGGCGCATCCGTTGCTGGGGGGTATGGCGAAGGAGGAGTTGCGAGGGAAAGTGCTGCCCAAGGCGCCGGCGCATGTTTTTGATGCCTTGTTGGGCATGACGGGGAAGGTGACGGTGCAGCAGGATTTGGTGAGATTGTCGGCGCATCGGGTGGAGTTGCAGGAGGATGAGACAGCGGCTCGGGCGAAGATGGAGGAGGTGTTTCGGCAGGGGGGGTTGGCGACGCCGGGGCTGAGCGAGGTGTTGGCGAAGTGTGGGGTGGAGGGGGCGCGGGCGAAGCTTTTGCTGCAGATGTTGTTGAAAGAACGACGGTTAGTGAAGGTGAGCGAAGAGTTGGTGTATCACGCGGAGGTGTTGGAGGCTTTGAAGGGGCAGTTGGCGGAGCGAAAGGGGCAGACGTTTGGGGTGGGTGACTTTAAAGAGTGGACGGGGGTATCGCGGAAGTATGCGATTCCGTTGTTGGAGCTATTGGATCGGGAGCGGATTACGCGGCGGGTGGGGGAGCAGCGGGTTATAGTATAGCGGGGTCTTCGTGTTCAAAGCGTTCGAAGACCTCTTTGAATTCCAGGTGGACGACGCGGAAGATTTCCAGGAGCTGGGGGTCGAAGTGTTCGGGGCGGGTGCGGGCGTCGCCTTCGAGGATGATGCGGCAGGCTTTTTCGTGGGGGAAGCTTTTTTTGTAGCTGCGTTGGCTGCGGAGGGCGTCGTAGTTGTCGCCGAGCATGACGATGCGGCCGACGATGGGGATTTGGTTGCCTTGGAGACGGCGGGGGTAGCCCGAGCCGTCCCAGTGTTCATGGTGGGTGACGGCGATATCGCGGGCCATTTCGAGGAGCCGGGAGTTGGAGCCTTCGAGGAGTTGGGCTCCACGGAGGGTGTGGCTTTCCATGATTTTGCGGTCTTCGCCGTCGAGGGAGCCGCGTTTGCGGATGAGGGCGTCGGGGATGGCGATTTTGCCGACGTCGTGCATGGGGGCGGCGCGAAAGATCAGTTCCTGGTCGGCTTCGGACCAGCCCATGTGGCGGGCGATGATGCGGGCGTAGTAGCTGACACGCTGGATGTGGGCGCCGGTTTCGTTGTCCTTGTAGACGGAAGCCCGGGTGAGGCGGAGGACCATGTCGTAGTAGGCCTGTTCGAGTTCGGCGGAGCGGCGGCGTTCGAGTTCGAGGGCGAATTCGAGGTCGACGGCGAATTCGCGGAGTTTGCGTTCGAAGACGACGACTTCGCGTTGGCGTGACTTCTCTCCACGCGTTAGAGTTTTGATCTGCGCGTCGAGGAGTCGAATTGTTTCCTTCGCGGCTGCGAGGTCAGGAACTTCTTCGCGGGCCAAAATATAAAGAGTCCTTTTTTGCCTACTTTGCGGGCAAACGCGACAAGTAAACCAGTGCTTACGGCAACATGATACAGATAGATGCAGCAGAGCGATACATGCATGCACTATCTTTTAAGAATTGGTAGTACTAGAGCCGGGAAGTGTGTCAAGGGCGGAGCCCGAGTTCGAATTGAAAGCCTTCACCGAGGTAAACTCTTTTGACTTCGGGATCGCGACCCAGGTCTTCGGGGGAGCCGGAGCGAAAGATTTTACCAGCGTTAATTATGTAGGCCCGGTCGACAGTAGCGAGGGTTTCGCGGACATTATGGTCCGTGATTAAAATACCAATTCCGCTTTTTTTAAGGTCAAATATAATCCGCTGGATTTCGAGGACTTGGATGGGGTCGATGCCGCTGAAGGGTTCGTCGAGGAGGAGGAAAGTGGGTTCGATGACGAGGGAGCGAGCGATTTCGACGCGGCGGCGTTCGCCGCCGGAGAGCATGTAGCCTTTATTGAGGCGGACGGTTTCGAGGCCAAGTTGTTCGATGAGCCGGTTCATGCGCTCCCGGCGTTGGCGGATATCGAGAGAGAGGGTCTCCAGGATGGCCATGAGGTTTTCTTCGACGGTGAGTTTGCGGAAGACGGAGGGTTCCTGGGGGAGGTAGCTGACGCCGCGGCGGGCGCGCTGGTACATGGGGAGGTGGGTGATTTCTTCTTCGTCGAGTTGGACGACGCCGGAATCGGGACTGACGAGGCCGACGATCATATAGAAGCTAGTGGTCTTGCCGGCTCCGTTGGGGCCAAGAAGGCCGACGACTTCTCCTTGTTGCACGGAGACGGAGACGTTGTCGACGACCTTGCGGCCTCGATAGCTCTTTGAGATTTCCCTGGTTTCCAATGTACGCATGAACTACCGCTTCTTTAGGATACGGCTTGCGGCGGGTAGAGCGGTAGAGCCATCGACGAGAAGGCGGTCTTCGTTCGAGAACCAGGTGAGGCGTTCGCCTTTGGTGTTGCCTTTGAGGGAGTCGAACATTTGGGGGGAGCCACCGGTGAGGACGATGCGGGCGGCGGGGACGTCGTAGTCGGCGCGTTCGGAGACGCCGCGGCGGATGCGGGCGGTGCCGGTTTTGACGATGACGGCGTCGCCGATGGCTTCGGCGCGTTCGAGGGAGTTGTCGTTTTCTTTTTGGGAGAACCAGGCGAAGAGTTCGCGGGAGGTGACGACGAGGTCGGCGCGGTCGAGTTTGACGTGGCCCATGTAGTGGGCTTTTTTCTCGACGTCCCAGTAGGTCATTTGGGGAGCGCGAACGATGGTGAAGGTGTTGTTGGCTTTTTCGCGGAACTGGGAGACGACGTTGCCGGTGGCGTCGAGGCGCTGGGCCGAGCGTTGGATGAGGATGGAATCGGCTTCGATGCGGTTGGGGCCTTGCCAGAGGAGGGCGTTGCCATCGTAGCGGATCCATTTATTCTGTTCGCGGGTTTGCATGCGGTTGGCGCGAGCTTGGACGGTTTCGGAAGAATCGAGGAGGGAGCCTTGGGGCTTTTTGGGTTTCTTTTCGTCGGGGAGGCGGGTGGAGGTGACTTGACCTTCGGCGAGCATGTCGCCGGTTTTTTGATCGAGTTCGATTTGGAGGGCGTCGGTGGAGCCGGTGGGGTCCCAGATGCGGGCGGCACCTTTGAGGAAGAGATGTTCGGTTGCGCTATCGAGGCGGGCGTTGTTACTACGGGCGTGGCGGGGGCCTTCCTGGTAGTTGAAATTCGTGGTTTGTTCCAGGGTTTGGAGGTTTCCGGTTTTGGGGTCAAAGAGGGCTTGGAGTTCGGCACTCGAGGTTTTCATGTCGGGGTCGCCTTTTTTGAGGGGGCGGGTGAGGGTTTCGACTTTGGTGGAGCGGAATTTTTCGAGTTGGTTATTGGGGGCGGTACTTTTTCTAAACCATACACACAAATAATAAGAGGTATGGCAAAAACCAATCCTGTACAAAATGGAACCCAAAATTCAGTAATATGATATTGTGACATTAACCAAGCCCCTACCGAC
>JAPKZA010000101.1 GCA_026394015.1 Acidobacteriota bacterium
CAACCAAGCGGTGCGGGGGGGCATATCAATACCGTACCTATTATACGGGCGTAAAAAGAGAGAACCACATGAACACGAACCCGCTTCTATCGGCCTCGGTTGCTATCCGGGGCCTAACCCAGACGCTTCGTAACCTACAAAACGCCGTCGAACTCCTAGACCGTCTGGAGAAGGCGGTCCCGTCTTCTCGGGCGATGCGAGCCCCGAACGTCCACGTTTCAAACGTGTCCCTGACTACTCAGATGCTCCCCGACGGTAGCGGGGTTCCGGGGGTGGCTACGGCGACGACGGGGGACAAGGGTTACAAGACCCGCATCACTTTTCAGCCCAAGCAGGGTTTCAACTGCACCTGCCCGGACCTCCAGAACCGGAAGATGGCGTGCAAGCACGTCGCCGCACTTGCCGTCGCGTGCCGGAAGAGGTTCTGGGCGATCACGGATCTGATCGAGAACGATGTCGAACGCTTCTCGATTCAGATCGTGGAACTCGAAAACGCCGCCGAGAAGCCCTCGGCAGAAACCTTGAGCTCCCTCGGGAGCTCCCTCAAGGCTTTGGAGTCCTGACCGACCCGTCCGTTTGAATCTTGTCCGTCGAGACGAAGGTGAACCCCGCGGGCTCGCACCACGTCCGAAACAGGGCAATGTAGAACGGGCTCAACCAGACCACGAAGGCTAGCTGGCTTCCCATATTCCCGCTCCGGGGGGAACTAGAGACCTTCGCCCCCGTCTTCGACAACGCACGGACGAATCGCACCATGCCGGGGACGGTCCCGTCGATGACGACCTCGAAGGGGGTCATCCCGACTGTGCTGATTACCTTGGCCACAACGTCTCCGGGGTAAAGAACGGATACCGGGCTTAGGTGCTCTCCAGCCACGTCGAGAGGTTTCCCCCCTCGATCAGAAACCAGACCAGTTCTTGTATCTCCGGGGCGTAGGCGAACCACTCGCCTCGGAGATTGTGCGGGGCGAAAAGCCGGTGCAGCTTTGCCTCGTCCGAGTAGGTGCCGGATGCCTCGACCAACACCGTGAGTTCTCCGGGGGCGAAGGTCTGACCCTCGGACAATCGTTGTGACACCCTCCGCCCCGTGTACCCGATTTTCACGGGTCCGCTAGGGGCGTCGGCCTGGATGAAGTAGACGGTGGGGTTGGTCACAAAGAATCGAAGGAGCGTTCGTACTGATCGAGCTCTCGGTACAAGCCGTTCAGGAAGTCGTCCCCGAAGAGACCGACAGACGACAGGCGCGCGGCCATACGGTCTGCAACCGCCTTTACGTCCGCGAGAGCCTTCCGGCGTCGGTGGAACATCGCCCCACGGGCTCCCTCGAAGTCGGGGGCTTCCTCGACCGGGGTCTCTAGGTAGTTGCCCTTGCGCTCCCAGAACCAGAACCGCACCAGCTTCTTTAGGGATTCCAAGTCGGAAAGAAGGTCATCCCCCAGAGACTCCAACCGACGGTCGTACTCGCTCTCCCAGACCCGGAGGAGGGCTTCCTGACGGGTGCGATACTTCCTCTCCCATAGCAGCACGGCGTTCTCCTCGGGGGAGAGTTCGTCGTCTAGGTCGTCGGACGCGCTCTCCTTGAGGAGGGGAAGAAGGTGGGGACGGAGCTCGGGTTGCGTGTGTGCCAGACGGATGATTCTAGATCGAAGGTTCACGGAGGAGCTCCCATCGTAAAAGGGGGGGTAGATAGAAGCTCCAACGCAAACCGCCGGGTCACTCCTCGCTGTCTTCCCCGGCCATCATCCCCAGCACTCCCTCGACGTTGGTGCTGTCCCCGGCTTCCTGCTGGGGGCGGGTTCTCCAGTCGCCGTGGCGCTTGAGTTCGTCCCAGAAGAAGCTCACCTCGGGGGTGGCGATGCTGAACTTGAGGTCGCCGGTCTTCTCGTCCTCCTCGACCTTGCACGCACACAGAAGGTGGTCG
>JAPKZA010000134.1:0-1813 GCA_026394015.1 Acidobacteriota bacterium
AGTACCGGCCATGGTCGTCTTTTTGAACAAAGTCGACTTGATGGACGACCCGGAATTGTTGGAGTTGGTTGAGTTGGAATTGCGCGAATTGTTGAGCAAGAACAACTTCCCCGGCGACGATATTCCGATTATCCGCGGTTCCGCCGTGCAGGCCTTGGCCAGCACGTCGACCGACATCAATGCCCCCGAATACAAATGTATTTTGGACTTGATGGATGCCGTTGACAGCTACATCCCCACGCCGACCCGCGAAATCGACAAGCCCTTCTTGATGCCCATCGAAGACGTCTTCGGTATCAAGGGTCGCGGTACCGTGGTGACGGGCCGTATCGAGCGCGGCAAGGTCAAGACCGGCGAAACCATCGAAATCGTCGGCATGAGCGAAGAATTGCCCAAGAAGACCGTCGTCACCGGCGTCGAAATGTTCCAAAAGACATTGGACGAAGGTTTGGCTGGCGATAACGTGGGTTGTTTGTTGCGTGGCGTTGAGCGTACCGATGTCGAGCGTGGCCAAGTGCTGTGCTTGCCTGGTTCAATCAAGCCCCACAAAAAGTTCATGGCCAATGTGTACGTGTTGAAGAAGGAAGAAGGCGGTCGTCATACACCGTTCTTCCCCGGCTACCGCCCACAATTCTATGTCCGCACCACCGACGTAACGGGTTCAATCACGTTGCCCGAAGGTGTTGAGATGGTAATGCCCGGCGACAACATCGAAATGGCCGTTGAGTTGATTGTACCCGTCGCCATCGAAGACGGCTTGCGCTTCGCTATCCGCGAAGGTGGCCGCACCGTCGGTGCCGGTGTCGTTTCGAAGATCACGGACTAAAAGAATCGGCATGCGCCACAGGATCCACGGTGCCTCGTGTATGGTGGATCCTGTGTGCGTGACTTGGAGCAGTTATGGCAGTAGCAAAGCAAAAGGTGCGCATCCGTCTGAAGGCGTTTGATCACAAGATTTTGGATCAATCGGCACGACAGATTGTGGAAGCAGCGGAGCGCACAGGTGCGTTGGTGGCCGGTCCAGGATAAAAACTCGCAAGAGCAATTCGAAGTACGCACGCACAAGCGCTTGATTGATGTGTTGGACCCGAGCCAACAGACGATTAACGCCTTGATGAAGCTTGCGTTACCCGCCGGTGTCGATATCGAGATAAAGCTCTAAATTGTTGAAAGTAGCAGCCGCTACGGTTTGCATGGTGCAAAGCGCAATGCTGCGGAGGTGCGATTGTGATCGAAGGTTTGTTAGGTCGTAAGATCGGCATGACTCAGATTTTTGACGAGACAGGCGCCGTGATTCCGGTAACGGTAATCCAGGTCGGACCATGTGTCGTTACTCAAATCCGAGTACGTGAACGCGATGGCTACGAGGCAGTCCAAATCGGTTTTGGCGAAATCAAGCCCAAAAGCTTGAACAAGCCACAGCGCGGCCATTTGGCAGGTGCTGGGCAGTTGGTACGCTTCTTGCGTGAGTTCTCGGCAGACAACCCGAGTGAGCACAAAGTAGGCGAAGTATTGACTGTCGACATGTTTGAGGTTGGCCAAATCATTGACGTGACGGGTACATCCAAGGGCAAGGGCTTCCAGGGTGTCGTCAAGCGTCACGGCTTTGCTGGTGGACCCCGCACCCACGGTCAAAGCGACCGTTTGCGTGCGCCAGGTTCGATTGGTGCCGGCACCGACCCGGGTCACGTGTTCAAGAACACGCGCATGGCGGGACGCATGGGTGGACGGCGTGTGACAGTAATGAATCTCTCGGTCGTCGAGGTTATCAGCGACCGCAACCTTCTACTCGTACGGGGATCAGTACCGGGCG
>JAPKZA010000134.1:1852-2153 GCA_026394015.1 Acidobacteriota bacterium
GTGATGGAAGCAAAACTCTATAGCCAAGCCGGTGCCGAAATTGGGGCGATTGCGCTTGATGAATCCATTTTTGGAATCGAGCCAAACATCCCAGTGATGCACCAATCGATGGTGCGCCAGTTGGCGAATGCCCGACTCGGCTTGCAAAACACCCGCGGTCGTGGTGAATTGGCCGGTAGCACGCGCAAATTGTTCCGTCAAAAGGGAACAGGACGTGCCCGTGCCGGTTCGATTCGCGCCTCACACCGTAAGGGTGGTGGTGTGGCCCACGGGCCGCATCCTCGTTCGTATTATCAATCTA
>JAPKZA010000301.1 GCA_026394015.1 Acidobacteriota bacterium
CCCTTGAAACGGGGACGGGCCGAGACCATGACCCACAACTACAAAAGGCACGGGACGACGACGATGTTCGCTGCGATGGATGCGGCCTCGGGCAAGGTCATCAGCCTCTGCCAGCAACGGCATCGCCATCAGGAGTGGCTGAAGTTCTTGCGGTTGATCGATGTGGCGATTCCCGTGCATTTGCAGATTTATTTGATCGCCGACAACTACGCAACGCACAAGCATCCAAAGGTTAGGTGCTGGATGGAACGGCATCCGCGGTTCCACGTTACCTTCACTCCCACGAGCGCCTCGTGGCTAAACATGGTCGAACGGTTCTTTCGGGACCTCACCGAGAACCGGTTGCGGCGAGGGGTGTTCCGGAGCGTGCTCGAGCTGATTCAAGCGCTCGATGATTATGTCGACCACCACAACGTGGCACCAAAACCCTTTATCTGGACCGCCAAAGCCCAAGACGTTCTCGCCAAAGTCATGCGAGCACGGGCCGTGCTCAATAACCGTCAGCCTGTTTGAAGCACACCTCTAGCGCCATAACCAATTTTATCCCGAAACAATTCCGCCTTCAATTGTTTTCGCCACCCTGGGACTTTAACCACGGGCTGCTAGGATTGTCCGCGAAAACGAAGCCGCAAAAGGGGGTATTGAGCAGAGCCACTTTCACTTACTTCAAGCTGGCGGATGCCGCACTGTCGGCGTGTGGGAGATCGACCGGAGGCCCACTCTTGCGGAAACTTCCTCGGGAAAAGAGCAGGAGCCCTTTCGCTCGAATCCAGCGTAAGACGCAAATGTCGTACTACTGACGCCCAAACGTCGTACGATTGAACCATGGCGCTCTTTACAGCGAATACGACAATTTATCATCCGGGTCGAACGGCTGGCCATTGGGTAAGGAAGAGCTTAGCCTTACGCAACCTGATCGTCGGCACAACCCAAGCTTTGCATGACTCACCTCCCAGGATCCAGCATCTACCCGAGGTAAAAGCTCGGGAACACAGCGTAAGCTTCGTTCGCCATCCCGCGGATTGGATTCGGTCCCTGTGGATTCACGAATCTCAATATGGCTGGACCATGGACGAACTTAAGCCTTCCCACGGATTGGCTTCTTTTGAGGAGTATCTAGAAGAAATTATTGATCGTTATCCTGTGGGCGCCGCTCAGCACTACTTCTCGCCATTCCTTGACGCGGTCTCTGTGAATTTACGCACCGAAACCCTCGCGGAAACGTTGCTTCCCACCCTTGCCCAGTTTGGCGAACCGTTGCTTGCTGAGGTAGCTGTGGCTCCCGCCTTGAACAGATCCCCCAATGACTTTGTTGCGCGATCCGCCGTGGCCAGGAAAAGCACTTGGGAAGAGTACTTACGAACCGAAAAGGATTTCTGTGAACGATTCGGGTATACCGAATTGCGCGAACGATACGTTACAGCGGTCCACAACGTCAGAAAACCTTGGTTTCCACAATTTCAAATCCAGGGGTCAAATGCGCTTGGAAAACGGAGGCAACGGCCAACAGTACAGAGGACGGAGCTGGAACCTGACTTGGGTCCAACCTGCCTGCCCGACCAATTGTTTCATTTTGTCGGCCGCCCCGCGCGCATCTGGCCCGGCGACCCGAACTGCTGGCGCAGCCAAGTAGCCTTCATCGATGCCTTAAAACAAAGGCTCACGTCTCGGGCTTCGGCTACGCATCCGGGTAGCTTCGTGGAACTGGGCTGCGGCGATGGATACTTTGTCTATCTCGCCGAACAACTGGGTTGCCAAGCACCGGTCGGCATCGACTACACGAACCGCGCAGCTCGTGACGTAGCGACTGGTTGGTTACGATCCGAGGCGCGATTCCGTACCGGCTCCCCACTGAACGCGCCCCCTGAAGAACGGTTCGATACCGTCCTCGTCCGCAAGCTGGTCAATCAATACCCGTGTCCCCACCTAGTACTTGACCGGGTTGGCCAGTGGCTAGCGCCAGGCGGCATGCTGATTCTCAGTGCCCTTACTGCCTCCATTGAACTCGGTGAAGTCTTACGCCTTGGTCTTGACCCCGCCACTCTCGGGCTGCCGCCCACCTGCCGAAGCGTCCCTACCGAAGCGTGCTTGCTGGCAGAGATCGAGCAGAGTGGCTTCACCGTGGTTGAACGGTACGGCGAGTTTGATCAGTTCTTCTACAACGACCATCCGCTATCTCGCATCAACCCGGCTTTCTCGCCGCTTACCCCCTGGTCTCTGCAAACGCTCGTACTCGGATTGCAGCGGTGCGTCCCTCAAGATGAAGATGCGGCGCGCCGATGGTTCCGGGACATACCTTTGTTCCACGCGGACCTATCTGCAGCAGATATTGGGGATGCAGCTACCCGGTCTATCTGGCAGCTGACCAAGGAAAACGCTGAACTGCGACTGCAGGCACGAGATCTAACCGGAGCCCTGAGTGACCGGGAGCATGATTTGGCCCAGGAGCGAGCTGAGTTCGAACTACAGATTCAGGAATTGGGGTACCGGACCACCCGGCTGGAAAACGCTCATGCCACTCTTTGCCGCCTTGAAGCGGCCATTGAAGACTGGCGAGCCGAAGAACCCCGGCCCGTGGCCGACCCCGTTCGATTGCCTGATCTTTAATGCGGTACTTCGCTATGTCTATCCGGGATTAAAGCAACGACCCAACTTCCTAAGGGCGGCCTACGCCGCAAAGTTGCCATCGGGCCCCACCTCAAGACTGCGGAAGACGAGTGTATCGCACGGATTAAGGGAGCGGCCCGCCTTCTGGACATCGAATGAGTCGAGGTGAACTTCTTCGCCCGCCTAACCACACCACCCTTTACTCAACTCACGCCGGAAGATATTGACTTCGTCCTTCATCTGCACTATGCGACTCCGAAATGCTACGACATGTTTTCCATTGTTGCGCTTTGGAATCCATTGGGGTTTTATCATATGTGGGGGTATCGCCGCCATGCCAGCCATCTCCTGACGCATGATGACTTTGTCAGTTGCGATTCGCGGCCGGCGGACGACCATGTCGCCCGCCTGATTGCCCGTTCGCCTATGCGGGTCGGTCCGGCCTTTACTCTTCACCATAGTCTGGCTGAGCCGATCCTGCCGCCCACGACAGGAGAACAACGGCTCTTTTACGTCGGTATCAACTGGGAGAGGATCAAGAGCAAAGACGGCAGACACGCTGAGTTGCTGCGTCTTCTGGACGTACTTGATTAGCGGCCCACTGGAAGGGTTTCAACCGAGCTGATCTTGGAAGCAGAGAACAGCAACCGGAAGGCAGCAGTCAGCGAAGTGTTGCCGTTTTTGAGCGCGGTCTGGGCGACGCTGGTAAAGGTGGCAAAGGCATCCGCGCCCGCCTGATTCTTGGAACAGTGCGACACCTTTCGCGCAATCACCGCCGGTCGGACCATGCGCTCGGCTCGATTATTCGTCGGTTCGACGAAAGGAGGGGATAGACAGCGCAGTAACCGCCCGCAGTCATCTTGTTGGCCAAGCCCATTGAGCAGCCGTTGATTGTCCCGATCCTTAATAAAGCACGATCCCGCAGATGGTAACTCAACATCTCGTTCAGTTCGTGTAGCGCACCCGGTTTTCTGGACACAGCTTTGTTGACGCTGCGATGGCCTGCTGAAAGTACTCGCGCCGGACTTGAGTTGGCGAGCGGTATCCCAGATTGGCGACGAGCCACTGCTCGTTGTACTTCTTGATAAAGTCCCGAACGGCGATGCGCACTTCTTCGATATTCTGAAAGACCCTTCCATAAATGGCCTGTTCTTTCAGCGTGCGGTTGAA
>JAPKZA010000135.1 GCA_026394015.1 Acidobacteriota bacterium
CGACTCATTCGGTTTGATGCTTGCAGAAATCATCAGTCACCTATTGCCGACGGGAGGCAAGCATGATCTCGGCTGCGATGAATGCTTGATCATCAATCACCTGTGGACATTCCATCGCAGCTCCATTCGCTTTCTTCCACCAGACTTCAATATCAATCTGCACCAGACCCCAGCGTGGGCCAACAACCCGGTAATGCAAAGCTACATCTATCACTTCGTCGGCCCAACCAAGAAGTATCTCGACCAATGCAGATGGCAACGAGCCGAACCGCCAGAGTTGCCCTATCCCTGGGATGCCAAGGCCATTGCTTTAATCAAGCGATTCGGAAACTCTCCACCTCAGATTTGGCAGGCATCCAGTTGTTTGTATGCTGACACGATCGCAAACCTCCTTGCCATCTTTCCCCAGATGCGAATCCAGATCGACCAAGTACCTTATCCGTCAAACTACCGAACAGACGAAATCAGCAACGCCGATCGCAATCAACAGTTCGCAGCCACCTATACGTCGTACCTCAATCTCCCCAAGCTTCTCCTTCGCCTTGGCCCGAATGCATCGCGGGTCACGATTGCATCTTAGGCTTACGCGGCAAAGATCAGTATGTTTTTGGACTCGCTACCGACGTAACCTAACAAGCTTCTTGCCACTCCCCAACATCATGTGGCCGCGGCTCCCACCAGATCATCCCTATCACCGGCCGCCAGGGGTCACTACTACCCAGGCATGCCACCGTATCCTGTAATCGCTCCGTGATTGAAGCATGATACCTTCACCGGTTGAGAATGCTAATGGCGAGAGTTCATGGGTAACTCAGAGTTCTCTCGCCATCTTAGTTCTCCGAGCTGAACCATGCCGGCAACTCTTGCCAGAAGAGTTCACTTTAGATCTGCCGGACTGTCTGATGGAACATCAACGTCAATTACATAAGCGTCGTGATCGGAGAGTTTGTCAGCGGGAATCCGTTCTGCGCTCTTTATCGACCAGTTCTTCGGAACTCCAATGTGATCGATTGCATTGCATATATCGTTACGATGCATCAATTCTGCTGTAGGCACGCTAAGTTTAAGTGATTCGATCGCCTTCAATAAGGCACTCCGCCCACCCTTACTCCCTGCTACCTCATCGCCAACCAACGAGTGATTCCAGTCGCCTCCCCAAACCAAGTTTACTTTGGGAAGTTCAGTAAGTAGCTGGGATATTGCGGCTTCCGTTCTTTCGGCGTGTGTCGCGCCAGTCCAAGGTAACTCACCACCGCTGCCTCTCCATGGGAGGATTGAGGCACAGAAACTGAGATCATCGACAACCGCAAATGCACTTGCTGGATGAGGATCGCGTTTAGGTATCAAAGGTTTCCGACTAAGCACGGCCGCCCAGTGTTGCGTACGAGCCATTACGCTAGTTGAGAGGTGGCTGTTATACGGTGAGTAGCCAAATGTCACATTCTTGTTCATGCAATATGGCGAAATGCGCATCGGACGGTAATCGGCAATCAAGATTCCATGTTCCAATTCGCATGATTTTGGTTCCGGGTAATTGAAAGTAAACTGATTGGCTTAAAAGCCTCCAGTCAGGTGCTCTAAGGGAGTGACACTCTTTCACCAACGCGATGAAGATTCGATTTACGAACTTGATCGTGCAGAATCGCTTCTAGTCTCTCTCGAATCTTCTTGCCCGTACGGGCGAAGCCAAGCTCTCGCGATGTGAGCGACACGAGTTCAGACCAATCGATCGTTCCTACTCGCGTGACGATACGCGATGCCGTGTCGATGATTTGCTGCG
>JAPKZA010000055.1 GCA_026394015.1 Acidobacteriota bacterium
CATTCGCGGTCGCGTTCTGGCCATCGTCCACTTCATCGGCGGCGCCTGCGTCTGGCCGATCGGTACGGCGCTCGCGCTCCTCGCTGGCGCGGTCGCAACCTCGCCTGAATATGCCTGGCGCTCGGTGTGGCTGCTCATCGGCGCCGGCGCGCTGATCGTCTGGTTCTTCCGTTTCGCTCTGCCGGAATCGCCGCGCTACCTGGCGACGCATGGCCGCGGCGACGAAGCCCTCGCCGTCTTGACCAAGCTCGGCATTGCCGGCCCGACGGAAAAACTGTCGACCGACTCCGCCAGCGACAGCAAGAACGATCCCTTCGGCGTCGTCTTCAAGATGTATCCGCAGCGTGTCATCGCCGGCATGATCTGCTTCACGGCGTTCTTCGGCATCGCCATCGGCCTCGGCGCATGGTTGCCGAACATCATGAACGAGAAGGGCTTCACGATCACCAAGTCGCTCCAGTACACACTGGCGATGAACTTCGCGGTGCCGTGCGCCAGCATCTTCATGATGTACGCGCTCGACAAGTTTGGCCGCAAGATCACTGCGGTGTGTGCGTTCCTTGGCGCTGGCGTCATGGCGATGGTGTTCTCGCAAGCCGGCACCGCGACCGAACTGATCGTCGCCGGTTTCGTGATGATCTTCTTTGTGCAGGTTGCGGGTAACTCGATGCAGATCTTCGCATCGGAAGTGTTCCCGACCAACGCGCGCGCGTCCGGCTTCGGCTGGGCGTCGGGCGTCGGCCGCCTCGCGACGGCCTTCATCATGCCTGCGATCCTGCTAATCCAGACGACGTACAGCCTCACCACCGTGTTCGTGTGCCTTGCCACGCTGCTGGTGATCGCAGCGGCGGCCGTGACGCAGCTCGGGCCGGAGTCGAAGCAGAAGGGTCTCGACGAAATCGCGCCGCCGACCGTCGGCGTTCTCGAAGTCGGCAAGGACTTCTGGCTGAAATTCGCCGGCGCCGTCTCGCTGCTTCTGTCGTTGAGCTGGTGGCTGTACTTCTATCTGGCCGCCAAGGAAGTCGCGTCCACTCTGCCCTGCCTGCTGTACACCAACGAGAAGTGCCAAGCGCTTGTCACTGCGGCTGAAGCGGCCGGCAAGTTTGCTTACAAGCCCTATCTGACCTGGATCGGGCTCGCGCTTCTCGTCGTCGGCATCGTCATGACCATGACGAGCAAGCCGGCCGTCAAGAACGCATAGTCGCGGCCATTGCAAACAGGGCCCGGTTCGGCGCGTCGCCGAGCCGGGCCTTGGCAATTCTGATCGCAGGGAATTCACGCAAATGACCAATGTCATCGGTGCCAGCGCCAAAAATGTCAGCCTGCTGTCGCGCTGCGATCAGGGCGGCCGGCTCGACGGCGTTCAGGTCATTGTTCACAAGGGACACGCCTTTATCGGCCATATGTTCGCCGACGGTTTTTCCGTGGTCGATGTGCGCGACCCGCGCCAGCCGAAAACGGTCGCCTTCGTCGCAGCGCCGAAAAATACCCGCTCGCACCATCTACAAATTCACGGCGACCTGTTGATTGCCGTCAACGGCCCGAATATCTGGGCGATGCAGCAATATGCCAACCAGGCCGATTATTACGCCAAGTCGCTGGCCGACTCGCTGACGATCGACAAGCCATTCGGCGCCGGCGTGCGCATCTTCGACATCTCGAACCCGGCCGCGCCGCGCGAGATTTCCTATCTTGGCATGCCGGG
>JAPKZA010000409.1:0-6823 GCA_026394015.1 Acidobacteriota bacterium
TCCTTTTCAACGTGTTACTCGACTATCTGCCGGCGGAGCAGGAGTTGCAGGTGGTGAACATGACGACCGGCACGAAGGACGACCAGCCGGTGCCGATCACTACGGCGGAAGAGATCCTTTCGATGCAGCAACTGGTGCGCATGGTGCCGATTGCGGAGAGCGTGGCGAAGTATGCGGTCTCGATCGTGCGGGCGACCCGGCCAACCGACGCTTCGGCGCCGGACATCGTGAAAAAGTATTTGAACTTCGGCGCTAGCGTACGCGCGATTCAGAACATTGTGTTGGCGTCGAAGGCGCGGGCGCTGATGCAGAAGCGGTATCACGTGACTTACGAGGATGTGCGGGCGCTGGCGACGCCGATTCTGCGGCATCGCGTGCTGCTTAACTTCCACGCCGAATCGGACAAGATGACGGCGGATACTGTCCTCGCCAAGATGATTGATTCTGTACCCGTGCCCCGCGACTAACGGTACGTCAATGGACCAGCGATTCCTCCAACCCGCCGTTCTCGCCGCCATCTCGAATCTCGAGTTGGTGGCGCGAACTGTTGTCGATGGTTTCATCTCAGGCCTCCACCGATCTCCGTACTTCGGCTTCTCGCAGGAGTTCGCCGAGTACCGCATGTACACGCCGGGCGACGATCTGCGCCACGTCGACTGGAACGTTTTTGCGCGGACCGAACGGACGTACTTGAAGAAGTTCAAGGGCGAAACGAATTCGCGGCTGACGATATTGCTGGATGCTTCGGCGTCGATGGCGTTCAGTTCGGGTGAGATTCCGAAGATGGATTATGCGCGCTACTTGGCGGCGTCGCTGGCGTATCTGGCCGGGCAGCAGCGGGACGCGGCCGGGGTGATGGTGTTCGACGATGACATCCGCGATTTTGTGCAGCCGAGTTCGCGTTCGGGGCAACTGCGGCGGACGCTCTATGCGCTCGAAAAAGCGGAGCCGGGGAAGCGGACGGACTTTGCGAAGCCGTTTTACCACTTCCAGGAGATGATGCGGAATCGGCGGGGCATGGTGGTGGTGATCAGCGATTTCTACGAAGATCCGGAAGTGATTGTGAAGGCGATTGAGCCGCTGCGCTGGCGCGGGAACGACGTTGTTCTGTTTCATGTTTTGGACGCGCAAGAGATACGGCCGAAGTTTGACGGGCCCATGCTGCTGATCGATAGCGAGACGCAAACTTCGATCGAGACGACGCCGGAGTACGCGCGGGACGAGTATACGGCGCGGATCGACGGCCACACGTCGGCGCTGGCGACCAAGGCGCGGGCGGCGGGGCTGACCTATCACTTATCGCCAACGGATCGGCCGCTCGATGAGTGCTTGCGGGAATTTCTCGTGGTTCGGCAGGGGAGGCGCTAAATGAGCTTTCTCGCACCATGGTTTCTGGCGGGGGTAGCGTTGCTGGGGCTGCCGGTTTGGCTGCACCTTTTGCAGCAGCATAAGAACACTCCGCTGCAGTTTCCGTCGCTGATGTTTTTCGAGAAGCGGACGATGACGTCGACGCGGCAGCGACGATTGCGCTATATAGCACTGTTTATCTTACGGTTATTGTTGTTGCTGCTGCTGGCAATTGCGTTCTCCCAGCCTTACTTCAACCAGAACGTGCCGATTAGCTCGGGGAAGCGGCTGAAGCTGATCGCGATCGACAACTCGTTTTCGATGCGGCGGGGTAGTTCGCTAGAGGACGCTAAGCGCGCGGCGCAGGGCGAGGCCGGAGGCCGGGCGCAGGTGTTGAGCTTCGGTTCCGTGGTCCGCGAAATGGGGCCGATTACCGACGATGTGGCGGCGCTGCGGGCGGCGATTGCGGCGGTGACGGCTGGCGATGAGAAGTCGAGCTTCGCGGAACTGGCGCGGACGGCGCGTTCGATTGCGGAAGCGAACCGGACGCCGGTGGAGATCCATCTTTATACGGATTTGCAGAAGACTTCGCTGCCGGGGCGGTTTGCGGATTTGCAGTTACCGGCGGACGCGACGCTGACGGTGCATGAGGTAGGCCCGAAGGAGTTGCCGAACTTCTTCGTGGAGACGGTGCGAGCGCCGGGGCGGATTTTTGATCCGAAGACGGTGCGGATGCAAGCGACGGTGGCGAGCCTGCATACCGAAGCGGCGTCGAAGATGGTTTCGGTGTGGGTGGACGGGCGAATGGTCCATACGAAGGACGTGACGATTCCGCCGGCGGGGCGGGCGACGGTGGAGTTTATCGGGCTGGAGACGCCCTATGGCTGGCGGCGCGGCGAGGTGAGAATCGAGGGGGGCGATAGCTTCCCGAACGATGACGTCTCGCGGTTTGCGGTGGAGCGGAGCGACCCGCGGCGGGTGGTTTTTGTGCGGAATGTCCGCGATGCGCGGAGCGAGCTTTACTACGCGGCGGCCCTGGATTCGGCGGCGGCGGGTTCGTTCAAAGCGGAAGTGACGACGAACGAATCGAACCCGAGTTTGCAGGCGGCGGCGTTTGTGGTGCTGGCGGATCCGGGGGCGTTGAGCGCTGGTTTTACGAGCGGTTTGCAGGAGTTTGTGAAGGGCGGCGGGAGCTTGCTGATCGCGGTGGGCCCGAATACGGCCGTCGCGAATCAGGTGCCGGTGAGTGGGTTGACACTGGGGGGATCCCGGTTGTCGGACCGGACGCGCGAGTTGTTTCAGACGATTGCACAGCGGGAACAATCGCATCCGGTCATTGAAAAGGCGATTGGGCTGGAGACGGTGAAGTTCTATCAGTTGGCGCAGATTGATCCGGGCAAGGCCAAAGTTTTGGCGAAGACGGCTTCGGGGCAACCGGTGCTTCTCGAACAGCAGATGGGCGAAGGGCGAATTTTGATTTTGGCTTCCGGGTTGGACAACCTGGGGAATAACTTGCCGATTCATCCGGCGTTTTTGCCGTTTGTCGAGCGCACGGCGCAGTATTTGAGTGGGCAGGAAGAGTCGGCGCAGGCGGTGGTGGTGGGCGAGACGATCGAGTTGCGGGCGGCGACGGATCGGGCGGTGACGGTGGAAGTGCTCGATGCGAACGGCAACCGGGCGCTGAGCTTGGATCAGGCCGCGAAGGCGACGAGCTATCAGCCGCCGACGGAAGGGTTTTACGAAGTGCGGCGCAACAGCGGCCGCCAGACGCTGGTGGCGGCGAACGCGGACCGGCGGGAGTCTGATTTTGATCGTCTCGATGCCGAGACGCTGGCGCTGTGGAAGGCAACGGGGACCCCGGATGCCGTGGCTGGGGACGCTGCCGTTCCGGCGGGCCAGAAGCGCGAACCTTGGCCATTATGGCCGTATCTTTTGTTTTTGCTTGCTGCGATAACCATCGCTGAATCCATCTACGCCACGCGTTACCTGACGCGTGAGGAGGCCGCATGAGTGCATTAGAACTGCTGGATCAATATCTGCGTCAGTTGGAGAGTCGTCTCCGGTTGGCGGCCTGGACGCGGGGTGCCGCGGTGGCGGCGGTGGCGGCGTTGTCCGCGACGGTGCTGCTCGTATTGGTGGCGAACTTCTTCGCGTTTGCGGATACGGTGATGGGCGTGGCGCGGTTCTTGTTGTTCTTGACGCTCGCGTTGGCGGTGGCGTTCGGGATTGTGATTCCGTTGTTGCGGATCAATCGGAGGCGGACGGTGACCGAGGCCGAGAGCGTGTTTCCGGAGTTCCGGGAACGGCTCTTGACGTTCCTCGAACGGCGCGAGAAGAACGACCCGTTTTTGGAGCTGGTGGCGGCGGATGCGTTGCCGGTGGCGGAGCGGGCGAATCAGGCGGCGCTGGTTTCGACGGCGCGGTTGGCGGCTTTTTGCACGGCGGCGGTGATGGGCGTCGGCATTCTGTTTTGGTTGATTCAGGCGGGGCCGGGGTTTCTGGGGCACGGCGCGAGCTTGTTGTGGATGGGTGCGGCGCGGGACGGGGGGCCGGCGGCGTTCTATGAAGTGTTGGTGAAGCCGGGGAACAAGAGCGTTCGCAAACGGAGCGATGTGTTGGTGTCGGCGCAGGTGATGGGCTTTGCGCCTTCGCAGGTCCGTTTGTTCGCGCGGTTCGGGGCCGCGACGCAATGGGAGCAGTCTCCGATGCAGCCGCAGTTGCAGGGGACGGGGTTTGAGTTTTTGTTTGCGGGGCTGCCGGATTCGGTGGAGTACTACGTCGCGGCGGGTGCCGTGAAGAGCCCGGTGTATAAGTTGACGGCGCTGGACTTGCCGGGGGTGAAGCGGATTCGGGTGACCTACACGTATCCGAAGTCGTTGGGGATTCCGAGCATGACCGAGGAGAACGGAGGCGACCTGCGGGCGTTGATCGGGACGGAGGCGCTGGTGGAGGTCGAGTTCGACAAGCCGATGGCGAAGGGGTTGCTTTCGATCGATAACGAAAAGCAGGTGGCGTTGACGCCGACGACGGGGAACTGGGCGACGGCGAAATTGACGATTGAGAAAGACGGGGTTTATAACGTTTCGGCTTTGGAGCCTTCCGAGGTTGTGCGGTTGAGCGACGACTATTTCATTGAGGCGCGGAAGGACGAAGAGGCGACGCTGAAGATTCGCAAGCCGGGCAAGGACGCCAAGGTGAGTCCGCTGGAAGAGGTGCCGATTGAGGTGGAGGCGTCGGACGATTTTGGTTTGCGGGAAGTGAAGCTGATGTATTCGGTGAACGGCGGGGCGGAGAAGGCCGTGAACATGCTGACGCAGCCGAATGCGAAGACGGCGAGCGGGCGGACAGTGTTGGCGCTGGAGGACTTTAAGCTCGTGCCCGGGGACATTGTGAGCATCTGGGCGACGGCGAAGGACGCGACGAAGACGACGCAGACGGATATGTACTTTTTGGAGGCGCAGGCTTACGAGAAGGAGTATTCGCAGAGTCAGCAGGGCGGCGGCGGGGGCGGTGGGGGTCAGCAGGAAGACAACAACGTCACCAAGCGGCAGAAGGAGATTATCGCGGCAACTTGGAACCAGTTGCGGAACCGGTTTGCGGAGCCGAAGGCGACGGCGGAGAACGCGCGGTTTCTGAGCGAGACGCAGAGCAAGTTGAAAGAGCAGGCCAAGAACTTGGCGACGCGGATGAATCGGCGCGAGCTTTCGGGTTCGAACGAGGAGTTCAAGAAGTTTGAGAAGGACGTGAATTCGGCGGTGGCGGCGATGGACGTGGCGGCCGGGAAGTTGAAGGCTCAGGGGTTCAAGGATGCGTTGCCTCATGAGCAGCAGGCGCTGCAGCACTTGATGCGGGCGGAGAGCATTTTCAAACAGATTCAGGTGGCGATGGGGCAGAAGGGCGGCGGGGGCGGGGGTGGGGAAGGCGCGGCGCGGGATTTGGAGAATTTGTTCGATTTGGAGCTGGATACCGAGAAGAACCAGTACGAGACGAACCAGAGCCAGCAGTCGGCCGAGCAGAAGGCGAAGGAAGTGGACGAGGCGATGCAGCGGCTGGAGCAGTTGGCTCGGCGGCAGCAGGAGTTGGCGCAACAGCAGCAGAAGCAGCAGGCGAGCTTTCAGCAGAAGTGGCAGCAGGAGCAGTTGAAGCGGGAGGCGGAGGAGCTGAAGAAGCAGATGGAGCAGTTGGCTCGGGGGGAGCAATCGCAGCAGGGTCAGCAAGGGCAACAGGGCCAGCAAGGGCAACAGGGTAAGGAAGGCCAGCAGGGGCAGCAAGGGCAGTCCGGTCAGCAGGGACAACAGGGGAAGCAGGGGCAATCGGGCCAGCTGGGGCAGCAAGGACAACAGGGTCAGCAAGGACAGCAGCAGGGCCAGCAGGCGCAGCAGAGTTCGCCCAGTTCGCGTTTGAAGCAGATGGCTGGGCAGCAGCGGCCGCAGGATCCTCGGTTGAAGGAAGCGATTGACCGGTTGGAGCAGGCGACCCGGAATATGGATCGGCAGGATCAGCAGCAGCGGGCGGCCGAGCAGTTGCGGGAAGCGGGTAGCCAACTGCGCGGGATGCGGCAGGAGCAGTCGACGGGTTCGATGGGGGAGATTGCGCAGCGGACGAAGTCGCTGGCGGAGCGGCAGCAGGCGTTGTCGGACCAGATTCAGAAAGAGTTTGGAAACAAGCCGGGGCAGCAGCCGTTGCAGGGTCAGAAGATGGATATTCAGCGGCAGATGGGGCAGACCAAGCAACAGATGGGCGAGCAGATCGCGCAATTGGAGCGGGATATGCAGCGGGCCGTAGGCGAGATGCAGGGTTCAAACAAAGAGGCCGCGCGGAAGTTGCGCGAGGCGTTGGGGCAGATGCAGCAAGACCAGATGGGGATCCGGATGAAGTACGGGGCGCAGTACTTTAATCAAGGGCTGGCACCGTTTTTAGGTCAGCGGGAGGAGTCGTTGGCGAAGGATATGCAGAAGCTGCGGGAGAAGATTGAGGGAGCGCAGCAGGCGATGGATAAGACGGGCCAGCAGGGTTCTAAGATGGAGCAGGGGTTGGCGGGGGTGGAGCGGTTGCGGGAGCAGGTGAGGCAGATGACGGCGCAGGGTCAGCGGGGGCAGCAAGGTCAGCAGGGCCAGCAGGGTCAGCAAGGTCAACAAGGCCAGCAGGGTCAGCAAGGCCAGCAAGGTCAGCAAGGTCAGGGCCAAGGTCAGGGTCAGCAAGGACAACAGGGACAGGGCCAGGAGGGTCAACAAGGCCAGGGCGGTCAGCGCGGCGGTGGCCAGCAGGAAGGTCAACAGGCTGGTGGCGGTCAACGGGGCGGGGAACAGGGTTTCTCGGCGATGAACCGGGGCGACCGTGAGTTCAGCTCGATGGCCGGCGGGGCTAGTCGGGCCTGGCGCGAAGGGATGCAAAATCTGAACGATCTGCGTTCCGCGGCGGCTGATTCGCCCGAGACACAACGGGAGATCGATGCCATGATCCAGGAGATGAAGAA
>JAPKZA010000409.1:6848-10373 GCA_026394015.1 Acidobacteriota bacterium
AAGAAGCGCGATCCGAATAAGTTGCAGGGCAATCCGGCCCTTGTCGAACAGATGCGGACGCAGTTCCTGCCAGGCCTGGAACAGCTCGAACTCAAGCTACGGCGGGACTACGAAGCGCAGCAGACGGGCACCGTTCGGAGCGGAGTCCAGGAGCGGATCCCGGCCGGGTACGCCGACCAAGTGGCCGACTACTTCCGGCGGCTTAGCCGCGGGAGCGCGAAGAAATAACGTGAGTGTCGAGTTAGGGCGCGTACTTTTGTGGCGCTATCCTACTAGAGGAGGGATGTTTATGGATGCATTGGCCGAAAGACTCGAAGCGAAGCTACGGACTTGGAACCCCGACACTGCTACTCAGATTCGAGAGCGCGTTGCGGAACTGATCGAACTTGCTGATCAAGATGTCCTTGATGTGATGCATTCTCGCATCCGAGAGCAAGAGGTGCTGGATATTCTGGATGAGCCCAAATTCGGGTGACGTCTGGCTCGCGGATCTAGGCTTGGCAGCCAAGACTCGCCCCGTGGTTGTTGTGTCTCGCTTCGATTCTGACTCTCCCCGAGCCTTAGTCCTGTATGTCCCTCTGACCACACAGAACCGGAATAGTCGATACGAAGTGGCGATACCTCGGTTGCCGTTTCTGCATCAAGAGTCCGTTGCAAATGTCCAGGGTCTCGGTTCTATTCCGACGATCCGCCTGGAGCGGAGACTGGGCCGTTTGCCGGTCGCCGTTATGGCGGACCGGAAGGCGGCGCTGGCCTTTGCGCTTGAGCTTGGTCCTTAGAGCGACGAATAGCGGCCTTGCTCACCGCCCAACCGACCGTAAACAGCAGCACGTTGCCGATGACTCCGATCAGGAGTTCATCATAAGGGAAGTTCCAATTACCGAGGTTGACCATGGGAGTTGTGCCCTTGGTCAAGACGGCCCAAACGCTGAAGACCAGGTTGGCTGCGATGCCGCAGTAGGCTCCGACCGGCTGGCTTCGTTTCGTAAGAAATGCGAGAAAAAATAGGCCCATCAGCCCTCCGCTGGCGATGGCGGAGACAGCGAACCAACTCGCCAGGGCGCTTCCCTTGCTCTGAACGAGTAGGAGGGCCGTGCCGATGTTGGCCAGGCCCGTCAGGACGATGAAGACTTTAGCCGCGCGGAGACGCTCTTTGTCCTCAGCGAGGGGCCGGACGCGGCGGTAGAAATCTTCGACGGCGACGACGGCCATCGAGTTCAAATCGCTGGCCAACATCGTCATCGCCGAGCCGGTGAGGCAGGCCAGGAGCAGGCCGAGAACTCCGGGCGGCAGATGCTGGCGGAGGAAGAACGGGAACATCTGATCGGCCTTGGTGATGGTCGGCGGGATGAGTTCGCCGGAGATTTGGAAGTAGCCCCAGACACAGGTGCCGATCAGCATGAAACAGGCCCAGACGGGCACGGCGAGGAACGCCCCGACACGGACGCCGCGGAACGCCGCTTGGTCGGTCTTGGCCATCAGATAGCGCTGGACCATCGTCTGGTCGGCGACATAACGTTGGAGGTACCAGAAAAGGCCATACAGGAGAAGAACCGGGACGGAGTTCGTGCGGAAATTCCATTCGGGCAGGCCGAGGCGGAACTTGTTGGCGGCGGCGGCGCGGTCGAGGACGGCGGACGGGCCGCCTTCCGGGAGGAACAAGAGGAAGCCTAAGACCACGATGATCGACGCAGCCATGATAAAGCCCTGGATGACGTCGGCCCAGACGATGGCTTCGATGCCGCCGAGCATCGCGTAGAGGATCATGACGGCCGCGACGCCGATGATCAGGCTGACGATGTCCCAGCCGGTGATCGACGAAAGGGTCAACGCCATGAGGTAGAGGACGAACCCCATTTTGCTGAAGTGCGCGAGCGAAAAGGCGAAGGCACCATAGAGCCGGGCGGGGCGGCCGAAGCGCTGTTCGAAGTACTCGTAGGCGCTCATGCGGATCTCTTGCCGGTAGAACGGAATGATGAAGCGGCCGACGATCGGCAACACGGCGATGAGCAGAAAGCCGGGGACGAGCAGCGACCAATCCTTCGCATAGCTGGCCCCGGGGTAGGCGACGAAGGTTACGCTGGAAACCATGGTGGCAAGCATCGACATGCCCATGGCCCAGGGCGGGAGGGTGCGCTTGGCGATGAAGTAGTTGTCGGTCGAAGTTTGGCGACGCCAGAAGCGGAGACCGAGGGCGGAGAGGCCGATCAGATAGGCGATGACGATGGCGAGGTCGATGCCGCTCATGTGGATTGCTCCGGGGGGGCTTGCTCCTGGTAGACCTTGATGAGGGCGCTGTTATCTTCGGCTCCCCAGCCGGCGGCGATGGCGCGGGCGAGGAGATCTTGATGGACGGTGGTCAGCGGAAGGTAAGCACCCGCGGTGGCGAGCATCAGGCCGACGTCTTTGGCGTGCTGGGCGAGGCGGGCTTCGGGGGTGAAATCGGCGTTGATCATTTTGGGTCCTTTGGCGGCCATGATGCGGGAGGCGGCGGGGCCGGCTTGGAGGATGGCGAGGGCGCGGGCGGGGTCGAGGCCGCTGTGGCGGGCGAATTCGAGGCCCTCGGCAAGCACGGCGCGATGGAGCCCGAGGACGAGATTGAAGACGAGTTTCATGCGGGTGCCGGTGCCGGGGGGGCCGGCGTGGAAAAGTTGGGGGCTGATCGCGCGGAGGATGGGTTCGGCGCGGACGAAGGCTTCTGCGTCCGCTCCGCAGATCACGAGGGCCTCGCCCGCGGCGATCTGACGGCTGGAGCCGCCGAGGGTGGCGTCGAGATAGGCGATGCCGCGGCTGGCGAGGGTCGTCGCGGCGGCTTCGACGGCGACGGGGTCTCCGGTGGTGGTGTCGATGATCATCTCGACGGCGCTATCCAGGTTCGCGAGGACGGCGGCGACCTCGGCCGGGCCGGGGAGGCTGAGCAGGACGCAGCGACACGCTTCGGCGACGGCGCTTTCGGAGTTCAGCCGGGCGACGCCGGGAGGTTGTGCGGCTGGATCGGGGTCGTAGCCGTAGACCGTGTACCCCGCCGCGAGCAGGCGGGTGGCGAGGGCGGAGCCGGCGAGGCCGAGACCGAGGAGGCCGATGGGATTAGAAGTTGAGTTCGTCACACGGGGAAGCGAAGGCGCAGGAGCGTGGCTGGCTCCATGTACAGGCCCTGCCATTGTACGCCGAAGTGAAGATGAGGTCCGGTGACCCGGCCGCTGCTGCCGCTGAGCGCTAGGGGCTGGCCTTGGATGACGGTCTCGCCTTCCTTTACGTGGAACGCCGAAAGGTGCATGTAGAGCGAGAAGAGGCCTTCGCCGTGATCGAGGACGACGAAGCCGCCTTCGTAGTACATCTCCTGGACGATGAGAACTTGCCCGGCGTGCGTCGCCAGGATCGGGGTGCCAGTGACGGCGCGGAAATCGAGGCCCTGGTGCGTCGAGCGCGTCTGGCCGTTGTAGGTGCGGCGGGTGCCGAAGGGCGACGTCTGCGGGGTATCGGTGGGGGGCAGGAAGGGCCCCTTCCAGCGGCGTAGCGAGCGGG
>JAPKZA010000306.1 GCA_026394015.1 Acidobacteriota bacterium
CCCACCAAACTCTGTTCACTTATCAGCTGCGCCGTCTGCTCGCGAAGTTCCTGATTTACCGCCTGTTCTTTGCCCAGGAGCTGATTCATCGATTGCAGCGCAATCAGACGCTCGGCGGCCGCATTCTCGGCCAATTCCAACTGTCGCTGCGCTACCACCAATTCGGCCTCCAGTTCGGACACGGTGCGCCTGAGTCGCGCCCCCGTGGCCTGCTCCTGATTCAACAGACGGTTGCCATGCACCAGCGCTTCCAACCGCTCGGCGGCCGCCGATTCTACCAGAGCCAGGTGTTGAATTGAAGCGGCAAACTCCTCGGCCGACTTGGCCAATCTCTCGCGGAGTAGATCCGCGGAGCTACGTTCGGAGTTCAGCAGCTCTCGAATGTGTTGCAGCGCCTCGGCACGTTCGGCGGCCGCCGGCTCCATCACGGCCAATCGCTGGCCCACCAAACTCTGTTCGCTTGTCAACTGCGCCGCCTGTTCGCGAAGTTCCTGGTTTACGGCCTGTTCTTTCCCCAGTAGCTGATTCATCAATTGCAGGGCAATCAGCCGTTCGGCCGCGGCGTTTTCGGCCACTTCTAGCTGTCTTCGCACCGCGGCCAACTCAACCGTCAGCTCGTTCACCGTGCGCCTGAATTGCGCTCCCGTGGCCTGCTCCTGGACCAACAGACGGTTCCCATGCACTAGCGCTTCCAACCGTTCGGCGGCGGCGGGCCCAATGAGACCAAGGCGTTCGCTCGCCAGCGTGACCCGACTGACCAGTTGGACGGCCTCCTCGCGCAATTCCTGACTCCGGGCTTGGTCACCGGCCAGCAGATAATTGATACACCGTAAAGCCTCCAGCCTTTCGGCAGCCGGGGCTTCGAATTGGATCCGACGGGCGAAAATGGCTACGTCCTCAGTGAGCAACGCGATCTCCTGGCCGAGTAAACGCACCCTGCGCTGAAGCTCAGCGATCTCATGGACCCGTTCGTCTCCACGAGCCCGCAGGCCTTCCAGTTGCTCGGTGGCCACCGCCAACGCCCGACGGCGCGGCAGAACCGCACCCTCGCTTCCTCCGTCGTTTATCATCTGGCGCTTGGCAATCCGGAGTAACGCTCTTACATACGGCTCAAAGACCGCGACACGAATTTCGTCGGTCAGTTGGGCGCAGTAGTTTTCAAACCCAGTTTCATAACACAGATAGTCAATCGGCCTGAATCCATGAAAATGAAAGAACAGCAGGGGCACGTCCCCAGCCATCGGCTGGTTATTATTTATTAGAAGGTTCGAAGTTTCAACGTTCCAAGCCGCGACATTGGCCCCCGGGTGCTCCAAAACCGCTACTCCCTCGAACCGCTCAGGGAAGGAATCCAAATACTTTTGGTCGGCGTATTTGCCATCCTCACTGCGCGCAAAACACCATTCCAGACAACGGTCCAGCCACCATCCCACACACGCCAATCCACTTTCGTCCCGGCGAAAGGATACCCAGCCGACGTTGTAAATCCCAAAGCGCTCCTCAGCTAGCGAGTTACACTTATGACGGATGATCGCGATCGATCGGTCGCCCAACTCCGTAAACAGCGGCTCTGGATTAGCATAGAAATGGAGATCCGCATCCAGATAGGTGATCAAGTCAGTCGCCGGGTCGTTCTCCAGGATGTACTTCGGCAAGGCGGGCGTGCAGGTAAAGTAATACTCAAGTTGGGAGCGAGTTTTCCGTGTCTCCACCAATCCAGGCGTCGCCCGTTCGAGCTCATCGATGCGGATCAACCGGACCTTCGGCAACCGCGCGTCCGTCATCCGTTCCCAAGTTTGTTCGTCCAGGCACAATACCCATAATGTAAAAACGGAAAAGAGCCGATCCAAGGACTCGTACAAAGCAACGCCGCGTTCAAGGTAATGCTTGTCGAAGTAAGTACAAAACTGACGGGGCGGGGGCACAACG
>JAPKZA010000115.1 GCA_026394015.1 Acidobacteriota bacterium
CTTGCCGACCAAGTAAAACGTAGTCAGGCGAACAAGAGCCGACGGCCAGCCACAACCCTCACTGAATCAGCGATTTAGCGGCCAGAAGAGTGTTCGGTTCCGGGGGGAAGATCCGTCCGATCAGGCCTTAAGATGAGGTTTCCGAGAACGACAATCGGATCGACCTCGTCGAGAACTACAAGCTAGCGGCTTAGCGGCAGACGAGTTCAAGCTGCATGTCGCTTGCGTATTGAACCAGCAACGTGACCGTAACCCGGTCCGGCCAGCCGGTACCTGAGCGGACATCCCAAGCCAGCAAGTCCCCGGGCTTCCCAAAGTCGGCCTCCTCCGGCTCCTCTTTTACGGCCCCCACTCGTTCGAACCACACCTTGCTAGCCGAGTCCGTTACGCGCACCGTTACGAACCCCGTACCCGGAACCCTTGCGCTTATGCGCAGGGCACCTCCTGTCGGCAATACCAGGCCAGTTATGTGCCGGCTCTGTATCGCCATCGAGGCGTGATCTTCGCGGGCACCCTCGACAATCCATTGTCGAATCAAAGACATCTCTCGGCCGGAGATCGGCTTACCCCCGATCGGCATTCGGCGCTGGGCAAAACCCACCGGCTTCACCATGACATCCGTGGCATCGCATCGCCAGGATCGGCGCAACGTCTTGGCTATGGCTGACCGCCGCCAGCCAGAGCGCCAACAACGGCATCAGAAATAGATCTTCAGTGCTAGCTGCAGTTGGCGAGAGGTGCGCTGGTAAATGGATGGGCTTCCCGCGCTCGTGATCTGCCCCACACCCGCAAAGCCGATGCTCGCGCTTGGATTGTTAAACTGCGGAGTATTAAGTACGTTGAAGGCCTCGCTCCGGAACTCCACGCGGCGTTTCTCGCCGAACGGGAATACTTTGAAAAGAGACAGATCGATCTGCTTGGTGCCCGGCCCTCTCAGGATGTTGCGTCCCGAGTTGCCAAACGTATAGAGTCCCGGAGAAACGAACGCCGCAGCATCGAACCAGCGCTCGATAGTGCGTGCACCCGGATCGAAGTTGCCGTCGGCAATACGATTGGGAAACTGCGAGCCGGTACCGGTATTCAACTGGTTCGTCTGCATTGTGGGTGTAAAGGGCAGCCCGGACAGGAACGTAGCGATATTGTTCAGCTGCCATCCACCGATCAACCAGTTGGCCGGACGGGCCGCGGCGGATAGCCAACGTCTTCCCTTTCCGACAGGCAATTCATAGGTTCCACTCAGTACAAGTTTATGCCGTACATCGAAGGTGGAACTGCCGCGCTGCAGTGCGATGTTGCGCGGATTCTGGATGGGGCTGTTGCTGGACTCGCCGCTCGTGTTGTCAATGCTGTGGGCCCAGGTGTGCGCGATCGAGATCCGTGCGCTGCCCATGCGACGGTCCAACGTGGTCTGCAGCGAGTTGCGGCTGACCACCGTGCCCGGACCTGGCACTGCAAGATTGATATTCAAGCCGACGAGATCGACATAGGTTCCCTTCGCTCCTACGTACGCGACAGAAAAGACGAGGTTGGCTGGCAGTTCGCGCTGTAGGTTCAGATTCCACTCATACATCGTCGAAGTATGGGCATCCTGGGGCCAGTAGTAGAAGCCAGTACCCGCGATGGGCCAGCGTTCGGGGCGTTCGGCCGGGAAACCCGCCGAGATCGGGCGCGCGGCGGCGAAATTATTCTGGTCGTTGGTCTGCAGCAGCGTCCCACTGAAGGGAGCATTCTTCGCCATCGAGTTGCCGGAGGTCAC
>JAPKZA010000380.1:0-2622 GCA_026394015.1 Acidobacteriota bacterium
TCCAGACGGAATGGCGGAACGCGGGGCGCCTGAATCATGGGGTCCACCTGGCCGGATATGTGTTTCTCATCCTACACCGCAGTAACTTGAGGGCAAATGGAATGGGTGCGCAGCACAACATTCTGGAGCCACCGTCGCTGTTTGGTGCTGGGCGAGTCGACGTCAACCTGACGATTCCACAGTGACTTTGAACCCGCCTACGTCTACGCTGAACGGTAACGCATCGTGACCAATCGCGTGACGGGCTTGCAATCGCAGCAGGTCGACGGCGGGGAGATGCGGTGGTGTTCTACCGCTGCTTATTGCGCTGCGCTCAAGTCGGGGGGGGACGGGAAGGTGGCAGACCGAAGCGCAAGAGGTGCGCGCTATTCTGGGTAGAGCGGGGTTACGGCTTCGGAGCTTAAAGGGTGCTGAGTGGCCATCCGAAAACGAAGCAGCGCCGAGTGTGGGTAGTCGGGCCCGGTGGAAGCGCGAATTGCGTTTATGGTGCTGAGGAGATGGACTCTCAGCGCGACGGTGCCATCGGTTCGGCGTGGGGTGATCAGCGTTCCAGCAAACGAGCCTACTGGCGATGGTTCGGCTTGGCGGCCAGCAGGGCGCGGTCTGATACGCGGAGGGGCCGACCAATACAGTCACGGTCGATTAAAGGGCCCAACGGGCCCTTGGTTAGTTGGCTCAGCGAAAGCCGGAGCCAGCGGGAGCGTTGCAGCCTCCGGCGGCGAAACAGGAGAGTTCGCGGTCGGCATGGGGGGCACCACACGCAGGGCAGGGAAGCGGCACGTCGGCGTCGGCCATGCGCCGCAGGCGCTCAAAGCGGACGTCACACTGGGGGCAGCGGTACTCGTAGATAGGCATCCCTTCTATAATAAAGGGCTATGAAGCTTCGAATCCATGGAAATGCTCTACGGCTGCGGGTCAAGCAGGGCGAGGTGACGGCGCTGGCGGCGGGGACGGCCATTGAAGACCGCTGCGAATTACCTGGGCTGAGCTTGGTGTATCGGTTGGTACCAGGGGCGGAGGCCTTTGGGGTGACCTTCGAAGGGGGCGTCGTGGCCGTGGGCGTGCCCTCCGCGGTGATTGCGGAATGGGCGGGGTCGGCAGAGGTGGGGTTCGGTGGAGTGGCTGGAGCGGTGGACGTGTTGGTGGAAAAGGACTGGCAGTGCCTCGACGCAAAAGATCCGAAAGATAACGAGGATGCGTTTCCGCATCCGGCTCCGGTTTGTTGATGGGGCGGAAAACCTACAGCAGCCCTTCCGCCGTTCCCTTGAAATTGCGGCGGGAGCTGAGTTCCGGACAGACGGAGTCTGCAACTCTGGGCGAAGGTCTGGCGGCCACATTGGGGGTCCGGTGTGAGATCGATCCCCGCTTGGGCATCACCAAGCGGATAGCAATGGCGGCAGAGGCGCTGCTTACATTTCTGGATGATTTGGCGGGACTCCGGTCCGATACCGTGCGGGGATGGGCGGCGTTCGGCGTGGGGCTGGCACTCCAGCGTTGGGCGGGGGGAGAGTCCTATTTGCGACGGTTCGCGAGCGAAGTCACGCAACCGCGGGGCGTTTGGAGCGATCACATTGCGGCGCTGAAGGCTCGTCCGGCCATCGCGTTGCCGGTGTTGGACCGGTGCATCGGCGATGAGAGCCGGTACATGCGGGAGGTCTGCGCACGGTGGAACGTCGAATATGTCACCAAGCGGGCCCTACGGAGCGTGAAATGAGTATTCGAGCCAGCGGATTGCAGAAGAAGTTTGGGACGTTTACAGCGGTCGACGGAGTGGACCTGACCGTCGCACCGGGGACGATTCATGGGTTTCTGGGGCCGAACGGTTCGGGGAAGTCGACGACGGTGAAGATGCTGACGGGGTTGATCGAGCCGACGGCGGGGACAGTGGAGATCAATGGCATCGATTTGCGGGTGGATCCGGGGGGGGTGAAGCGGACGATTGGGGTGTTGCCGGAGGATCTGGCGCTGTTCGACGCGCTGACGCTGTGGGAGCACTTGGCGCTTGCGGGGCCGCTCTATGGGCTAACGCGGGGAGAGACCGAGGAGCGGGCGGGGCAGTTGCTGCGGTATTTGGATCTATTCGACGAGCGACATACCGAGGCCGGGCAGGCCTCTTACGGGATGCGGAAGAAGACGGCGCTGGCGCTGGCACTGCTGCATAACCCCAAGACGCTGTTTCTGGACGAGCCGTTCGAGGGGATTGATCCTTCTTCGGCCGAGAACATCCGGGAGTTACTCGTCGGCATGGCGGAGAAGGGGGCGACGGTTTTCGTCACGTCTCATATTTTGGACGTCGTGGAGAAGTTAGTTAGCAGTTACTCGATTCTGGCCGGAGGAAAAGTGGTGGCAACCGGGCGGATTGGGGAGCGGCCTCTGAAAGACGTTTATTTCGAACATATCCCTCGGCCGGCGGGAGAGGAGTTCTCGTGGCTCGGCTAGGCCCCCTGCTGAGCGCAATCGTGAAGATTCGGTGGCGGACTCTGCTTGGGAGGGGCTCAGCCGAGATCACCGGAGAGGTGTTGCTGCTGTTGGCGGCGGCGTTAGTGGCGGAACGATTCCGCAAGTATTTGCCTGAGTTTCCGGTGGGATGGGTTTGGGCGGGACTGGCCCTCTGTTGGCTGG
>JAPKZA010000380.1:2686-4373 GCA_026394015.1 Acidobacteriota bacterium
GACTGGCCCTCTGTTGGCTGGGAATGAGTTGGGGGCGGGAGGGGGTGCCGGGGCAGTTTCCATTAACGCGGGCGGATCGGTCGGTGGTACGGGCGGTGGAGTTGGCGGTGAATCCGCTGAGTTGGATCCTGGTGTTCGTGACTTGGCGGGTATCGGGGTGGGGGCTGGGTTTGATCCTGTTGGCGAGCGTCGAGTGGCCGACGTGGCGGCGGGGGAAACGGGTTTCGGCGGGGCCGTCGTGGTGGCCCGCGCTATTGCGGAAAGACCTGCGGGCGGCGGTGCGGCTGTTTGATACGGCGTTGGCGGGCGTGATTGTGTTGATGTTCGTCGCATACGCGGTCCGGGAACCGAATATGGCGGTGGAAGCGGCGTGGATAGTGCCAGTGGTCGTGGCGCTGAGTAACTCGACCATCGCTTTGAACGCGTTTGGCACGGATAACGGGACGGGATTCGATCGTTATTTGCTACTGCCGCTAACGGGGCGGGAGATTCTGTGGAGTAAGACCGTTTCGCTGGCGGTGTTAGTAGGAGGGCAGTTAGGGCTAGTGGCCGTTGCCACGGCGTGGCGCTTGGGATGGGCGGCGGGGTTAGTGGTGGGGGTGGAGGGTTTGAGTTTGTTGCTGGTGTTGGCGGGATGGGGGGCCTGGGTGAGTGTGTGGGTCCCGTTTCGACTCAAGGCATATCGGTTCGCGGATGGGGGATCGGTTTGGGCAGGGCTGGTGGCTTTTGCATTATGTTTGGGTCCGGGGATGGCGGCGGCGCGGGGGGATTGGTGGGTTCGGTGGCTGGTTATAGCGATGACGGGGGCGGTTTGCTGGGCGATGTTGGGGCTGGCGGGGCGAAGGCTCGAGGTGGGTCGGGAGAGGATTCGGGAGCGGTTGCCGTAGCTTTGGTATGATGCGAGTTCGGAAGGGGGCTGATGCTTTACATTCGACAGTCGCAAATGGACGCTTTTGCGAAGGCTTTTGTGGCCGATTTTGAGCGGGCGGCGGTGGCTGCGCTCCAGGACCAGTACCCGGAACGGTGCGAGGCGTTGGGCGAGGACGGTTCCCGGAAATTGGTGCGTTATGGGGTGGAAAAGGCGCGAGGCTTTGGAATTACCAAGGAATATGACGTTCAGGCTTTCGTCGATCTGATGTTCGCTTATTCGGCTGACTTTGAGCTGTCGCCGGAGTTGGGCTGGACGAAAGCGGTGTTGGACGAAGCGGATTTGGATGGGACGACGAAGATGGCCGTGATCCGGCGACGGGTGGGAGGGCGATAGAGCGTATGAATCCGGCAGGCAAGAAAGGAGCCAAGGGCGGGGGAAAGGATCTTCACGAACCGGTTCAGGCGTGCCCCTTGAAGGCGTCCATTACCGTGCAAGTTGATGCGGTGAATGATGAAGACGGAACGAGAGAAGGGGTAGCGGGGGTTTCGACACAGTTGTTGTCGGGTCCTTCCGGCGCGCCGGTGAAGAAGACTTCCGGCGCTGGGCTGGCGAACTACACCGGCCTGACTCCTGGTTCCTACGAGGTGGGAATCAAGGTGGAAGGCGGGATGACTAAGTTCTACGATCTGGTGCCGCCGCCGGCGGCACAGACGAAGAGCGTGGGCGGGGGGGCGACGCAGATCTATGAGTTTGAGCTGCGGAGTAACTGGATTGGGGCGCGGGTTTGGTTGGGCGTAGGTAAGCCGGCGAAGGGAA
>JAPKZA010000038.1:0-972 GCA_026394015.1 Acidobacteriota bacterium
CGCTCGTGGCGACGACCGAGACATCTCCGATTGGCATTAAGACGGTGCAACCATGGAAGGCGGGGGTTGAGGCGGTGGTGCATCGAACCCGTCGCCTGCTGGCGCTGCAACAGATGCGTAACCGAGACAAGCGGGTAGCGGTGATTTACTACAACAACCCAGCCGGCCGGGGCGATATCGGTGCGAGCTACTTACAGGTTTTCCCCAGTTTGAAGAACATCTTATCGGCGCTGGGCGGAGCCGGCTACGGGGTGGAAGGTGCGCTGCCGGACGAGAATGCGTTGCGCCGGCAGATTGAGGCCAACGGGCGCAATCTGGAGGTATGGTCAGAGGGCGAGAAGCGACGGGTGGTGCAGTCGGCGTCCATGACGCTGTGGCCCGTGGCTGAGTATCGTCGCTATTACGACGCTTTGCCGGCTACGTTTCGAGCGGAGGTGGAGGCGACGTGGGGAACGCCCGAGGCTGGCGAGTTGATGACGGCGAACTGCGCCCAGGGGCGCTGCCTGTTGCTGCCCGCGTTGCAACTGGGGAACGTGTTGCTCGCGCCGCAGCCGCTGCGGACCACGTCCGACCAGGCGAGCGATCCGGGCCACGAACGAACGACGCCTCCGCCGCATCAATACATCGCGTTTTACCTTTGGCTACAGCGGGAGTGGAAGGCCGACGCTCTGGTGCATCTGGGACGGCATGGCACGCTGGAGTGGCTGCCGGGTAAGCAGACCGCGTTGGCACCATCGGACGCGTCGACAATCTTGGTGGGCGACCTCCCGAATGTCAACATCTACGTGATGGATGGCGGCGGCGAAGCGATCCAATCGAAGCGCCGGGGGCAGGCGACGCTGATCAGCCATCTGACGCCGATGATTTGGCGGGCGGGGGGACGTGAGGACTTGGAAAAGCTGCACCAGGCATTTCATGAGTTGATGGACCGGGGGGAATCGTTATCTCCGGCGTTGGCCCAGGAGTACGAAA
>JAPKZA010000038.1:1016-8654 GCA_026394015.1 Acidobacteriota bacterium
AAAAAGTTACTCGGGCGGAGATCCTTCGCTTGGGTCTTGATCGGCAGTTACAACTCAACATGTTGGGGAGCTTACAGCAAATGGCTCCCGCGCTGCACCGCTTTTTGCACGAGATTGAAGATGCTCCCGTGCCGGCGGGGTTGCCTATTTTTGGCGAGTCGCCTTCTGAGGAGCGACTGCAGCAGGCCGTATCCGCGTACCTGTTTTCGGCGTTTCCCGCGGCGCTGCATGACGAGGTAGAGCCGCGGATCCCCAAATGGTCAGAGGCGCTGATGAGCGGGTTTGCGCCGCTGGTAGAAGACAAATCACTGCCGGCCGAGGTGGCTTCTATTCTGTTGCGCGCCACGCAGGAGCTACCCGGGTGGATCGACTCGCTGCGCGCGAGCGGCCCCGGGGAGATGCTCGGCTTCCTGAACGCACTAAAGGGCGCTCATCTGCCCTCCAGGCTGCTGGGCGATCCGCTCCGCAAGCCCGAAGCGCTTCCCACGGGCGGAAACCTGCACGCGGTTGACTCCGCTCGAATCCCGACGGAGGCGTCCTGGAGAGTGGGCCAGAAGATGGCGAGCGAATTTCTCAAACACTACGAGCAGACCCACCGTACGCCGGCCAAACGGGTTTCGTTGGTCCTGTGGTACGGCGAAACGGAGCGGCATCAAGGGGCCATGGAGTGCATGGCGCTGGCGTTGCTGGGCGTTCGTCCGGTGTGGAATCAACGGGGCATTGTTGAAGAGTTGCAACTGATTCCGTCGGCTGAGCTGGGCCGACCGCGGGTTGACGTCTTGTTCACGGTGTCTGGAAACTACCGGGACGGCTTTCCGGAAAAGCTACAACTGCTGGATCGAGCGGTGAGGCTGGCGGCCAAGGCTGACGACGGCGTGATTGCCATGCATGACCGCAGGATCGCGGCGGAATTGACGGCGGGCGGGCTCGACGCATCGGTGGCGCTGCGGATGAGTGAACTGCGGATCTTTAGCGCCAAGCCTGGTGCCTATGGGGTCGGCGTTCAGTATTTAGTGGAGAAATCGGGCGGGGCGGACAATGCGAAGAAGATCGCGGAACTGTATACCGCGAACATGGGCTTTGGCTACTCGAAAGACCAATGGGGTGTGGCGAGCGCCGCCGTGCTGAAAAGGAACATGGAATCGATCGATGCGGTTCAGTTCTCGCGTTCGTCGAATTTGTACGGGTCTTTGGATAACGACGATACGTACCAGTACATCGGTGGTCTGCGGACGGCGGTGGAGGCGGCGAGTGGTAAGTCCCCGGATATCCTGATGCATAACCTGCGGCGGGGCGAGGCGGGGCGCATGGCAACGTTGCGGGAATGGCTGGCGGTGGAGATGGGTTCGCGCCAGTTCAATCCGAAGTGGATCAGGGAGATGAGTAAATCGGGGTACGCGGGAGCGAGGCAGATTGGTAAGGAGATAGAACATCTTTATGGCTTCCAGAAAACTACGCCGGACCATCTTGATCCGAAGACTTGGCAGACGGTGATGGATGTCTACGTTAAGGACAAGCACGGGCTGGGGTTGGAGAAGTTTTTCTCGGAACAGAATCCGCACGCGCGGCAAACCATGCTGGCGCGGCTGATTGAGGTTGATCGGCAAGGGCTGCACCGCTTCGGGCCCGCAGATCGGAAGGTGTTGATGACCGAATATGCGCGTAGTGTGGCTCGCGATGGGGCGGTTTGCAACGCGCTCGACTGCGGGAGTCCGGTGATGCGGACCTATGCGGCCAAGGCGCTTCGGGAGCAGGGACAACAGGCGGACGCGTCGACCCTGGATCGTGCCTATCGCGACGTGCTTCGCCCAAGCCCAAAAGCCAAACCGGCCGAGGCGTTGCCACCCCAACCCGTTTCGCCTGCCCAGCAGTATCGACTGGCGGATCTTCGCCAATTGGGGAAGAATGTGATTACTTGGGTGAATCGGGCGAAGTTTGTGGCAACGGTAAAGGCTTTGCCCACGTGGCTTTGGGTGGCGCTGCTGAGTGCGTATGCGGCGGCGATTTCAGTGCGGGCGCGAAGTGGGCGATCTTCGAAGCCGACGGTGTTGCCATCCCTTCTGGGTGATCGATGCGGCGATTGATCGAGGCTGAGAGAACCTTAGAGCCAATCTCGACTTAACCGAGTAAATATCCGCAGTGTCGGAAGAGATTTTTAGCAATTTCGGGAGAGATGAGGGCGAGGGCCTTGGGGAGAGCGACGTCAAGAGCAGCCACCGAGCTGAATGAGCTGGCGCAAACGTTGTTTGACGACCGACCAGCAGGGCTCGATCGGGTTTTAGTCCGGGGAATAGGGTGGGAGGTATCGTAGCTCGGCACCGGTAGCTTCAATCAGTTCTTTCACCCCTTCTACTTTGTGGGCGGAGAGATTGTCCATCACCACAATCCCGTATGGCCCGAAAACTCGATCTATCTGAAACAGCGGGAGATAATCCCTGGCGTCGTCGACAATGAGACGACCCGATGTCAAAGTGCCTGGACCCGTTCCGTTTCCTGCTGATCTCCCTGGCGGGCTGGATGAACCAGCGCCGAAGCGCAATTGAGTATTTGCGCCTCCTCGCTGTTTGGTGTGGGTAGCGAAAAAGCGCTGAGCCGGAGGGGCTTTCGGGTCGATGAAGGAAGCATGGACTGCGGGGCGGGCTTGTTCGGAGTTGAGCGCGTCGTCGCCGAATCGTCGGCGCGACGGTGGAAATGTGGAAATCGCGCCTAAACGCGATTTCCAAGGGCGGTGGGAAGGGAGGGAAAACCTGAAGTTGGTTTTCCTCGCTTTCCACGGCGCGTCATTTCCACGGTCGCCTACTTGGACTATTGGACGGGCTCCGACCGTCGATGCTGGAACCGGACGGGCGGTTCTACCCACACCAAACAGCGAGGAACCGCAAAACATATATAGACCAGAAGGACGTATACAAGAACGCTCCGATGGGTTCTGGCGAGCTGACTACGCGATTCCTTTCGGACTTCGACAAGATGCCGAAATGGCGGCAGGAAGCCTTGGATCGGGCGGGGCGGGTCAGTAACACCATACTGCACCAGGATGACCCTGGAAACTATCTTCGCCGCGACACTCGTTTATTCCGGCAGGTGTTTGGTGAAAAGGGCGTTCCAGGACTGCGTCAGGGTCTGCTGGACAAGATTGGATTGCCTGCCGGCCTGTTGTCCCTCATTTATGGCGCGGATCGACAAAACCGGGAGAAATAATCTTTCGCCCTCGAAGTGTTAGCTTTTGCCGTTCTACGACATCGTGCTGTTGGACTAAAGGCGCTTTAATCCAGCCAACTAGCCCAAAAACGCCGATGACCTCCTCCCCTTTCCCCGTTGTCCACTTCAGGGAGACAGTTTCTTCCCCCTCTTCCCCGCCGAAGCCATGGATGACCGCATTCGTTTCGTTTGCCATATCTCCAGTTTGACGTAGTTCCTTCCCATCAGGTTTCAGAAAGCTGTACCTGCCTAGCGGCCGGCATTGTAGACCGCGTTCCCAATCCACTCAGGTAAGGCAAATGAGCGCACCGACACAACAGCGTGTGGCCCTTGCCCCCGGCAGGGCCTGGAAAACGTCCTCTGCGTGGTAAGGTTAAAGTACGAGACCTCGTTTTGGCGGGGCGAATCCTTGGCACCCTACCCGGCCTGCGGCTAACTCACGAATAGGAGCATGGAGGCAACGATGCATTTAGATCCTGCTTTTTGGAAAGAACTTGCGAACGAATTCAGAAGTCTTCTAGACCGAGTAGGCGATTTAACAGCGGAGGACGTTGGCGACAACACCTATGTGATCCAAGGTGGCCTCGGAGATGCGAATCGCCAAGCGCGCACGCATAGAGAGTTCAAAACATTGGCGATTGAAGCGTCCAACGCGCTGGGTTGCCCTGTAGAAAGCGATTCTCTCTACTGGTGGCTGTGGTGGCTCGCTGATGGTAAAGAGCCCCGGTTAATCGATCGCATCGTGGAGAGGTCTGCTCATCGGTGTCGTGAACTCAAAACGTTGGAGTGGACGAGGCAGAACAGACCGGAAAAACTTCCGTGGGCGTCTGATTCCCCGAGTTCAGGTCGTTTCAGCTTGACCGCGACAGAGGAAGAATCGAGCGAGGAACAGAGCCAGGACCTGCGGCCGTTTTTAAATAAATCTCCGGTAGCCAAGCCGACAAAGAACCGCGAGGCGGTAGATAAGTTCCTTGAGAGGTGTAAGAAAATAGAGGGATTTAAGCCTTTGAGAAAACACATCTGGCTCTCCGTTGGACATGAGAGGGCCCGCCAGTTTCAGTACTGGCAGGCAGAGCATGAAAGGGCAACTTACACAGACAATGAAAACTTTGATCGCACTGTCACCATGGAACCTGCTAAATTCCTTGAGCAACTGAAGATGCTGAATCTTGTGACGTTATCGTCTGCCGTTAGAAACGAGTCTAAACATAGCTCTCAATCCGGCTTAAAAAGCGCTGGACGGTAAAATCAAGGTCTAGCAGAATAGCGATAGCTGGGGAAGTAGATGCGAGCTGGAGAGCAACTCGTGGAGGGATGCCCAGTCGAAGAGTTATCAATACGAAATCGCTCGGTTTGCACCTCCCAGTGGACCGAGGGGTGGACGAACTCTCCAGTCCGCCGGATGTAGACGATGTCGGGCACCCAGACTTGTTGCGTATCGACGGAAAGAACTTCCGGGTTCGGTTCGGGTAGACCCAGAATCCATGCCGGGAGTCGGTCGTGACCTGGAAGTTGCGCTTGTGCAGACCCAGCAGGTTGTCCTCTGGCGCTTCAACTCGGGCGGTGACGTGCGGACGGCCGTAGGAGGGGAACTGCGTGATGCGATCCGCTGGATCGCATCACGCAGCGGGACGTCGCGCACGGCAGGCGTGACCTCGGTGTCGAACTGTAGAAGGTGGCGCGGCTGACGCCCGCCATCGCGGTCATCTGCTGGACCGTCAATAGGCCTTTCCTTTGCCGTTCTTCGTGGGCTTTCGACAGAGGGCGGAGCGGGTCTATTTGCCTGCGACTTCTGCCGACTTCTGCCGCTCTTCGATCTGCCGCAAGCGAGCTCTTAAAAAATCGATCACCACAGTCTGCTGACCGATCTTCCGCTCCAGTTCGGCCACTCTGGTCTCTTCCAGCCTTCGCCGCCTTCGCCGGAGAAGGCGGCGTTGGGGCGTTCTCCGAACTGCAGCCGCCAGGCATGCAACTGGGCGGGATTGACTGGGCGGGATTGACCTCCAACTCGCGTGCTGCCGGCCTACTGGGTAGCCAGACCGCAGCCGCTTAACGGCCGCTAGCTTGAATTCGCGCGTTAACTTCCGCGGCGGGGGGCGATGACTCAAATTCTCCTTCGGGGATTTGTATGAGTCTCTCCTCGTGTCCAAAATTTTGGGACAACTCCCTCTCGTGATGTACGCATCGTGAACTCGCTAACTATTGGCACGCCATAAAAAAGTCCGGCTTAGGATGAATTCGTACAGTTTCCTCGCCTCTCCTCGCCTCTCCTCGCCTCTCCTCGCCTTGCTACTCCCTAGGCGAGGTGATTAATCATGGCTTTCAGGTAGGCACACAGCCACCTAATTTAGGATGAAATGACAACTGCTAATAAAGTTATTCTGAGCCTTCTGAATGAATATGACGTAGCGCGTATCACGGGGTTATCCGTAGCGTCCGTTCGGCGGTGGCGGCTTTTTCACCAGGGTCCGAAGTACCTGAAGATTGGCGCGGCGGTCCGCTATAAGCCCGAAGATCTTTCGGAATGGCTCGAGTCCCGCCCATCTGGCGGCGGGCACCACGCGGAGGCCCGCTAACGATGAATAAGAACGGCAAGGGCCGTGCGAGCCACTACTCTCGCGCGGCCTTCCAAATCACCTTTCGTACCTCTATCGTAACGCCGGCGCACGGCGAAGGGAAAGAGCCACGCGACGAACGGGCGTTCGTCCGCAATGAGGGCATCGCCTCGACC
Organism: Acidobacteriota bacterium; assembly: GCA_026394015.1. Lineage (GTDB taxonomy): Bacteria > Acidobacteriota > Terriglobia > Bryobacterales > Bryobacteraceae. The sequence goes on from JAPKZA010000038.1 coordinate 6,949, forward strand.
GACCCCCGTGTAAAAGACATCGCAATCGAGTTGCTCTATCGCTATACCGAGGGCCAAGAAGCGAGGGGGGGCGATGATCGGAACCCTCGTTGATTTAAGCCCGCCCGAGGTGGCGGCATATTACGCGGCGCGCGTTCCGTCCCTCTCTCAGCAGAGAGGGGCGGAATGGCGCGGGCGCTGCCCGATACACGATGGGAAGGACGATAACTTTGCAGTGGACGCCCAATCCGGGCGGTGGTTCTGCCACTCCGCATGTGGACGCGGCGGCGATATATTTGACCTGGAGGATGAATTTACGGGTGGAGATTTCCCCACGCGGAAATCCGAGGTGCTCCGTATAGTGGGCCGTGTATTTGGCAATCCCGGGAGGGGCGAGCCTACAAGAACTACAAAAATCAACCACAAGAGCTCTGCCGCACTCGAGATCACCTGCTACCGGTATGAGGATCAGGATGGGGAACTCGCTTTCGAGGTTGTCCGATACTTACACTCTGACGGTTCAAAAAGATTCCAGCAGCGCCGTCCCGATGGGAAAGGCGGTTTCATCTACAATTTAGCAGGGGTGAACCGCGTTCCCTATCGGCTACCGCGGGTGATGCAGGCTGAGGCGCTCTTCCTGGTCGAAGGGGAGAAGGATGTGGAGACTTTGGAACGGTGGGGGCTGGCTGCTACCTGCAACCCTGGTGGGAGCGGATCAACAGGTTTGTATGGGGAGTGGACCCATATCTTTGCCGGTAAACGGCTAACGATTCTCCCGGACAACGACGCACCAGGCCGGAAGCATGCGGCCGGCGTGGCGGCTGCGCTCATCGCGGAGGCATCCTCTATCCGTGTGATCGAATTACCCAGCCTTCCAGAGAAGGGTGATGTGTCTGACTGGGTGGAGGTCGGCGGTACCTGTGAGCAGTTCCTCGAGATTGCGCGATCCGCAAAACCCATTGACGCTGTGGGCCTCGCGGCGCTCCGCGCGAGGTGGGGCGTTGACATTGCAGGTGGGCGGCACGCGACGATTGACGATAACAGCCAATGGCCTAACCCGGACTGCATGCGCGAAGAGCTTCCGCCGGTATTGAACTTGCCGGCTGAATTGATCCCTCACTCACTGCTTCCTCTAGTGTTAGACGTTGCCGAAAGAATGCAGGTACCGGTTGACTATCCGGCCGTCGTTGCCGTCCTGAGTCTGGCTGGGGCGGTCAACCGCCGGGCGAAGATCCAGCCGAAAGCCAATGATACCGACTGGGTGGAGGTCCCGAACTTGTGGGGCGGGATCGTAGCTCCGCCTGGCTTTATGAAGTCGCCAGTAATTCAGGCGATCACCCGCCCGCTCGCCCGGATTGATAACGAATGGAGGCAGGCTGATGATGAGGCCCAGGCCGGATATGAGGGTGACTGTGAAGAGTTTGAGCTCCGCCGCTCTGGATGGAGAGAGCAGTTCAAGGCAAACTCAAAGAAAGGCGGGGTAGCGCCTCCACGCCCTGATGCACCGCCGAGTTCGCCGAAGCGCCGCCGCCTGATTGTCAACGACCTAACCTTTGAATCGCTGCATGAAACAATGCGAGATAATCCGGCGGGGGTTCTCCAAGTACGTGATGAACTGACCGGCTTTTTGAGCCAATTGGATAAACCGGGTAGCGAGAGAGACCGCGGGTTCTACCTCCAGGCGTGGAATGGGAGCTCGCCTTACACGGTCGACAGGATAGGCCGCG
>JAPKZA010000374.1 GCA_026394015.1 Acidobacteriota bacterium
CAAGCGTTCGGCGTAACTCCCCTCTGGTTCAACCTCTCCAGTCTCCTCATTCACTTTGGCAACTGCTTTCTCGTCGTTTTGCTCGGATTCTGGCGTCCCATCGGCTTCGCCTTATCGATTCCGGCCGCCTGCGTCTTCGCCTTCCTCCAGCGCCCCCATGAGGCCGTCATTTGGTATGCCGCCGTACCCGAACTTCTCGTCTTCACCTTTACGATCGCCGCTCTCGTCGCCTGGATTCTCCACCGCAATACCGGGCAATGGCGCTGGTTCGCTCTCGCCATGGCCTCCTTCGTCTTTGCCCTACTCTCGAAAGAATCAGCCGTCGTCTTCGTGCCGCTTGCCTTGCTCGTGGCCGGCTGGGAAAAGAGATTTTGGTGGCGAATTGCCCCGGCCGCCGCGGCTTCCCTTCTCTACTTCCTCGCCATCCAAGCCGATCACCAAAATCACCTTCACCTCAACGACGGCACGTTTTCCCTAACCGCGCCCTTCTGGATCGCGGAGGCAAAAACGATGGGTCGGTTGCTTGGCGTTTGGGGGGCGGCCGCCCTGCTGCTTCTCGCCGCCTTTCGCCGCAGTTGGTCGCTCATCGGCCTATCCGTTCTCTGGATGGTCATTACCCTGTTACCCTATAGCTTCCTCACCTACCAGGATCAAGCTCCCAGCCGCCACGCTTATATGGCCGCCGTGGGCACGGCGTTCCTGCTCAGCGCGGCTTGGATCACCCTGCGCCAACGCTTCCCGCATCGCAAACAGATCGCCATCGCGGTCGCCCTTGTCTGTATCATCCAGCAAACCTCCTACGTCTGGAGCTACAAGCACGGCCAATTCCTCCAACGGGCAGCGCCCACCGAACGCCTCGCCGCCGCTACCGCCGGCTACACCGGACCCGTTCAGGTGTCCTGCTTCCCCTATCCTCTCGAAATCGCGGAAGTAACCCTCTCCGTCCTTACCCAGAATCGAGTTTGGCTGGTCAACCACGATGAAGCCGCCATACCCCGTATCGTCGACTACTGCCCCTCTACGGATTAGCCCGCTTGTACGGACTCTCCAGATACCGCTTCGACTCCTTTCCCGCGTCCGACTCCGGCGCCCCTTTCACCGCCTCCGTATACGCCGCCCGCGCCTGGCTCCGTTTTCCCATCACATCGTAGGTCTGCCCCATCCGCATCCACGCGTTCATCCCTGTGTTCACGTCCACTTCGCCCGCCGCCGCCGTCACCTTCGCTAAGTTCTCGAGCGCCCCCGCATAGTCCCGATACCAAAACAGCAAATTCCCCCTCGCATACTGAATCTTCCCCGCCGGCAAACTCTTCAAACCCGGAGCCCCCTGCCGCTTCAACTCGTCCATCCGCCCCAAAACTGCCAGCGCCTCGTCCTTATTCCCCAAATCCCCGTACATCTGCACCAACTCCAGCCGATAAAGGTAGTTCCGCGGAAACAGCCGAATCAACTCCAGCAGCAACGGCACCGCCTTCTCCGCATGCCGATCCCGCCGATAGGCCACCGCCAGCGCAATCATCGCATCCACTTTGTTCTTATCGCCTTTCGCCGCAACCAGTTCCACCATCCGCAGCCCACCCTCCCGGTCCCCGCGAAATCCAATCAAAAACCCCAGCAGCTTCCATGTAAACGGCAAACTCCCCACCACGTAGTCGTGCACCCCCTGCACCAAAAACGCATCAATCCGGCTCGGATCCGCCTGCGTCACCTGCATCTGTAACTTCCGCGACACCGTAAACTCCTTCAACGCCTCCCGCCAAAGCTTACGAATCAAAAAGTTATAATTCGCCCGCAAACCGTGCGCCACCCCCAGAAAATACAACGCATCCAAGTCCTTCGGATTCGTCGCCAACCGTGCCTCGCTCAACGCAATCGCCCGGTCAATCGAACTATCAAATCGTTTCTGCTCCGCCGGCGACGCCACAATTTTGCCCCGCTGCAAAAATGGATTATTCCCCGTCACCAGTTCGCTCTCGAGCGCCCCCGCTCGATCCATCTCCCGATACAAAATCGCCTGCGCCAAATGGTTATACCCCGCCGGCTCGTTCGGCCGCGCCGCAATCTCACTCTCGAAGATCACAATCGCCGGCTCATACTCCAAATTGTAAAAATGGTCAAAACCCTTGCTCACCGACTGCGCCGTCAGCGCCGCCGGAACCAAAATCGCCAGCCAAAGTAAGTTCATAGTTGCTGCAAAGCCCACCGGGCATGTTCTTCGACCACTATATCGCCCCCCGCTGCCAACCGTTCCAACGGCCCCCGGAATCGTTCTAATCCCGCATTCCCCATCGCGATGCACACGTTCCGCAAAAAACCCTGATACCGCGTCCGCTCCACCGGCGTCCCCGCGAACATCGCCCCAAACTCCTCCCGGCTCAACGCCGCCAGCCTATCTAGCGGCGGATCAATTATCGCCCCATCATTTCCCACCGCCGCCGCCCGCCCATTCCACGGGCAAACATCCTGGCAAATGTCACACCCAAATACCTGCCGCCCCATCGCGCCCCGCAACTCTTCCGGCACCGTCCCCTTCAACTCAATATTCAAATAAGCGATACAGAGCCGGGCATCCAACTCCCCCCCATCCAGCGCCGCCGTCGGGCACGCATCGATACACCGCGTACACGTCCCACAACGGTCCGCCGGCGGACCATCTACCTCCAACTCCAGCGACCAAATCACCTCGCCCAAAAAGAACCACGAACCCTGCCCCTGGTTGATCAAACACGTATTCTTCCCAATCCACCCCAACCCCGCTAACCGAGCCAGCGACCGCTCCAACACCGGCGCCGTATCCACGCAAACCTTGTACTCAAAATCCGCCCGCTCCCCTATCGCCGCCACCACCCGCTCAAGCCCCGCCCGCAACGTCCGATGGTAATCCTCGCCCCACGCATACCGCGAAATCCACCCCCGCTCGGCATCATTGAACGAGGTCGAGTAAGGCACCGGCGAGTTATACAACTGCCCCACCACCAACACACTCCGCGCCGCAGGCAGCAGCGTCCGCACGTCTCCCCGCTTGTCTGCCCGATGGTCGGTCAAGTAGCCCATCCGCCCTGCCAACCCCCGCTCCGCCCAGCCCATGTACTTCGCATGGTCCGCATACGGCCCCACCGGCGCTATCCCCGCCAAAGTAAACCCGTTCTCCGCCGCCACCCGCTTCACCAACGCCGCGTCGATCATTGCGCCTTAACGTCCACCGCCTTCGTCTCTTTCTCCTCCACCTTCACCGCCACCCCACCATCAGCCAACCCAGCCAAAAACGTATCGTCCATCCAAGCCCCCGCCTCCACCTTGGTAAACGCGTAAACCTGATACCTCCCCGGCCCCACCCCGGTCACCTCGTATCGCCCCTCACTATCTGCCTCCACCGCCCGATACCGACTCTGCCGCAACGCCTCATCCGCCGCCGGCACCAGCGCCACTACCGCCCCCGCCGCCGTCTTCCCCATCACCTTCCCGCCCTTCATCGAAACCACCCAAACCGTCACTATCGTCTGCCCCGCCGCCGCCGTCAAATCAAAAGTCGCTTCCTGCTCCCCCATCTTCACTCCTTGCAGATACGCCCCCGCCGGCAAATTATGCAGATTCGGCGAATACCGCATCGGCAACAACGGCCCAATCTCGAAGCCGCCCTCCGCATTTACCCGCGCCGATCCCCCGCCCCCAATCATGTCCTCCGCTGTCTCAATCGCCACCCGAAGACTACTCAGGTTCACCGCCCCTTCCCCCTCCACCCGGATCCGCCCCCGCAACTGCACCCCCGGCTGCAGCGTCAACACGACGTCCTCCATGTCCCGGCGCACATCCACCAACAAATGCGCCTGAATCGTTCGCTTGTCGTAGTAGAAGTTACTCGCCAAGTCATACTGCCCCGGCATTACTCCACTGACCGCGAACTTCCCACCCGCGTCGAACACACTCACCGTCGGCGGCACGTCCACTGGGGACAGCCCAATCCCGCGCGGAGTGATCGAAACACTCGTACTCGTCAGCGGAGTATTCGTCAGCCCATTCATCACCCGTCCCGCCAATCGAAAGCCGGTCGTCGGCCGCAACGCAATATTGATCCCCCGCTGCTCCTGACCCGCCGCCAGCACCAGCGGAGACGCCTTGTCGACGTCAGTCACCACCGGGTAGAAGGTCGGTGGATACAGCACCGTCTGGCCAGCCACTCGCGGTGCAACGGCGCGGACGAAATACTGGTCCTGCCGCAGACCGAACAATCGATACTGCCCCCGATCATCCGTCGCCGCATTGGCCACGGGAACCATCTGCCGATGGCCGCCCACATACGCTCGTCGCGACAAAGTCACCTGCGCCCCCACCACCGGCTCGCCCTCTTCATCCAGCACCGCGCCGCTAATCGCTCCCCCCGGCCATAGCTTGATCGGGGCCGCCGTCGTCCCCTCTCCCGCCTTCAGCTCCACCGCCGGATCAGCCGCCCCATCCGTAAAAAATCCGTTCCGCTCCGGTCGTAGTTGATATCGCCCCGGCTTCACCCCCACGAATCGGAACTTTCCCGTCGCATCGGTCACCACAACCGCCGTGGCCATCGCCGGACCGTAGAGCTGAACGCTCACCATCCGCAATGGTGCTCCGCTCAAAGCGTTCACCACCGTCCCCTCCACCACCAAAGGATCCTGCGCCCACGCCAAGCCAACCAACCCAAGAAAAAGTAAGAATCGCACGCTCTTTCATCCTACCGCTCTGTCACCCCCTCAGCCCGCTTGCGCCGTAACGTCCACCGACTTCGTCTGCCGCTCTTCCACCTTCACCACCACCCCGTCCACCGCCCATCCCGCCAAAAACGAATCATCCATCCAAGCCCCCGGCTCCACCTTGGTAAACGCATAAACCTGGTAGCTCCCCGGCGCTACCCCGTTGAATTCGTACCTGCCTTCGGCGTCCGCCACTACCGTCTGATACCGGCTCTGCCGCAGCGCTTGGTCCGCCGCAGGCACGAGGGCAACGACCACGCCCGGCGACGTCCGTCCCCTCACTTTCCCAGCTCTCATCGCAACCCCCCACGTCGTCTCGATTGTCTGCCCCGCCGCCGCGCTCAAGTCCAGCGTTGCCTCCTGTTCCCCAATCTGCAACGACTGCAGATAAGCTCCCGCCGGCAATCCAGTTAATTTCGACGAATACTTCCCCGCCTGCAAGGAACCCATCGCAAACGTCCCATCGGCGTTCGCCGGGACCGCCACTCCCGAACCAACCGCGTCCTCCCCGGACTCAACTCCCACCAGCAACGTAGACATGTCCAGCGAGCCCTCCCCCGCCACCCGCACCTTGCCCCGCACCTTGCCCCGCACCTTGCCCCGCACCTGAACCTGCGGCTGTAACGTGACCACGACGTCGTCCCTGTCCCCTCTCAGCTCCAGCACTAGATGCCCATGGAGCGGCAGATTCCCGAAGCTGCTGCTGCTAGTCAAATCGTAGATCCCCGGCACTAACCCGATCGCCCATTGGTTGCTCCCCCCGATGACTCTCGATCCTGAACTTACCGGATAATTCCGCGAGGAAATCAAAAGTCCCGCGTCGCTCAGCGGGGCATTCGTCAAACCATTCATGAATCGGGCGGACAACCGAAACCCCGTCACCAGTCGCAGCGAAATGTTCGCCCCGCTCTGCTCCTGCCCCGGCCTCACCGCCACCGGTGTCGCCTTGGCCGCTTCGGTCGCCAGAGGGTAGAACGTCGGTGGATAGACGAGCGTCGGCCCTGCAAAGCCCCTCGCTTGCGATCCCATTACTTGGCGTAGTAAAGCTGGCCCTGTAATCGCAAGTGGGTGCGCACACACGAAATAGGTGTCCTGCCGCTACCCATATAGCCGATACTCTCCACGGTCGTCGGTAATCGTGCGCGTCACGTGCACCATATGCCGCCGGCCATGGGGATACCCCCGGCGCAACACGGTCACCGACACCTCGGCCATCGGTTCGCCCGCCTCGTCGGTCACCGTCCCGCTAATCACCCCTCCCGGCCACAGCTTCAACACCGGAACGGTCGTCCCCATCCCTGCCGTGACGTCCACCCTTTGGTCCAGTCCCCCATCCGCAAAGAATCCCCTCTTTGTCGGCCGCAGGCGAACCAGTCCCGGCTTCGCCCTCACAAACCGGTATCGCCCTGAAGCGTCGGTCATCGCATCGAATGAAATCCCCGCCTCATCGTAGATGTAGACCGCCACCTGCCCCAACGGGCTCCCACTGAACCCATTCACCACCATCCCCTCCAGAGGATCTTGCGCCCACCCCAGTCCAACGAACCCAAGAAGAAGTAAGAATCGCACGCTCTTTCATCCTACCGCTACAATAAAAACTTGAATCGCGAATCAATTAAATGGTTTAGTCTCTCTCTGCAGCGGGAAATGGAGATGCTCGTCTTCGGATCCGGAGGCCAACCCCTCCTCGTCTTCCCCACCTCCATGGGCCGCTTCTTCGACTACGAACAGCGCGACATGATCGGCGCCGCCGCCGGAGCCTACGAAGCCGGCGTCATTCAAGCCTTCTGTGTCGATAGCGTCGACGCCGAATCCTGGTACAACAAAGCCATTCACCCCCGCGACCGCGTTCTCCGCCACGGCCAATACGAACACTACCTCCTCGACGAAGTCCTCCCCTTGATCCGACGGCGCAACAACTCCCCCAAGATCTTCCCCACCGGTTGCAGCTTCGGCGGCTACCACGCCGCCAACTTCGCCCTCCGCCATCCCGAGCTGTGTTCCGGTTTCGCCAGCTTCGGCGGAGCCTTCGACATCCACCAATTCGTCGACGGCTACTACGACGACAACGTCTATTTCAACTGCCCCCCCGATTTCCTCCCCAATCTCTCCGACTCCCGCGCCCTTCTTCACATGCGCCAAATGAAAATCGTCCTCGCCGCCGGCGAAGGCGATTTCTGTCGCCCCGAAAACGATCGCCTCAGCCGGATTCTCCAAGCCAAAGACATCCCCCACACCCTCGACATCTGGGGCGATGGCGCCGGACACGATTGGCCTTGGTGGCACGCCATGGCCACTAAGTTTTTCGGCTAAACTTTAGTCCATGAAGCGCATCGGTATTCTATACGGAATGGAAACGACGTTTCCCCCCGCCCTCGTCGACCACATCAACGCCCGCGCCATCCCCGGCATCGTCGCCGAACATGTCCGCATCGGCGCCTTCAAGATGGCCGAATCTTACGGCTACGACGTCATCGTCGACCGCATCTCCCACGACATCCCCTTCTACCGCGCCTGGCTCAAAAACGAAGCCCTGTGCGGGGCTCGCATCATCAACAACCCCTTCTGGTGGTCCGCCGACGACAAATTCTTCAACTACGCCCTCGCCTCCAAAATGGGCGTCGCCACCCCGCGCACGGTCATGCTCCCCCACAAGAGCCATCCCGAAGGCACCACGGCCCAGTCGATGCGCAACCTCATGTACCCGCTCAACTGGGAAGAGGTCTTCGACTACATCGGCTTCCCCGCCTTCCTCAAGCCCCACCTCGGCGGCGGTTGGAAGTCCGTCTACAAAGTCGACAACCCCCAGGAACTCTACGACGCCTATAACGAGACCGGCACCCTCGGCATGGTCCTCCAATCCGAAGTCAACTTCGTCGAATACTTCCGCTGCTACGTCATCGGCCAGGAGAAGGTCCGCATCATGCCCTACGACCCCCGCCGCGCCCCCGCCCACCGCTACGTCCTCGATCCCCCCGCCTACGACCCCGCCCTCCTCGCCCGCGTCGAAGCCGACGCCCTCAAACTCTGCCGCGCCCTCGGCTACGACCTCAACACCGTCGAATTCGCCGTCGAAAACGGCATCCCCTACGCCATCGACTTCATGAACCCAGCAC
>JAPKZA010000337.1 GCA_026394015.1 Acidobacteriota bacterium
ATGCCCACGGGCAATCTTCTTGGACAGGAGACAGTAACCCGAAAAACTAGACCTCAACTTTCCGAACTCAATTCCAACGGCTTAAGACCCATGTTTACAACACGTGTCGCCCGTTCTCGAGTTGTTTCGGACAGCAGTGACGTGGTATACACCCAGAACTCGACCACGATCTGGAACTTCAACATCGCGATGAACCAGTTCCGGGAAGGCAATGTGCAGCCGTACGGTCGGAACTTCAAGCCGAGTACGCTGGGGCTACCGAGTTACTTGGACGCGAAGGCGGGTGACCTGGCGCTGCTGCCGCTGATGAACGTCAGTGGCTACTCGCAGATCAGCCCGGGAGGATTGCCGACGTGGACGCGGACGCGGCAGACGACAGTGAAACTAGAGCTGACCAAGATCATGGGTCGCCATACGCTGCGAACGGCGTTCGACAACCGGAACATGTTCCGGACCGGCGGTGGCGGTGGCAACACGAGCGGTAACTTTACTTTCAGCGATTCCTACACTCGGAGGAACGATGACGGCTTTACGCCTTCGTCGAATTTGGGCTTGGGCTGGGCGTCGTTCATTCTGGGAACGCCGAACGGTTTGAGCATTGCGACCAACGACAATTTCGCGATGCATAACCCTTACTACGGTTGGTTTGTGCAGGACGGCTGGCGGATCACGGATCGGTTGACGATCAACCTGGGTTTGCGGATGGAGTATGAGTTAGGCCCGACGGAGCGGTACAACCGGATGATCGGGGGCTTTGACCCGAACGCGACGTTGCCGATCGCGGCGGCGGCGCAGGCGGCGTATGCGCGGAACCCGATTCCGGAGTTGCCGGCGAGCCAGTTTATTGTGAAGGGCGGGAACCGGTACGTGGGCGCGGATGGCGCGTCGCGGCGATGGTTTCAGAATCAGTTGATGGTGCTGCCGCGGATCGGCGCGGCGTATCGGTTGGGGAATAATACGGTGATTCGGGGCGGCTACGGCATCTTCTTCGACACGCTGAACGTGATGAACTTTGGGCCCGATCAGTTCGGGTTTTCGCGGACGACATCGACCGTGGCGACGACGGACTTTGGTGTGAACTGGAACTTCCCGGCGAATGCGAATCCGAGCAATGGACGGAGCCCGTTGAACGATCCTTTCCCGGTGCGGGCGGACGGTTCGCGGTTCGACGTTCCGACGCGGGACGGCTTGGGGAGTTCGGCGCGCAGCGGTCGAGGTTTCGGGTTTACGGACTTCAATCAGCCTCATGCCCGGCAACAGCGGTGGCGGATTGGGGTGCAGCAGAAGGTGGGTCCGGGGATGGTGCTCGACGTTGCCTATGCCGGTGCTTATTCGGACCGGATCTCGATTGGCCAGCGGCAGGATTTTCTGCCGGAGCAGTATTGGGCGAACGGGAATGTGCGGAATGACGCGATTGCGAATAGCCTGAACGCGAACGTGCCGAACCCGTTTTTCATTGGGAATTTTGATCGGTCGCAGTTTTCGCCGCAGTTGTGGGCGGACATGAATACGCAGGGCTTTTTCACGGCGAACATCATTCGGCGGAACCAGTTGCTGCGGCAGTTTCCGCACATGAACAACCTGACGAATAATACGACTCCCGAGTCGTACACGAAGTCGCACGAGTTGCAGATCAACCTGGAGAAGCGGTTTGCCAAGGGGTTGAACTTCAACTTTGGCTATACGGGGATGACGCTGCGGGAAGCGGACTTCTTCCTGTACGAATGGGATCGGACGCCGACCGAACGGGCGTCGAACGACGGGCGGCCGCATCGGATTGTAGGGACGATGATCTACGAGTTGCCTTTCGGCAAAGGCAAGTGGCTGATGGGCGGCGCGGGCCGGGCGATGAACATGGTGGTGGGTGGTTGGCAGGTGGCCGCCACTTACGAGTTCCAGCCGGGGCCGTTGCTCGACTGGGGCAATGCGTTCTACTACGGCAGCGACGTGAACAACGTGGCGAAGGTGGATAACCGGTCGTTTGAGCGCTGGTTCAATACGGCCGACTTTGAACGGGTGCAGGCGCGGGGACCGAACGCGTTCCATCGCCGGGTTTTCCCAACGCGCATCGACGGACTGCGGCGGGATATGACCAACGTCTGGAACGCCAATCTATCGAAGAGCATCAAGATGACCGAGAAGTGGGCGATGCAGCTTCGGCTGGACGCTTTGAACGTGGCCAATCGGTCGCAGATGGACTCTCCGAACACGGACCCGTTTTCGACCAATTTCGGACGGATCACGGCGCAGACATCGGCGACGAATCGGTGGATTCAGGTGCAGGCCCGCATCACGTTCTAGTTAGAGCCCGTCCAGAATTACCCCATTTTCGACACCGGACCCCCTCTCGCGGGAAAGTACTTTGCGTAAGAGAGCGATTGCCGCCCTCTCCGGCCCCTTTCGCCGCCAACATCGTCTCCCTTCCG